>JAFUJA010000013.1 GCA_017473905.1 Lachnospiraceae bacterium | reverse complement strand
TTTTCTATGATAAATTTCAAATTCTTTTCCAGACTGCTGATATCGGTCTACTTCTTGCAAATATCGTGCCCGAAGTCTGCCTTTTTGTCATCTTACATAGAAAAAGTGCTCAGCTGGTTCAAGAAATCGTCAAGTCAGAAATCTTGATTCTGATGCATTTTTTCTATTGAAGATGCTCCATCCGTATAAGGAGGAGTTCGTTTGAGTAAGAAGCAGGTAACATTTAGGATTGAAGAAGGAGAAGTAGGACTTTTAAAAGAAAAAATTAATACTGATAATCAGTCAGAAGCTATCAGACTGGCAATTTTGCAAAGTCTGGCTACGGGAGATTTGGAGAAAATTAAGACATTATTTCCGTATATCGGTAAGAAACCACCGAGAATTGGCAGGGAAGTGGTCGAGGCATGAAGATATGTAACAGATTTGCAATACAATCGCCTATTTTTGCAAATTTCGCTATATTGCTTTACAATCCCAGACTGTCAACCGGCAGCCTGGGATTTTCTGCAATATCCAAATTATACATGGTTGGAATAAATCAAGTTGTTTTGATTATTAAAATCTTTTTCTCCTTTTCATCAAAAAAATCGGAATTCCAGCAGAACCACCAAGTAAGACTGCCAAAATACAAATCGTTCCAACAAACAATGGTGTATTATTTATCCATCTGACAAATAAATTGGTTGAAATCAAAATTTCCGACATTTCTAATACGCTCTCATTTCCTGCAATATCTTTCGCAACAATCTGAATTATTTGCTTACGGTCCATCTGTGGAATCAGAAAACGATAATTGTCTCCTATTTTTTCAACGTCAACTTCCTCACCATTTATCATCACCTTAACTGCATCCAAAACAAAATTGTCCGCAATAGAGAACAATGCTTCCTTGGTACTCTCATTATACACAATTCCATTTTCAAGATTAAGCGATGCAATCACAGGTGCTGTGTTGTCAATACCAAACTGAATCTCCGCTTTTTTCTCCAACATGGTATTTGAGTTTTTATTTCCTGCAGAGTCAACTGAATAAATCATCAGTCTATAAGTCCCATCCTGCACAAATAAATTATCTTCAAAGCGATATGTATATCGGCTCCACGACCCATCCTTTTCGTTTGGAATAACCTGATAATCAATTCCCTCTGTTAATGTTCTGGTTTCTCCATTTACTGCAATCACAATTTGAATTGTTTTATACACCAAACGGTCAATATTTATTTCTTCAACTTCAATCCCTGATGCCTCATTAACATAATTTCCGGAAATCTCATTTAGCCCACCGTTAAATACATATACCGAGCCATAACGATTTAAGGAAAATCTAACTATCTTCTGTACAGTATTACCTGCCATATCTGTATGGGATACTTTCAATGTGTATAAATCATCCGCATCTTTAGAATCATCAAATCCATCAAAAGTGAATATCTCTCCCTGTTCCGTTTTACGATATTCTCCCTTTACTTCAACAACTCCATTATTAGCACCACTTAATTCTATTATACTGCCATTAGAATCATAATTCTTATCTCTAAATTCAATAACCGGTATAACGAGCTTATTATTTGCGCTCTTGTCCTCAACACCTGTTACTAAAATTTCCGGCATGGTTCGATCCACGGTAAATGTCTCACTATTGTAAGGAACCATCTCATTCCCTGCTTTATCTCGACCCATTATTCCAAATCGATATATACCATCCGCATTAAACTCTATCACAAGCCTATGTGTATCGCCAATTGTGTTCCATTTACCAACTACAAATGATTGACTTTTTACACCACCATTTATATCTAATTCTTGAATATTTATTCTACCGGCATCAAAATTTTTTTCTTTAATTGTTATCAATGCCGTACGACTATTGGCATAATACGAATTATTTTGAACATCATTATTATTATATGATATATTTATTTCTGGTAATGTCTTGTCAATAACAAAACTTTCTCCTTCAGCTTCTTTCGCAGCGTGTCCTGCCATATCTACAAAATTGACTTTTATATCATATTCTCCATCGTCTGCAAATGTAAGAGTTGCTGAATATACTGTGTTTTTAGGATTATTCTTATCAACCCTTTTTTTCCACTCAGATAATATCGGCTCCTTCCCGGATATTTTTGAAATTTCTATTTCCACATCTGATGCGTTGAAATTTCGCTCTTTTATCTCAATGATTGCATAACGAGTATCTTTGTATATATTCGTATATGTCTCATCCGCTTCCCCGCCTTTATATGACAGATTTATTATGGGAGCAGTTCTATCAATACTGATTTTTTCCTTACTTGTAGTCGTATGCCCTATATTATCAATAAGGGTTACTTCTATCTCCATTCCATTCTCTTCGATTTTACTTATATCAATTTTTCCTGTTAACTTTGTTACAATGTTATACTCTAATGAATTTTCCCCAATACTCCAATTTTGCGACTGAGTATGTAATGCTCCTTCTTCATCAATATCCACTGTCCCTTTCATCTCAGTTCCTTTTATTTGCCATAAAATCTTTTTGATTCCGGCTCTTGTATCTGTCGCAACAATAGTGAAGGAATTTAAATTTTTATGAAGATAGATTTTTTCTGCATCCCTTTTATTAGATTTTAATCCGGAAAAAATAACACTCGCATTTTTACTATGTTCCGATGCGTCTTCAGAAATCACTCCTACTAAATAAACACCGACCTCATTTCCTACTACATCTTTAACTTTTATAAACAAAAATCCCTTCTTGTTTTCTTCAACAGGAATATAAAATTTACCATCTTCGTTTTTAGAGCACTCAATATACTCTATTATAGGTTCCACTTCTTCCCCGGATTTTTCCGAACCACCTAATGGTATTTTTCCTTCTTCTGCATCTGCATACGGGGTACTCCGAATTGTATATCCAACATAAGAGACATCTTTATCATTCTCAGCAAAATTCAGAATTATATCTCCGGCACTCGCTGCAAATACCTGATACTTTCCTCTCTCTACTTTTATTCCATCTTTCGATTTTTGATTTTCTATTTCTATTTTAGCTAGGTTGTCTTGCTGCTCAATCATTTTATTGGAATCATTTCTTACAAATGATTCTGCTTTTTTCCCAGGTTCTAACTCAACCTCCTCACAAGCATAATAGATTTGATTGTTAAATTCAAAAGTTTCAAGCACTGGGGCATCATCGTCCCATTTAATATTCACAATTACCGCAGTATTATCGGTATTATTTTCTACAATTCTAATTTCTACATCATTTTTACATTTTTTTAAGTACGTATTTTCAATTTTCCATATAACTGTTGCGCCTGTTTTATCATATCTTTGAGTCTCCATACCTTCACATATTACTTCAAGTCTAAAATCTAATTCTGAATTTTGACCTGTTATTGAGTTGTTTGACGATTCCTGAGAATTTACATTTTCACTATCATCTTCTTCATCTTTATTACTTGAAAGAACACTTACAGTAAACAAAACCGTTTTATCTTCTTCTTTTATTTTGGATGAATAATATAATGTTTGTCCATCATCAGTTTGAAAACAGTTGACTTCATTATTTATTGTTATCTCAACATCATATAAGAAAAGTTGCTTTTTACTTTTATTCCCAAGCTTATCCGTAGCTTCAATAAATACACTATACTGCTGTTCCGGCCTGTCTATTTCAATACTTGTTTTATCAAAGTCAAGATTAATTTCTTTATAGTCATTCGAATCCGTAATGATATACTTTGCAGATGCAACACCGATACCTTCTTTATTATCTGAAATGCTATAACTAATCAAAAGTTTTTCCTTTTCAGAATTATTGGGGTTTCCAAAATCATCATAATACACTTCATTTTTTGTATATTCAGCCAGTGAACCTTCAATTTTAGGAGCTTCTAAATCTACAAACAACTTTATCTGTGTGGCATCACTAATATTATCATATTTATCTACTGCATAAAGATAATACTTTCCTGCTTTTAATTGCAGCGGCATAATCTTATAAAATTTTCCCTCTTTTATAATTTCACAGCCATCACTTGCAAGAACATCAGCATCAGAAAGAGAGCTTTTTGATGACCAAATAACTTTTGTGATATCGTTATTACTTTCATTGTTTGCATCACAGGATATATTCACATTTACAGTATTATAACCCGTTTGTTCACTTATCCAATACCCATCCGGATTTATTTCGTTAAAGACAGGTGCCGTCATCGAAGCAAACCGAAAATTGATTTTTCCGGCAGAAGTCACACTCTCATATATATATTTTTTTTCAGTTAATTTGATGGCGTTTTCTTCACTATCCTCCCAACAGTTCCAAATTTTATACCCGTCGGCCGGATATAACAAAAATTCCAATTTAGAACCACACCTAACCAGAATATTTGAATTTATTTCTTGTTCATCAAATTGTAAAGAATCTTCCCCAGCATACTCTTTATATTTTACTTCTCCCTCACCTAATACACCAACTTCCATCTTATAGCATGGTATAATTATAAGCATTTGAAGAGTATTCTTTACACCATCTGCTTCATAAACAATGTAGTAATTTAATAAATTATCTTTATTCAAGGTTTCATATACCTTACCAACGTACATACCTGTTGACGGATCCAACGATACTATTGATTCGTCCAAAGCATCTACATCAATGTTATCCTGAGGATTTTTATCATATATTTTAAGCTTTTCCGGCGTATAAAATGTGTCCAATTGAAAGCTGAATGTTATAAATGTTCTATCATTTTCTTTTTCTATACTATCTATATCTTTTCTTACATATACCTTCTCTATCTCTGTAGCATCTAAATTATCATTCAGATTATTATCTGAAATATTTTCAGACTCACTGGCTTCTTCAGACACTAATTCCTCTTCCGTTGTTTCCTCTGATTCAGGTTCCTCGGAATCCTTTTCTTCCTCAGCCTCTGATTCCTGCTCCGATATACCTTCCTCCTCGGATGCATCAACCTCTTCTGTAGAAGCATCTTCATCTGAAGTAGTTGTGTCTTCTTCAGATTCACACTCTGCGCTCTCCACTGGTGCCGCACTTACACTAAGCGCCGGCATTGCGCTCGCGGATACAAGCGTAGTTATTAACAATGCAACAATTCCTCTGATAAACTGTTTTCTCATTTTCCACCTTTTACACTTTCTCTTTTTACACTTATTTATAAAAATTCCGAAATATTATTCTTTTCGTTCCCCTACAACCCCTTCACGGTAAGCTCCACCGGACAATGGTCCGAACCAAACACCTCCGTATGGATCTTCGCATCCTCCAGCTTGTCCTTCAGACTTCCTGAAGTGATGAAGTAGTCAATACGCCAGCCTGCGTTCTTGGCTCTGGCACTGAAGCGGTAACTCCACCAGGAGTAGATGTTCTCCATATCCGGATAAAAATAACGGAACGTATCAATGAAGCCATTCTCTAAAACAGTACTGAACTTTCCCCGTTCTTCATCGGTGAAGCCGGCATTTTTACGGTTGGTTTTTGGGTTTTTAAGGTCAATTTCCTTATGGGCCACATTAAGGTCCCCGCAGTAAATCACCGGTTTGCTCTCTTCCAGCTTTTTAATATAAGCAAGGAAAGCGTCTTCCCAGGTCATGCGGTAGGGAAGGCGGGCAAGCCCATCCTGGGAGTTAGGCACATACACCGTAATCAGATAGAAATTCTCGTATTCCAGTGTAATGACACGGCCTTCATGGTCATGCTCTTCCACGCCGATGCCGTAGCTTACACTGATTGGTGTATGTTTGGTAAAAATCGCCGTTCCGGAGTAACCCTTTTTCTCCGCATAATTCCAGTACTGCTCGTAGCCCGGCAAATCCAGCTCAATCTGTCCCGCCTGAAGCTTGGTCTCCTGCAGACAGAAGAAGTCCGCATCCGCTTCTGCAAAGAAATCAAGGAAACCTTTTTCTCTGCAGGCCCGTATTCCGTTTACATTCCATGAGATAAATTTCATATGTCTGTCTCTCTTTTATTCGTAGTCGTAATCTTGCTCATCAAGGAAGCGAAGGTAATTCACTACCATGAGAGCAATTTTTAAGGTAAGGGCATCGTCGAAAACACGAATGTCCAGACCCGTGGTGTTCTTTAAACGCTCGATACGATACACCAGCGTGTTTCTGTGTACGTAAAGCTGACGGGAACTCTCGGAAACATTTAAGTTGTTCTCGAAGAACTTATTCACCGTCATCAAAGTTTCCTCATCCAGATCAAGGGGTACGTTATCCCCAAAAATCTCCTGAATGAACATTCTGCACAAATTCACGGGAAGCTGATAAATCAAACGGCCGATTCCAAGGGAATCATAGGCGATAACATCTCGCTCGGTATAAAAGATTTTACCCACATCCAATGCCATTTTTGCTTCTTTGTAGGACTTGGAAATATCTTTTAATTCTTTTACGATGGTTCCGTAAGAAACCCGGACGCTCATATACGCTTCCGTGTTCATGATATCGATAAGCATGTTTGCCATCTGCTCCATATCCTCGAAATCTTCATCGGACTCCAAAGTATGCACGAGAATTACCCTTTTCTCATCCACCGCAGTTACGTAATCGTCCATTTTTTCTGCGAATGCAGACCGTAAAATATCCTGCGCCTCCCGCTCTTTCTGGCTGGAAACCTCCACAAGGAACACAACACGCTCCGCCTGAGCCGCAATGCCCAGCTTCTTCGCTTTATTATAGATATCCACCAACAGCAGATTATCAAGAATCAGATTCTGGATAAAACTGGTATGGTCGTACTGCTCCTTGTATGCCACAAGAAGCTGCTGCAACTGATTCACGGCGATTTTACCGAAAATATATCCGTCGGTCTGTCCCCCGCGGGAAACAAGAATATACACCACCGTATTATCTTCTTTTACCTTAAAAAGATAGTTGCCGCCGATAATCTGGCTGTCAGCCGGTGAATCAAAAAAGTTACTCATCAGCGACAAATCCAAACTATCCTTGGGGAAGGTGGACGCCACTTCAATCCCCTGGGTATCAATCACGCAGAAATCCACTCTGGTCAATTCCCGCAACTCGTCTATACATGTCTGAACTACCTGTTTTGCTATCATTTTTTAACCCCCGTTTCTTTGTCCGTCTAGTTCCGGACTGCTTTTAAAATGACGCCGGATACTGCGGACAGATGAATGTTGATTTTACCCTGCTCAACAATATATTCGCAAGTTTCCGTGGTAAATCCGTTTTCATAAGAAAGCAGCTGTCTGCTAAGCACCGTTCCGTCACAGATGCCTGCCTCCCACACGCTGACTTCCTTGTCAATTTCATGATTGTTGTTATTCAGAATCACAACGACCGCATCTTTCCTGTCAAAACGTCCGAAAGCAAGGAAATTATAATCACCGCCAAGTCTGATTAAGGAGCCGTGTCTGAGCACGGGATTCTCCTTGTGAACCCGGATTGCCGCCTTATGGAAAGCAATCAAATCATGATCCTCCCTGCCCCAGGGATAGGTTCGTCTGTTATCCGGATCCGTGAAGCCGCAAAGTCCTGCCTCGTCTCCGTAATAAATGGTAGGAGAGCCGGGCCAGGTCATCTGCACCAGTACCGCTTCTCTTAAAACCGCCTTGTTAACGCCTTCCTCCGCTGCTCTGCAACCCAGAGTATGCATTCTGCCCACCTTACGATTGGTTCTGGTAAGGAATCTGGAATGGTCGTGATTGCTCAGCTCATTCATTGCCGAATATAAGGATGGCATGGTGAAGTTGGTTCCGTGATGGTTCATGGCACCCCAGAAGCTGTCCACGTTACCGTACAAGTCCTCGCGGGAGTCATCGCTATGCTTCTGCATACCCGTCAAAAACCATGTCAACGGCTCCATAAAAGCATCGTAATTCATCAGGGTATCCCACTCGTCACCGTTTAACCAGTCTCTTGATGAGCCGTAGTGCTCTGCAAGAATAACCGCTTCCGGATTGGCTTCTTTTACCGCTTTGCGGAAGTCCTTCCAGAACTGATGGTTAAATTCCGGTGAATGTCCCAAATCCGCCGCAACGTCAAGTCTCCAGCCGTCTACGTTATAGGGTGCGGAAACCCATTTTTTACCAATATATAAAATATAATCATACAGTTCCCTGGATTCTTCATAATTCAACTTAGGAAGGGTATCGTGTCCCCACCAGCCGTCATAGGAACCGTTATATGGCCAGTTCTCCTGATAAAACTTGAAGTAGGAATGGTACGCGCTTTCTCTTGAAACGTATGCGCCCTTTTCATATCCTTCCTGCCCCTCATAAATCCGCTCTCTGTCCAGCCACTTGTTGAAGGAACCGCAGTGATTGAACACACCGTCCAAAATGACACGGATGCCTCTTTTATGGGCTTCCTCCACCACTTTGGCAAACAATGCGTTGCTGGCATCCAGATTCGCCTTATTGGCAACACGGTTAATATACCGCGTTGCGTAACGGTTTTCTCTGCAACCGTCGTTAAGAAGTTCCCCACGCTCTTCCACGATTTTACCGATATGGGGATCTATATTATCATAGTCCTGAATATCATATTTATGATTGGAAGGAGACACAAAAAGAGGATTAAAATAAATGACCTCGATGCCTAAGTCCTCCAGATAATCCATTTTATCTAAAACACCCTGCAAGTCTCCCCCGTAAAACTCCCTGACACCCATCTGGGCAGGATATTTAAACCAGTCCTCCACTTTCGTGGAATAGTCTCCCAGATAGCAGTACTCTCTGTTTTCCACGTCATTGGACGGGTCGCCGTTGCAGAAACGGTCCACGTAAATCTGATACATAACCGCACCCTTCGCCCATTCAGGCACATGAAATCCGGGAATCACGCGGAAGTTACAGTACTCCGTCACCTCTCTGACAACACCCCGCTGATTATAAAAACAACGCAGTCTGCCTACTTTTATCTCAAAATAATACTGCAAGGGTTCCGTCACCGCGGGAATCACGCAGGCATAATAATCAAAATCCCCCTGCTGCTCTGATTTCTTCATGGAATATGCTTTACCGTTCACCCAGGCATTCACTGCATCCACGTTATTACGGGCGGTACGGAAACGCAGGATAACATCCTCCCCTGCCTCCGGCTGGGCGGGCGAAACATAATCTGCAGTTGTATCTGAAAAAAGCGCCCGCTTGTTCAGAAGGGGACGCATGGATACGATATAATTACACGCTTCTTCAATTTTTAGGCAATGATCAATTTCCATATAATACTACCTTTGATTTACAGAGATTGTGATGTGGCTACACACCTTTGATTTACGGAGAATCCGGTGACTGCCGCACACACTTTTATTTTATTATATTTAAAAGCTGTACGCAAGTGTTTGTTAACGAGAGGGGATATTCTTGTATGTTCAATTTTTATGCGAAAAATACCCTTCTTGTGGGGGGAACTTGCCTTTCTTGTCCCCACATTTTGCGTGAAAGCGGCTTTTTGTGGGGCGCACTTCCGCCCCGAGCAAGCTTTTATCGTTCCTTCGAAGACCGTGTGAATGCGTCGGCACTTAACGAGTACAAGCCAAGCGCTGTACGAGTTTAGTGGCCGCTACGCATGAGGTCGAGCGAAAGCGTGTCTAAGAAGGAATGTATAAACGCTTGCGACCGCCAAGAACCACATAAACGCTTGCGACCGTCAAGAACCGCATAAACGCTGCGACCGCACATTCCCCCCTAAAACGTAAAAAAGACAGGTCATAAATGAACTGTCCTTTTTAGAGAAGGTATTTCTTCTTATGGGGTATAGCAAAAAACTATAATGTATTGGGGGGGTTACATCTAGGAGTATAGCACCCCCGAACCATTTGTACAATCCATAGTTTCCACAAACTTTACAAAAGAATCGCACTTCTTTTGGTAAAACTGCACAATTTTAAATCAAAGAGCCCAAATCATCGGTGTAATTCACGTTCATTGACAGGTCGCTTGCACTGCCTTTTTCCACTTTGTCAAACAATTCTTCGAACTCTTCTCTGGTGATACGCTCTTTCTCAATCAGAAGCTTTGAGCAGGCATGTAAAAATTCCATATGCTCTACGATAATTTCCTTTGCCTTGGTATAGCACTCGTCCACAATCGCTTTTACTTCTTCGTCGATTTCAGCTGCAATCTTCTCGCTATAGCTCTTGGTCTGGGCGAAATCACGGCCAATGAATACTTCATCTCCGTCGCTCTCGTAGTTAATCATACCCAGCTTCTCGCTCATACCGTAGCGGGTCACCATTTCCCGGGCAACTGCAGTAGCCTTGCGGATATCACTGGATGCACCGGTTGTAATATCTTCAAAAATCAATTCCTCGGCAATTCGTCCGCCTAAGGAAACCATAATATCCTGCTTCATTCTTCCCTTGGTGTGGAACATATCATCACGCTCCGGTAACGGCATGGTATAACCTGCTGCCGAAGAGCCGGTGGGAATAATGGAAATAGTGTAAACCGGATCCATCTCCGGCAATACATGGAACAAAATCGCATGACCGGTTTCGTGGTACGCGGTAATTTTCTTCTCTTTGTCGGATACAATACGGCTCTTCTTTTCCGTACCGATTCCCACCTTCAGGAAGGAAGCGGTAATGTCCTCCTGACGGATATACGCTCTTTTATCCTTGGCTGCCTGAATGGCTGCTTCGTTTAAAAGATTCTCCAGGTCCGCACCGGTAAAACCTGCGGTAGTCTGGGCAACACGTTTTAAGTCTACATCATCCCCAAGGGGTTTGTTTTTGGCGTGTACGTTAAGAATTTCTTCTCTGCCACCCACATCAGGACGATCCACACGAATTTTACGGTCAAAACGGCCGGGACGAAGAATCGCCGGGTCCAGAATGTCTACACGGTTAGTAGCTGCAAGCACGATAATACCGCTGTTTTCCTCAAAACCGTCCATCTCTACAAGAAGCTGATTCAAGGTCTGTTCACGCTCATCGTGACCGCCGCCCATACCCGTACCTCTTCGACGGGCAACCGCGTCAATTTCATCAATAAATACGATACAGGGTTTGGAGCTGTTTGCCTCTGCAAACAAATCCCTTACACGGGAAGCACCCACACCAACAAACATTTCCACGAAATCAGAACCGGAAATACTGTAAAAAGGTACTCCCGCCTCGCCTGCAATCGCCTTCGCAAGTAAGGTTTTACCCGTTCCGGGAGGGCCCTCTAAAAGGATACCCTTGGGGATTCTTGCTCCCACCATGGTAAATTTCTCAGGATCTCTTAAAAAGGATACGATTTCCTCTAAGTCCTGCTTCTCTTCTTTTAAACCTGCTACGTCTTTTAAGGTAGTTTTGGTATCATTGGACTTTCTGGCACGGCTTTTACCGAAGTCCATCATTTTACTTCCGCCCCCTGCTACCGCATTCTGTGCATTGATAAACATCACAAAGAAAAAAGCACAGATGGCAAGAACAATCAGAGGAGGAAGCATATAAGTCAAAAACCAGTTATTCTGGGGAACTTCACCCACATAAGGATCCATGCCCGCTTCCCTGAGCCACTGATTGGTTGTGTCTACGTCCGTTACATTGACCAGATACTCGTCTCCGTTTTTGAGAACCAGTAAAACCGTTCCGCCTTCCGAGGACTGTTTCTGTTCAATAACAACTCTGTCTACCTGCCCCTGGGTCACTACCTGCTCCATGGTATTCTGGGAAACATATTCTTTTCCCAGATTCAGGGTTCCTACCCAGATTGCAATCATAATGAGGATGGCAATCAACAGAAATATTGCGCCACTCCCCCGTCTTCTTTCATTTCCTTCCACTTAAGTTTCTCCTGTCTTTCTTTTACTTTCTTATTCTTCGTCAATCTCCACAACACCGATGTAAGGAAGGTTGCGGTATTTCTGGGCATAATCCAGCCCGTATCCTACGACAAACAAATCAGGAATTTCGAATCCCGTATAGTCTACGTCCACTTCCACCACTCTTCTGTCAGGCTTGTCGAGAAGGGTGCAAAGCGCAAGGCTCTCCGGTCTTCTGGACTCCAGTAATTCTAAAAGATGGCTCAGTGTACGGCCGGAATCGATAATGTCTTCCACTACCAGTACATGCTTGCCTGTAATGGTATCATCCAAATCTTTTACGATTTTGATATTGCCGCTGGAAGTCGTTCCCTGACCATAGCTGGACACAGACATAAAATCAATGGTTACGGGCACGGTAATGCGCTTGGAAAGCTCACACATAAAAAAACTTCCCCCTCGTAACACACAGATTAAATGAAGTTCTTTTCCTTCATAGTCTTTACTGATTTTCTCTCCCAATTCACGAATTTTCTCATCTACGGTTTCTTCGCTGAATAATACCTTGATTTTATCACTCATCCCGGTTTCCTCCTAAGTTATTCATTGCTTCCAAGGAATTAACTTCCCACTGTATGACCCGTTTACTTTCCGGTCCGACTTTGCAATCCTCACTAATGCGGTATCCCGGAATCCAGATAACCCGGCTTCCGCAGGCCAGTATCCACAACTTCTCTCTTTGATAAGAAGGGATTTTGGCATCAATCATGTATCGGTTTAAGGACTTTTTACTTCCTTTTTCGTCGATAACCAGATAATCTCCGTCTCTTCGTTTCCGAAAAACCGGACATTGAATTATTTTATCATAATCAAACCATTTCGTATATGTTTTTTTGGGAATATTTGCAAATTGCCACTCATCTAAAAGGGTTCCCACAGCCACTCCCAGTCCGTCCAGCGGAATGGAATTGCCGTGACAGGCAGGAATCTCCGTCCCCTCTTCCGCTTCCTTTTCAGGGTACAAAAACACCATACCGTCATAGGTTTTTACCAGTGTAATTCCACCGGGAAGATGCAAATTTTTACCGGTCTGATGGTCTAAAAGAGCACGGCACAGCTCCACATGGGTTCTGGTCAAATCCTTTCTGCCTCCGATTCGCTCCAGACACAGATAAATCAGTCTGGATCCGATTGCGGAATGAAGTCTGCCATAGCATTCCCCGTTTAAATGCAAACCATCCGTTTCTTCCTTAACACAGGCTTTGAAGGCCTCTTCCGTCTGCATTGCCAGATACTCTTCTGTCTCCCGGAAGCTTTCTCCCGCCTCCGCCATATGCTCCACCGCGGCGCTGCAGATTTCCTCAGCCTTGGGAATCATGTGATGCCGGATGGCATTTCTTGCATAAGCATCCTCTCTGTTGGTTTCATCCTCCATAAAAGAGAGCTGCTCCTTCTCCAGATAGGCTTCAATTTCTTTTCTTTCCACGCAAAGCAAGGGACGTAAATACTTCCCCTGCACAGGTCTGATGCCGCCCATTCCTTTTAGATTGGTGCCTCGTATTAGGTGAAAAAGCATTGTCTCCGCATTATCATTTTTATGATGGGCAAGGACAATATAGTCCCCTTTTTCCTTCTCACAAACCTCTTCATAAAAGGCTCTGCGCACCATGCGTCCCGCCTCTTCTTCCGACAGCTTTTCTTCGGTTGCAAGTTTTTTTACATCTGCTTTTTTTACATAAAAAGGAATGTCCAGTTTCGCCGCAAATTCCCGGGTAAAATCCTCGTCCCGCTCTGCAGTTTCCCGTAACATGTGATTGATATGCACACAAACCAGCTTCAAATGAAACTCACTTTGAAGCCGGTGCAATACGTGTAAAAGGCAGACGGAATCCCCGCCGCCGGAAACTCCCACAATCAGGGTTCTGCCCTGCACGTCCATATGCTGTTTGTCCATATAGTCCCTAATTTTATCAATCATGCACTAAATATATCGAATTTACGGGAAGAATTCAAGTGCAGGCCCTTAGTTTGCCTCCAGTGTTGCAAAAAGAATTGTCATATCATCCCGAATATGACCTCCGCAGGCATAAATTGCCTTCTGCAGCAGATAAAAAGCTGCTTCGGAAGGGCTGCGCCGTCCCGCCTGACCGATGGCCTCCACCAAAAGGGCCTCTTCCCGGAAGCATTCCAGAACCCCGTCGGACATCATAATGAGGCAGTCACCCTCTTCCAGATAACAACAGGTCTCCGGCTCCTTTTTACCGCTTGCAAATCCCAGAGGAAAACCGTAACCGGGGATTTTTTCCACATAACCGTCTCTTTTTATATAACTGGGAGAAGCACCGTACTTCGCAAAACGTAAGCTTCCCTTCTCCAGATTGATGCTGCAGGCATCCAGCGTGGGCATGTTCTGTTCTCTTTTTAAGGATAAAAAGTAATGATTTACAAGCTCTGCCCCGTGCTCTAAGGAGAAGCCGGAATCCAGATATTTTTCCAGCCATTCCAGGGCAAGCTCACTGTCTGCAAAGGCTTCTTCCCCGGAGCCGGCCCCGTCGGAAATGGCGCACACCTTCTCCCTGCCGGAGACCTCATAGATGAAACTGCTGTCTCCCGAAGTTTTTTCTCCCGCTTTGGTGGCACAGGCCTGTCCCGCAAGTAAGCGGTAGGGTGCCTTAGATTCGAACACATACATATCATAGTCATATGAAACAAAAAACATATTCTCCCGGGACGAAATCAACGGACGACGGAAAAATCCGCTTAACACTTCCGCAATATCCTCCGTGGAATAGTCTGCGTCCCTTCCCGCTTTCATATTCAGCACCATCTGAAAAGATCCGTCTTTTTCCATAAAAAACAGGTTGTCCAAAATGATACCGTGCTTTTTTAACCCCTGGGCAAGGGCTTTTTTACTCTTGGGAGAGGGCTCCTGATAGGTAAGATTTTCTTTCGCAACCATACACATGGAATCCGCCATTTCCCTTAAATTCTCCGCCATGATACTCCGGTTCTCCGCCATACCTTTATGAAAAAACGCCTCCCGCCGGTCTACGGGGCCTTCCGTTGTTTCCTTTCCGTAGGAATATGCCAGTTCCCTGTATGCGTCCGCAATCGCCATAATCCGTCTTTGTCCGTATGCGGGCAAAAGCTCCGTTTTCTTTCCTTTTTCCACTGCTTGTCTTCCTTTCCGCTGTTTACTTTACCTAAAAGCTTTCCTGCCTTATCTTATCAGCGATAGGTATATTTTTTTGTCGAAGTAAAAAAAGAAAAAAGCCATTTTAAACGACAAAAAACGCTTCGACCTCATTCCGTCAAAGCGTTTTACTGTGCAACAAATATAATTTCACCATCTTTTACCAGGCCCAGCTTGGTTCTTGCAACCTCTTCCGCGTATGCCTTTGTTTTGGTATACTGCTCAAACTCCGCAAGCTCTTTTGCCCGCAGGTTTTCGTCTTCGATTAATGCCTGATAATATGCTTCTTTTGCCTGATATGCTTCCAGCTCCTTCTTTTTCTCTAAGGTCTGGAATCCCATAACCGCGCAGAAAATAATAAGCACAATGGAGATGACTGCTATGGAAAGCTTCTCGCTTTGCACTTTCCGATAAACAGCCCGTCTGTTATGCGTCTGCTTTTTCCTTCTTCCTGCCATCGTATTCCCCCGACTTACATCCTTGTTCTTGGTACAAGGCGTCCTTTGCCTTGTGTTTACATAACGTTATAGTAAACCTTTTTATGCCGGTAGTCAAGGTATTTTTTACATTATGGTAACTAATTTTTACCAGTCGGTTTGTGGCGGAAACCCCCGATTTTACGGGCTTTTTCAGGAGTGTTAATGGTTTTAATACAATATATGTAACCCGTTTTATGTAAACCACAACATATTGTGTTATGTTCGACATAATTTTTATGTAAACACAACTGATGGATTTTTTATACAACAATATTCCAAGCAAAGCACCAAGAATAATAAAAATCTGCAGCACGCCCCGGTTCCAGCGAAACAGAATATTTACACTGCATAGGGACACGCAAAGCCAGAACAGGCCGTCTTCCATCATGCGGGCCAGTTCATCGTGGGGAAACACCCTCCGGAGAATCAGATTCCAGTCATAAAGCCAGGCAAAAACAGTTCCCAGAGCAACCGCTCCGGTAAAAATCCGCACTTCCTCCAGAATACTTTCGCTGATTTCCATCAGGAAAACAACCTGCCGAAAAAGGATTCTTTTTTGCCGGAAGATGCAGGAATATCCGAATATGCCAGGCTGTCTACCCTTCCTTCCACATCAACCTCTCCCTTATCCAGGGAAAGCCTTGTCACATGAAGCTCGTGACCTTTTATCATCAACATCCCTAATTCCGTTTCCAGAATGATTTCGTTCACATCAAAAGCCAGCACATCCACGACCCCGTTTAATGCACAGCTTTTTCTGTTTAACAGATTGATTTTATGGGTATGCCCCTGCTTTTCTCCGGGCTTAATTCCTTCCATGCGTTATCTCCTTTCCCTGCCTTTTACAGGCTACTTCATTTTATGCGGGAAAGGGGAACAATATGCCCTCTTTTATAAATAACGGAACATGTCCTTAGCATCTTCCTTACGCACGGTTTCCTGTACCGCAAGAACTTCTGCCTTTACGGTTTTATCACCGAAACGGATGGCAATGACATCTCCGACTTTCACATCCTGGGAAGCCTTTGCCACCTTGTCATTTACGGTAACACGGCCTGCGTCACAGGCTTCGTTTGCAATGGTGCGACGCTTGATTAAGCGGGACACTTTTAAATATTTATCAAGTCTCATGTTTTTTTCCTTTCTATCTGCGAAGGTGCAATATCGGTAAAAACCTGCATTCCACCCTTCCGTGTTTTTTATTACTCATTAAAAATTACGGATAAAGTCTTTTACAGCTGCCTTCTTCAAAAACATACTCCGGCGTTACCAGCGGGTAAGACAGTTCCGACAGGTAGTACCAGGGATTCTCCTCATGCAGGGGATTTTTCAGAATGTGGAATTCCTGGGCCGGCATGTAACCCTGGGCAAGCAGAAATGCTTTGTTTCCCTTCTCATCAACGCATACATCCGCAACCATTACCACATGGCCCGGACTGCCGCCTTTGATAAAAATATCCCCCACGGCAATTTCTTCCGGCGCAATCGCCTCTGCTTCACTATCCATAGACAGCGTTCCCGCATAAGTAAAAACCATTCTCATGAAATCAACGAAATTATCGTAGGAATCATCATACTCTGCGGATTTTACCCAGGATACGTTGTTTCCATCCACGGCGATGCGGTATCCTTCCACCCATTTGTCATATTCCGCAAGGAAACCGTTGGTAAAGTGGAATTCAATTTTATCATACTGTCCGGACTGTAAATAGTACTCCCCATAAAAGCGCATAACGGAGTCCGCACATTGTTGCAAATCCCGATTCTCTATGGGAAGGGCAAAAACGCCCACATGGGCAGACTGATTTCCTTTTTCCCGCCCGTCATATAAAAGAACCGGACTTCCGGCTTCTTTCAGGGGATAATTCCGTACAAAAGCAGCGAAGCTCCCTTCTTCTTCCGGCAGACGTTCAAAACCCTGTGGAACAAGAATACGGCTTACCAAAGTTTCTCCATCCGGATTAAAATAAGAGTGTTCCTCAGAAGGCAACTCACTTTCCGGCTCGGAAACCGCTTCCGTATCTTCCATTCCCGGCAATGCGGGTAACTCCCGTACCGGCTCTTCGGCTTCTTTTCCGCAGGCAGCCAGACACAGCGCAAGAAGGAAGGAGGCACATACGCCCATGATATATTTTCTGTTATTTCTATTCATATAATTCGCTTGTTGCGAAGCAACTATCTTCCTTTCCGCGAACTGCGCATCTAAGTTTACTTCATGGACTTCGCCCATGAAGAATGTGCGCAGCACATTCTCGCGCGTGAGCGGTGTTGCGAAGCAACTATCTTCCTTTCCGCGAACTGCGCATCTTCTAAGTACTTCATGGGCTTCGCCCATGAAGTAAAAAACGAGGGAAATTTCTTTCCCTCGTTTCGTATCATCTTTTCAACAGTAATTAGTTGATCATATCCTTTAAAGCCTTACCTGCTTTGAACTTAGGAGACTTAGAAGCTTTGATCTTCATAGGCTCGCCGGTAAGAGGGTTTCTACCATCTCTAGCTGCTCTTTCGGAAACTTCGAAAGTACCGAAACCAACTAACTGAATCTTTTCACCCTTCTTTAATTCAGAAGAAACAACGTCGATGAAAGCCTTAACTGCCTTATCTGCGTCTTTCTTGGATAATCCTGCCTGATCAGCGATAGCTGCAACAAATTCTGTCTTGTTCATTATGAACTCCTCCTCTTTACTTTGAGTTTTTTTCTACATTATCATAGCGGAAAAAGCCGCCTATACTAGTTATAGTTTGTTTTACTTCTTTTGTCAAGAAAAATTCGCAAAAACCCCCGTGTTTTCCTTATTCTCCGTGGCTTCTGATAACCTCTTCAACCGTATCGATTAAGAGTTGTTCCGTATAGACACTTTTTTCTGCGGCAATAGCGGAAACTCCCATGAGAATTCCTGCAAGCTCCCGATGAAGTTCTTCCCGTGAAATCTGTTCGCCTTTCGCTTCCATCCTGAGAACACATGCCTTAATCTCTTCCAAAGACTTTTCGTAATCCGGGATGGGCTCGTACACCTTATTTATCTTTTTTAAAACCTTGGATGCCCTGGTTAAGGCCGGCTGCTCCTCCGGAATTTCCCGAAGCGGGGTTGCAATCCAGGTTTTTTCTTCTTTTTCCTTACGCTTGATTTCTTCCCAGTTTCCCGGAACTTCTCCTGCCCCCGCAACTGTTTCATTGCCAAAAACATGGGGATGACGGCGTATCATTTTACGGCTGATTTCGTGTACCACGTCTTCCATGGTAAAAAGCCCTTCTTCCTCCGCAATCCGGCTTTGCATTACCACCTGCAGAAGCATATCTCCCAGCTCCTCGCACATATTTTCTCCGGAACCGGTTTCTTTTAGAATACGCAGGGAAGCAAAAAACTCATAGGTTTCCTCCAGCATACAGGGCCGCAAGCTTTCATGGGTCTGTGCCCTGTCCCATGGACAGCCCTCTTCACTGCGTAATTTAGCCACGATATCTAAAAAATCTTCGTAAGTGTATTTTCCTTCCATGACAGGCCTCTTTTCTTTTATGAGGATTTCACCAATGCTGAGAACGAGTAGTGAATTTCTGCATCATCATCTTCCAGACGCAGAGTGTAGCTTCGTGTCTGATAACCGGTTTTACGAAGGGTTACCACCAGAGTGCCTTCCTTCTTGGCAAAAAAGGTAGGGGTTACGCCTACATACTCCCCGTCCAGATACACTTCCACGCCTTCCGGGGCATCAATATAAACCTTGGCCCCCTCAGTCACTTCCACCTCCGGTTCCTCTTCCGAATCATCTTCGGAGGAATTCTCTGAGGAAGAATCCTCATCATCCTTTTCACTTGAGCTTTCGGAGCTGTCCTCCGTGGATTTCTCCGAACTGCTTTCCGTGGAATCTTCTGTTGATTTTTCGGAAGAATCCTCTGTTGAGCGTTCCGTACTGCTTTCGGAAGAGTCTTCGTCTTTTTTATCGGAGGAGTCCTCGGAAGATTTCTCGGAATCCTTTTCGGAAGAATCCTCCGCATCTTCCTTGGTAAGGGTTAGGGTTACGGAAGCATAGGGGCTTCCCACTTTAATATAACTTGACATGGTTTCATAGTCTGCCGCCCGGCAAATCAGCTGGTGAATGCCGTATTCCAGAGACACCGGCCCGCCGGTATTTACCTTGGCTCCGTCCACATAAAGGGTGGCATCGGAGGGCTGAAGCACAAACAACACGCTTCCCATTTTTTTCTCAAACTCAATATCTCCAAGGTCGATGCTTACTTCCTGATTTCGTCCGATGGTGGCATTTTTTACGCCGGTGACACCATCGTTGCTGACAAGCACTTCATAGGTGCCCTCAGGAACCGTAAGAAGCATATTCTCTGTCACTTTCTGGATAACCTTGTTTCCCACTTCAATCCAGCCGCCGATAAAATAATCCGCATTTTCCAAACGAAGGTAGCCATGCCCCTGCTCAAGATGCATGCTGTAAATCGTATGGTCTTTTCCGTATATGGTTAGCATGTCTCCTTCATGAAGCTCCATTCTGTCAATGGTTTCGCTCTCCGAAGCGATTACAAGATAATCATCCAGCTTATATTCTTCCCCTAAAAGAGTCATGCGTGTGTCTTTTTTATAAAGCTCTTCAAACGCAACCTTAGACAGGGAAAAATACTCGGAAGATAATTTTAAATCCTTCAGATATTTGCTTTCTTTAATAAAAGTAATGTCCGCAATAGAGCCGGTTACCAGCTGCTCTGCCGACATTGCGGTACCGTATTTATCCGCAAAAGAAGTAATGCCGTCATAGCTTAAAGTATAACGCTTTCCGGTTTCCAGATTCTGAAAATTCAGAAGCTTTTCAATCCGGTCCGCGCTCACCAGTATGGCAGTATCTTCATAAGTATGGTTCACTGAAATTGTACCGGGATTTGTCAGGTTTCCATCCTCCCCTGCAGTCGTACAGGAAGAGAAAAGGCCTGCAAAAAGCAGGCCGGCAACAAACAGTCCCAGATGAAAAAATCTTCTTTTTTCCCGGTTCATTCTTTTGTTTTCTGCTTTCATATTTTTATCCTTTTTATGAGCATCTGCTCTTTTTTTCTATTCTATCATATCATGAAAAATTTTGCGTAAAAACTTTTCCTTGTCTTCTTCCAGAAGGCAAATCTGCCCAAGTTTTTCCATGTATACCTGGGACTGGAATGCTTTGTTGGAATTATAGTAGGAATTGGCCACCTTACGGAATTTTTCAGGGTAAGCAAGCCTGTAAAAAAGCTGGCGTTTTCCGCTGTCGGATAAGGGATTCACCGCCTCATATTCATCCAAAAGAATCCGTCCCGTTGCCGGGTCCCAGCGACACTTTTCAAGAACCTTACGCAGGAAATTGGCAAGGTCGCCCACCGGACTGTCCCAACGGCATTTTTCGAAATTAATCACCGCCATTTTATCCTTTTCCAGAAGCATGTTATGGTACTGGCAATCCCCGTGAATAAAGGATTTTTCCCGTTCTACCTTTTCATAAAAGGATGTAAAATCCTCCTGTTTTAATCTGGTAAGGGTTTTCTCCGCCAAATCCTCGAACCTTTTATATTCTCCTAAAAGAGCCAGCTCAAAAGCGGTTTTATTTCCCCGTTCCCGAAGATATTTCCTGATTTTACGTAAAAGGGCATTCTGCCGGGCAAATTCTCCTTCCGGGTCGAACCGCACCAGTCCTTCCGGGGTTTTTTCCCTTGGATAAAACAGTCCCGTATGTAAAAGCGCCATGGCGCGAAAACACTTCCGCAAATCCTCCGTATCCCTTGGTGAACATTCTCTTCCTTCAAAATAATCCTTCACCACATAGGAAATTCCGTCCCGGTCACGGCAGATAAAATTCCCTTCCCGGTCCGCCACCGGAGCATCCACGTCAACCAACGCCATCTCTTTTACATTGCCAAGGAGGGCATCCATAAGGGCAAGCTTGGCTGCCGGGGCCTTATACTCCTTCATGATTTTAAGTCCCCTGTCGGTTTCGCACAGAATCGCTCCCCTTCCCTTATAGGTTCGAAGCACCGTAAAATCATAATTTTCCAATAAACTGACAGCGCGGTCATTCATATTTTTTCCTCCTTCATATCCGTAACATATCCGATTCACGCTAACTAAAGATATGAAGAAAATAAGAAAAAAATGTTTTGTTTTATTAATTTTTATAACCGGGACAATATTTTTCCAGAAGGTATTCCTTGTCATTCCGCTCCGGATTTTCGATTACTTCCTCCAGCATACGGTTCAGCACCTCGCCGATTTCTTTTCCGGGTTTCATACCTGCCTGAATCAGTTCCCCGCCTTTTACGGCAAGGGTATCCCTTGAAATGCACTGACGCTTCTCCATAATGCTTTCATAGTCCATTCGGTTTTGCTTCACTCTGGACAATTTCTCGTCTCTTTTATAATCGCTCTGGGCAAGAATGTCTCCCACCCAGACAGAGAAAATCTCAGGGAAATATTCTGCACCGATACGGGCAATTGCCCTGCGCATATACTTCTCGCCCCCTTCAATTCTCTCATCATGATATCGCACAAGACGACAAACCCTTGTCTTTGTTTCATTGTCGAAACGCAGGCGGCTTAAAATTTTGCCCGCCATTTCCTCGGACTTCTCGGGATGACCGTAAAAATGGTCAATTCCCTCCTCATCCACGGTTTTACAGGAGGGTTTCCCCATGTCATGAAACAGCATGGCAAGACGTAATTCCTTCTCTGCCGGCACCTGTTCCATGGCTTTTATCGTATGCTCCCCCACAGTATAACAATGGTGTGGATTGTTCTGCTTCATCTCCATAATGGAGTCAAATTCAGGTAAAAATTCGGCAGTCAGACCGCATGCATATGCCTCCCGCAGCATGGAAGGATTGGGGGAAACGATCATTTTAACCAGCTCCACCATAATTCTCTCCGCACTGATTTTACGCAGATTGGGAGCCAGCGCCTTCATCGCCTTACGGGTTTCTTCCTCAATGGAGTAAGAAAGCTGCGCCGCAAAACGCACCGCTCTCAAAAGCCGCAGGGCATCTTCCTCAAATCTTGCGTAGGGGTCTCCTACACACCGGATGATTCCTTCTTCCATATCTTTTATGCCGCCAAAAATATCCACCAGTCCCCGGCTCTCATTATAAGCCATGGCATTGATGGTAAAATCCCTGCGCAGCAAATCCTCTTCCAGATTCCGTGTAAAAAGAACCTCCGTCGGATGCCTTCCGTCCTCATATTTTCCGTCAATACGATAAGTGGTTACTTCATATCCCACATGATCCATCAAAACGGTTACGGTTCCGTGCTGGATTCCCGTATCAAAAGTGCGGGGAAACAAAGCTTTTACCTGATAGGGGTCTGCGGAGGTTGTAATGTCCCAGTCATTGGGAATTCTCCCCAAAAGGGAATCCCTGACACAACCACCCACGGCATAAGCCTCATAGCCAGCCCGCTCTAAAGTCTCTATAATGTTTTTTACATGTTCCGGTAACTGAATTATCATGCTATTCTCCTAAAAACGTCTTCCCCTTACTATATCACGCAATTGTGAAAATTGTAAATGCACCCCGCAGTTGCCTGATTTATTGCTTCTGCATATTTTTACTTGACTAAATTTCCCGTGAAGCAAAAAAGTGTGCGTTGGAAAACGCACACCTGCTTTTGTATATATGATACGAGGGTTTCTATAAGTCAAAGACATCGCTGCCTTTGAAGGTTCTGGAAGGAAAATCCTTACAGATATATTTGAGGGGGGGAAGGGGGATAGAATCCCTCGTATCATGTCTATTAATAAATGATTAATAGCAATATAACAATATAATTATCTTTTTTTTACCCCGAAATGTCAACAAATTTATCAACATTTTATAATTTATGCATTTGCTTCTGCCTTATCCAGCAGCTTTTCTTTGATAATCTGCTGGGAATTTCGAAGGAATTCCAAGTATTTCTGTGGCGGAATGGGCGGTGAGAAGTAGTATCCCTGAAGGAATTCGCATCCCATATCCAAAAGGTATTTTGCCTGTTCGTAGGTTTCCACACCTTCTGCCACGATTTTTAAATTCAGACTGTCAATCATGGATGCAGTATGGCTCAGCACGGTCTTTGCCTTCTCATTGCTGTCCGCAGCCCAGATGAAACTTTTATCCAGCTTCACCAGTTCGAAGGGGAACTCAATCAGGTAATCAGTATTGGAGAAGCCTGTACCGTAATCATCTACCGCAAAACTGCAGCCTTTCTCAATCAGCGCTTCCATATTCTGCAGAAGCACATGATTGTCTCCGTTTGCATAGGTCTCTGTAATTTCGAAGTCAATCATGCAGTGGGGAATGGCATTTTCGTCCATAATTTCCACCATATGTTTGTGAAGGTTTTCCTGCATACACTGTACCATGGAAAGATTCACTTCTATGTAACGGACACCGAATTTGGCAACGGCTTTGCTTGCCATAAATTCGCACACCTTTTTAAATACGATATCGCCGATTTCCAGAATGAGACCGGAACGCTCCGCAATGGGAATAAACTCATCGGGAGGAATAAAACCAAGCTCGGGATCTTTTAAACGGACCAAAGCCTCCGCAACGCTGAAACGCTTATCCTGTGCAGAATAAATCGGCTGAAAATATACCTCAAACTCTTTGTTGCGCACCGCTCTTTTTAAAATATGGGTAATCAGCGTGGAACGCTGGCATGCCACAATTTCTTCTTTGGTAGGCCAGTATACTTCCATATAATTTTCTTTTTTACACATTTGCAGAGACAGATTAATTGCGGTAAGAAGCTTTTCATGCTCCGGCTCAACCTCTGGACAGCAAACCGCACAAAGCTTCGCCGTCAGGTTCACACGTACACCGTTTACACGGAACGCCGAAAGGAAGCGCCAGTGAATCCAGTCGGAATAAATCGGCAGTTCCGAATTGTTCTTCTCAAAAATATATGCAAATTTCGTCTCTCCAAGATAGTATAAATCACCTTTATGGCTTTCCTGACATTCCTTTGCCACAGACTCTAAAAGACGTCTGCCGCTTTCCATACCCATAATCTGGTTTACAAACTGGAAACCGTCAAGTTCAAAGGCAAGCACGGTAAAGCTTTTCTTTCTGCCCAGAAGATAGCCGGTTTTTTCAAGGAAGGCTTTGGAATTATAAACATCCATACCTTCTTCCAAATACTCCCTGGGACTCTGCAGGGAATGATACAGAATCAGAAGCAGCACGGATGCCACAAAGTTGCTGATTAAAATATTTTCCCAGAACAGCTGAATTAAGTATGCCGTGGAAGTTCCAAGTGCCATAAAAACAGTGGTAAGCTTCTGGTAACGGGTTATTTCTTTTTTGGAATACAAGGTAACAAAAATAGATACGATAATCAGGCTGTACGCAGTAAAATACAGGGACAGGAACAAAAATCCCTTCTGATACACCCCGTCTTCGAAATAAAAGGCCAGCTTTGTAAACGGTGTAGTTGCAAGCAAAAGAGAAAGGTAGAAAAGTGCTGCATAAGAAACAGCTTTCAATACCTTTCCGATTTTGGTGTCCTCCACACCCGTAATGGTTAAAATATAGCGGAAAAACGTAAGCTGAATGCCGTTATACGACAAAAAAGACACTCCGTTCACCACATAGTCCACCCATAACGGTACTTCGTCCAAATGCTGAAGTGTGTACACACGAAAGATGTCTAATACGGTAGATTCTAAAAGAAGTACGCACATCAGACAAAAGAATGTATTTGATTTTGTAAAAAAATGCTTTCTTGATAAAAACAAAGCAATTACGATGATGCACAGAAGAAACGCTGCCACGTCATAGTGCAATATGAAATCCATTTCAAATCCTCCTGGCTTTCTTACCCCAAAAAAGTCAGAATTCCCCTACGCTCATTATATAAAAACTTACATTTTTTTACAATATATTTTTTTAAATATTTGCGATTTTTATCAAATTTCTTATTTTTCGAGAAAAATGTAATTCAATCATCCTGCCTCACGCACAGGAATCCTATTCAGTGAAAAATGCCTCTATTTCCTTACGGACAGCCGAAACACTTCCCTGAACCATAACCGGCGAGCCGCCCCCTCTGCCGGAAAGCTGCTGATTCATGGTGACGGTAAATGCTTTTAAATCCATTTCCGCATTCGAGGCATTTTTACCCAGAATATAACGGTATCCGGCTTCATCACTTCCCATAAAAACGCCCACAATCCCGGGAAACAGGGTAAAGCCCTCATTTACAAGGGTACGCATCTGTACTTCATCCAAATCCGCCGCAAACACAATTTTATATTCCGGAAGATTTCCGTTTCGCGCATCTTCGTGCAATCCGTTCACATAGAAAGAAGTGATTTCTTTTTTCAGCCGTAAAATCGTTTCATGCTGTTCTTTCATCTGACGTGACAAACGCTCAAGTGCCTCGTCGCAGGCATCTCTTTTTGCAGATAAAATGCGCATGGATTTGCCGATTTGCTTATGAAGAAGACAATAATCCCCGTAGGCATCCAGACCGCATTTTAAGGTAAAACGGGTTCCGCCCCGGTGACTCATAAAATCAATGACCTTTATCACACCGATTTCGCCCGTGGTTTTTACGTGGGGCGCACAGCAGGCACAGGCATCATAACCCTCGATAATGACTACCCGCACATCCTCTTCCAGTTCAATTTTACTCCGGTATTCCATTTCATCCGGAGTATCGGGAAATACTGCGTAGATTGCCGCATTCTCTGCCACACCCCGATTCGCAAGGGCTTCCAGACGGTCAAAATCTTCCTCCGTCAAAGCTCCGTTTACATCCACGGTAACACCATCGGCCCCCATGTGGAAGCCTACATTTTCGAACCCGTAAAGAGAATGAATCAGTCCGCAGAATAAATGCTCTCCCGAATGGTTCTGCATACGGCGGAAGCGGATTTCGAAGTCCACTTCACCTTTTACCACGCTTCCCTCCGGAATAGGCTCTTTTACGTAATGAAATACCGCACCGTCTTCTTTTTTTACATCTAAAACTTCCTGACCGTTTAAAAGTCCCCGGTCCGCTTCCTGACCGCCCCCTTCCGGGAAAAATGCGGTGGCATCCAGAGAAATTCCGTAACAGGAGATGGTTTTACCCTCTTTGTGAATCTCTGCTGCCTTACATGTAAGAACCTTTCCTTCAAAAACAGAGAGATAAGCATCCTCTTCATAAAGAGGACGTGTTATGGTATTTAATGTTCTTTCATTCTTCATTTCGGTTTATTCCTTTGCTGTCATTTCATCTTTTAAGGATGAACCGTCCACAATCCGGTTTCTTCCGCCGGTTTTACCCCGGTACAGCCGCTCGTCCGCAACTCTGATATGGGTATCCAGATCATACTCCGCATCCCCTTCCACAATACCGAAGGTCATGGTAATCCGGAATACATCTCCCCCTTCTTCTGCCACGGGAAATTCCATGGCTCTGATTTTATCCGTAATCTCGTTCAGCTTCTCCGTCGCTGCTTTTATATCCATTTCATCAAAGGCAAACAGAAACTCCTCACCGCCCCAGCGCACCGCAAAACACTTGCCGTTTAAGGCGTGGCGGAACTGTGCGGAAACTTCTTTTAAAACCATATCGCCCTTCTCGTGACCGTAGGTATCGTTAACCTTTTTAAAAAAGTCAATGTCCCCGATTGCGATACAGTACTTTGTTCCCGTGTTGAAAGACTTCTGAATCATTTTGGCAAGACGGGTATTGGCGCAGCGTCTGTTATAAAGCTCCGTCAGCGCATCTCTTTCGATAAGTACGCGAAGTTCCTTCTGCATGGCAAGAATGGAACGGCCCATATCCGTTAACTCATCATTTCTTTCCATGACAAAATACTCCGGCTCTTTGCTCAGGTCCCCTGCCGCAACATTGGCAAGGCTTTTCTGGATGCCTGCAATTCCCCTGGTCAAATCCCGGGCATAAAGGTAGGATACCACGCCGCCCGCAAGCATTACAGCCAGCACGAGAAAAATCATGGGCAGAACGGCCTTTACCACAAGACTGCTTACATGTTCTGCAGAAATTGATACCGCAAGCATACCCACGCAGCCTCCCTGGGGATTCAGAATCGGTGTATAGTAACCGAAATACTCCCCGTCTCCAATCCCAATATTTTTATAAAATTTCGACTGTTTTCCTTCTAAAACATCCCGACAAATGACAGAATTGGCACCTGACCCGATAAGACGCTCCCCTGAAGCATCTTTTATGGTAGTTACCATTCTTGTGTCCTTGTAAAAGAAGGTAATTTCCGCACCGGTTTCTTCTTTTAAGCGGTCAATCACTTCAAAATCTCCGGTGATTTCCTTCTCTCCTTTATAAAAAGCCGCAATGTTCCCTTCCGTTACCAGGGCATACTCCCCCGGATACAGATAATCATAAAATGTGAGAACCGTGCCGGCGATACTTTCCAGCTCTTTTTCTACTTTTTCGTGCATTGCTGCCATATAACGGTATGAACAGAAGCACATAATTAAAATCCCCAAAAGAAATAACGGTATGATACACATTGCCGGAATTGACCGGTAAATGCTTCCGCGACGTTTCTTCTCCATAAAACCTCCCCAAAAATAAACTCTGCGACCTCTTGCCTCGTTGTTTTTCATACAGAATGTGCTATGCACATTCTGCGCGCCCGAGCGGTATAGCGAAGCAATTCATTTCGTCTCCGCGAGGTGCGCATAAGATTTTCTTGTAATATGGGAAAAATTTCCCATATTACAAGAAAACCACCGGGCATAGGCCCGGTGGCACATAATTCATGAACCCATGTATCCTTATCTTGAAACGATATAAGGTGCGATGGAAGATGCAAGGCTGGAAACAGGCATTGTCTGTAACCAGATACGTCCGGGTCCGGTTAATACGGTATTGAATAAACCTTCTCCGCCACCGAGCATGTTACCAAGTCCCTTAACCATCTGAACATCAAGGTTAACACTTGCGTCCATAGCTGCAAGACTTCCTGTATCAACAATCATGGACTGTCCTGCCTGTAATTCGTATTCGATTGTGCTTCCGTCTACTTCAAGGAACACATAGCCGCTACCGGAGAACTTCTGCATAACAAAACCTTCTCCGCCAAGGAAGCCGCCTGCTACCTTTTTCTGGAAGTGGGTTTCCTGATTAACTGTCATTTCAGATGCAAGGAAAGATCCCTTCTGAGCAACGATGGTCTGTGCGCTTACATCGATTGCAAGAATGTTTCCGGGAACACCGGATGTGAATGCAATAAGACCTGCACCATTGGTTGCTGTGTAGTTGTTCTCTGTAAGAGCTTCGCCGGTAAGAGCTTTACCGAACATTTTGCCGAGACCGCCGGTCTTGGTTTCCATCTCCATATTGGGAGACATCCAAGCCATAGCACCCTTCTGGCATTTTACCTTCTCGCCTGCTTCAAGAGAGCAAACTAACACGGGAAACGGATTGCCTTTGATTTCGTACTTCATTTTAAAATTCCTCCTCCATTTTAAAAACAGTGTTACAACACTATTATTTTAACACATATTCCCTATTTATGATAGAGTTTTTTTGTCTGATATGCAGGTTCACAGGTAAGATTTACACCTAATTTGCGAAATACGCTTCTGTCTACCTGAGAAAGGATAACGCTGGAATGTACCTCCGACCCTCTTAAGTGTTTCACCTGCTCCATTGCACGTCTGGCCTTCTCGTCCGTTGCCGCACAGATTGACAGGGCAACTAAAACCTCGTCAGTATGAAGTCTGGGATTTGCATTGCCCAGATATTTTACTTTTAATTCCTGTACAGGTCCGATAATGGTGGGTGAAATCAGCTGAACCTCATCCTCAATTCCTGCCATATATTTTAATGCATTTAAAAGGAGTGCTGAAGATGCTCCTAAAAGTGCACTTGTTTTACCTGTGATAACGGTACCGTCCGGAAGCTCCATCGCTGCTGCCGGCTCGCCGGTTTCTTCCGCACGCCTGCCGGCTGCAATGGCAACCTTACGGTCTTCCATTGTAACCTGTGCCTGCTTCATCAGAAGCTCCAGCTTGTAAATGGGTTCTTCATCGATATTGCCCTGTAATTTCTGGCAAAGGGCATCGTAATATCTGCGGATGATTTCATCTTTGGCCGCACGGCTTACCGCTTCTTCATCAATAATACAGTAGCCTGCCATATTTACGCCCATATCCGTAGGTGACTTGTAAGGAGACTCACCCATAATCTTTTCAAACATGGCATTTAAAACAGGGAAAATTTCCACGTCACGGTTATAGTTAATGGTGGTTTCTCCATAAGCTTCCAAATGGAAAGGGTCAATCATATTAACGTCATTCAAATCCGCGGTTGCAGCCTCATAAGCCAGATTCACGGGATGTTTTAAGGGAAGATTCCAAATCGGGAAGGTTTCGTACTTTGCATAACCTGCCTTGATTCCCCTTTTATGGTCGTGGTAAAGCTGTGAAAGACAGGTTGCCATCTTTCCGCTGCCCGGTCCGGGAGCAGTCAGTACCACAAGAGAACGGCTTGTCTCGATATAATCATTTTTGCCGTATCCGTCATCACTTACAATAAGAGGAATATTGGAAGGATATCCCGGAATGGAATAATGGCGATATACCTTCAATCCCAGAGATTCCAATTTTTTCTGATACGTAATGACGCCGGGCTGACCGGAGAACTGGGTCAAAACCACGCTTCCCACATAAAGTCCGTATCCGCGGAAGGCGTCAATCAGACGAAGCACGTCCACATCATAGGTAATTCCCAAATCGGAACGCACTTTATTTTTCTCAATGTCGCCGGCGCTGATAACGATAACGATTTCAGCCTCGTCTTTTAACTGGACAAGCATGTTAATTTTACTGTCCGGCTTAAAACCGGGCAAAACACGGGACGCATGAAAATCATCAAAAAGCTTGCCGCCAAATTCAAGGTAAAGTTTACCCCCAAAAGCGCGTATACGCTCCTGGATTTTCTCCGATTGCATTTTTAAATATTTCTCATTGTCAAAACCGCATTTTTTCATGTTGTTCCTCCGACGGCTATTTTTACTGATTAAAATAAAACCATTTCTAATCATACCTAATTTTTCATCTAAAATCAATCGTTCCCTGAATACTTTCTTGTAAAGATATCATATTTTTCTTGATATTTTTTTCATTTTAGTATAATCTTGTTTATAACAGATATTTTTGATTTTTATAATAATTTAGAGGTGCCTATGAGTCATTCCGATTTTAACCACAAATTATATATCTCCAAGGATTCCGGAGTTAAACACCGTTCTTACGAAATTGAAATGTCCTTTTACGAAGCGGTAAGAGCCGGAGATTTGGAAACCGTTGAAGAAGAAATGCGGAAATTCAAGGAAGAAACCTTCCAGGGTAAGGGCCAGTTATCCGATAATCCGGTAAGAAATTTAACTTACCACTTCATTATTTCGACAGCAATGGTTGCCCGCTTCTGTATCGAAGGCGGTCTGGACCATGACCTTGCCTATTCCATGAGCGATTATTACATACAGGAAGCCGACCGTTGCAAGACCATTGATGAATTACGGGATTTGCAGGCTAAAATGGCAATTGATTACTGCAAGAGAATGAAGCAGCTTTCCAAAGCAAACATTTATTCCAAGCAGATTGTAAAAGCAATCGACTATATCTATGACAATCTTCATACACCCATTACGGTAAAATCCATTGCCGACCATATCGGCATTAACGAGACCTACCTTTCCAAGCTTTTTAAGAAAGAAACCGGCCTCTCCATCAGCAGTTACATCCGCGACCACCGTATTGAGGCAGCGAAGAACATGTTAAAATACTCCGATTATTCCTACACGGATATTGCATCTTACCTTTGTTTCTCTTCCCAGAGTCATTTTACCAAGGTATTTAAAGATGAAACCGGAGTAACACCGAAGGTTTACAGAGATCACAACTTCCGTAAAACCTTCCTTTCCAAGTGATAGCATCTTTTCCTTTTTATACCCATGTGGCGGTGTGACATTTTATAACTTTTTTCGATTACACGGTCACAAAAAAACTGTAGCATATGCGACTATCCCCGCAAGTGCTACAGTTTTTTATTTTAAAAAAGGACCTCCCACGGAAGTCCTTTTGTCTTTTACATATGTTGCAGCTTATTCTGCTTCTTTCTTGGAAATGTACTCCATAATGTCGCCGACGGTATTTACACCCTCTAAGTCCTCGGGAGGAATTTCCACACCATATTCAGACTCAAAAGCCATAATCAATTCGAGCAAATCAAGAGAATCTACTCCTAAATCGTCTTTGATGGAAGTTTCTTCGGTAATTTCGATTCCGGTAACATTTAACTGTTCGGTAATGATTTCTGTAATCTTATCTAACATTGTAATAAACTCCTTTTCACATGAACATTTCCTATGTTCTATAATTACGAGGTAAGTATATTATTAAGGTACTGCTTTGTCAACTACTTTTCCAGCAGATATTGATAAATCTCTCTTTTTGACGTTCCCCGATCCTTCGCCACCTCTTTCATGGCTTCCTTTTTATCCATTCCCTTGGAAAGATATATCTCCATATGCTCCTCAATGGTCATCTCTTCCCAGGCTTTCTGTTTTTCTTCCTCAATCTCCCGAAAGTTCTTACCTTCCAGCACGAGCACGTACTCTCCCTTTGGCTCCTCTGTCTCATAAAAGGATATTGCCGCTTCCAGAGTGGTAGGCATAACAGTCTCAAACCGCTTGGTTAATTCCCTGCAAAGGGTAATTTTACGGTCCCCCAGACATTCATACAACTCCGCCAGCGTACCTTTCAGATGATGGGGTGCCTCATATAAAATCATGGTTCTTGTTTCCGTTTTGAGAATATCTAAAATGCTTCGCCGCTCTTTTTTATCCGCCGGTAAAAAGCCTTCAAAACAAAAACGCCTTGTCGCCAGACCTGACAAAGTCAGTGCCGTAATGCATGCACAGGCTCCGGGCAAAGAGGTCACGCGTATGCCCTTTTCATAGCATTTCTGCACCAGAACTTCCCCGGGATCGGAAATAGCCGGGGTTCCCGCATCGGTAATGAGGGCAATATTCATTCCCTCTAAAAGCTTCGCCGTAAGGACTTCCGCCTTTTCCACCTTATTGTATTCATGATAACTGGTCATGGGGGTTTTGATCTGAAAATGATTCAGAAGCTTAATGCTGTTACGGGTATCTTCCGCCGCAATCAAATCAACCTCACGCAGAGTGTCCTCCACCCTTTTGGTCATATCGGACAGATTACCGATTGGGGTGGCACACAAATATAAAATACCGCTCATGACGCCTCCTTTTATCCTTTTATAAAAACACGAAGTCCGCCTTCTGATAAAACGGCCTAATAGCCGTAAATATCCATGATTTCTTCCGTATAAATTCCTTTTTCTTTATAGACAATCAGGGGTTTTTCCACCGTCATTCTGGATTTTCCGCCACGGACAGCTTCAATCAGAACCATATTGGGTTCCTTATCCGCAAAAGGATGCACCAGCCGCATCCGCTTCGGCTCCAGACCATGGGAACACATTCCTGTAATGATTTCTGCAAGCCGGAAAGGTCTGTGTACCATATAAAGCCTTCCCCCGGGTTTTAAAAGTCTTGCGGAACGGGTCAGAATATCCTCCAGCGTACAAAGAATCTCGTGTCTTGCTATCGCCTTGGGCGCATCCGGATTCTGCAGACCATGCTCCCCTATCATGTACGGGGGATTGCAGGTTAAAACATCAAAAGAAGCAGCTTTGAACAACGACTCTGCTTCTTTAATGTCACCTGTTATAATGTTAATTTTATCTTCCAGACCGTTTAAAGCCACGCTTCTGCGTGCCATATCCGCACTTTCAGCCTGAATTTCCAGACCGGTCAGATGACCGGCCTGTGTTTTTGCTTCTAAAAGAATCGGAATAATTCCCGTTCCGGTTCCGATATCCAGAACCGTCTCTCCCGGACGGATATGACAAAAACCGGAAAGCAGCACCGCATCCATTCCGAAGCAGAACTTCTCCGGATTCTGGATGATAACGTATCCGTTTCTTTCCAGGGAATCAATCCGCTCGTTTTCCTTAAGACTGACCTTCATTTCCTTTGTTTCTGTTGTCACGTCTTCCACGTCCCTTGTTGCGGTCCCGTCTAAAAGAGTTCTTTCCTCCTTCATGATGGTTTCCTTCCTGATTTCTGTTTCTCTCAGTGCCTTTGTTTTCCCCTTTATTTTCACCGTTCTTTTTACCGTTGGGACGGTCTTTCCGGTTTTCCTGGGGCTTGTTGTTATTGTTATTGTTGTTATCGTTCTTTTTATTTAAATTTTTATCCGGGCGATGCTTCTGGAAGCGTTTGCCCTGCTGACCGGACTTACCTTCTTCTGCAGTTTCCTGCTTAAGCTCTGCTACTTCTTCCTTCTCAGCTGCAGCTTTTCTGTTTCGGTCTCTGGAAACCTTATTTTCTTCTCTTCTTGCTTCCGCATCCTCTTTCTCTTCTCTTTCCAGACGCTCTAACTCAGCCTGCTCTTCCGGAGAAAGATCGGATTTGTCTTTGCTGTGATATTTCTTTTTAAACTGAAGATCATCTACGTGATATTCCTTGATTTCCTTCTCATCCCCAACTTCCACGATAACCTTGATTAACTGGCGAAGCACATTTACGCTGTGCACCGTTCCTTTTAAATCATCCTGTGTGGTAACGTAATCTCCCACGTTGGGAAGCTTGCGGTTTAATTCTTCATAGATTTCTTCTTCGTTCTTAAGACAGCACATCAGTCTGCCGCACACACCGGAAATCTTGGTGGGATTCAAGGACAGATTCTGCTCTTTTGCCATTTTAATAGACACGGGAACAAACTCGGAGAGATAACTGTGACAGCAAAGAACACGGCCGCACACACCTACGCCTCCCATGAATTTGATTTCGTCTCTCACACCGATCTGACGAAGCTCAATTCTGGTTTTAAAAACAGCCGCAAGGTCTTTTACCAGCTCGCGGAAATCGATTCTGCCGTCCGCAGTAAAATAAAACAAAACCTTATTGTTATCAAAGGTATACTCTGCTTCCACAAGCTTCATGTCCAGCTCATGTTTACGGATTTTCTCCTGACAGATTTTAAAAGCCTCTGCCTTACGTTCCTGATTTTTCGCATCCTGTAAGTCATCTTCGGGCGTAGCAATACGCAGAACGGGTTTTAAAGGCTGGATAACCTTATCATCCGTCACTTCTCTGACACCGCCTACTACAAGACCGTATTCCACCCCTCTTGCGGTTTCCACGATAACGTGCTGACCCTTCTGAATATCAAAATCAAGGGGATCAAAAAAATATACTTTTCCCGCAGTGCGGAAACGAACACTAATTACTTTAATCATAGGTTTTTTATGCCTTTCATTCACAATCTTTTAGGGTCTGGAACAACAGCTCCATAACCATCTCAAAATTAACATTGGCACGAAGGCGTACCTTTGCCTTGTCCAATGCTTCAATGCAGTTGGAAATCCCCTCGTAAGAGGATTTTTTCGCCACCTTTTTAATATACTGTATCTCCTTCTTAAAAATCAAGGAATTTACGTCATTTGTTGCCTTAAACATTAACGCATCCCGATACCAGACGGAAATAATATCCAGATAATCGTTAATATCTAACTTGTAGTCGTTGATTTTGCGGATAGCTTCCATAATTTCCGCTGTATCCATTTCGTCCACATATTTTAAAAGGGTTACCGCCTCATCACGGATTTTATCAAAATCCTCGCTGCTTACCAGAAGCTTTGCACGGCCTAAGTTACCTCTTGCAAAAGCCACTCCCAGTTCGGCCCGATAATCCGGCACCTTAATTTCCTTCATCAAAAATTCCTTCAGCACTTTATCCGGCACAGGGCGCATATTCAGATTCACGCAACGGCTTGAAATCGTGGAAAGCATAGCATCCATACTTGCGGTCAGAAGGATGATTACCGCATAGGCGGGAGGCTCTTCCAGAGTTTTTAGAAGGGCATTCTGCGCCTGGGGAGTCATCTTCTCCGCTTCCGGAATGATATAAATTTTATAAGGTCCGATATAAGGAAGAATGTGGATATCCTCATTAATCTGGATACGGATATCGTCTACACCAATGGTATTGGGTTTTTCGTGGGTGACAAACTTAATGTCCGGATGATTGTCCGTTGTTGCTTTAATGCAGGAAGAACAACTTCCGCAGGGGGCATTTTCCGCCGCCTCACACTGTAGGGCCTGGGAGAAAATCCGGGCAATGAATTCTTTACCGGAACGCAATTCTCCGCATAAAAGATATGCATGGGAAACCTGCTTCTCTTTTACGATTTTTTGTAACTGTTCCTTTAAATGCTCCTGTCCTACGATGTCTCTGAAATGTGCCATAAGCTCCACCTCCCGTATTTTATGTAAAAATATCTAAAAGCAAACCCCGTATTTCATCCACACAATTTAAAATTGCCAGATTGTCCTGTTCCTCTTTTACAAGCTCCTGCGCCAGTCTGTCCAGAGCATCGTCCACCTGACGAATCATACCGTAAACCCTGTGACGGCCTTTTCTGTCCAGATAATTCTCTCTGGAGAAGCTGTGGGAATGACTTACCACCTCGTTCATGAACTCTTTTACCAGGGAGCGGTACTTCTTCATGTCCCTGATATCCATATGTTTCCCCAGCTTTTTACCCTGCATGGTAATTTCTTCCATCATCAGCTGAAGCCTTGCCTGAAGTTCATTCTCCGCAATATGCCCTTCCAGTGTAAAACGGAAAGTATCGTCTCCCGTCGCCACTTGCCGGGTAGGGGCAGTCTGTTCAACGGACTGAATGTTATTTACTTTTATATCCATAGCTGCACCCTTCCTTCCGTTTTTATCTTACGGAATTAATATATTCCGTAATTTCTTTGACACAATCTGCAAGCTGTTCGTTGATAAAAGATTTTTCAACACCTGCTGCCCGCAGCCTTTCTTTACTAAAATCCTCTGCATCCGCAAGAAAGCGGCGGCACATCTCTTCATATTTGGGATTTGCCTGTCTCCGTTCCCTGTTCAACGCTCTTTTCAGACGTTCCCCGTCATCTACTTCCACAAGCAGAGGAACCACAATTCCGGAACCGAAGTACCTTAAAAGCTTCTCGTAAGCCTCGGGAGTGCCTATCATAAGATAATCCTTCCCATCCTTGCCCAACCGTCCGTCATCGATGGTCATATATTTCCAGATACCGTGAAAAGTATTGTAGGCGCGAAGTTCAATAATAACACCCTTTTTCTCGAATTCCGCCACCTTTTCCTCGTTAATAAAACAATATTCCCGGCCTTCCTGCTCCCCTTCCCGGATGGGACGGGTGGTGTAGGGCACCACAGGTTTTAAACGAAGGTTTTTGTTTTTTAACAGTTTTTTATAAATGGTATCCTTTCCTGTGGAGCTCTTCCCCATCAGGCAAAAAATCTTTCCCATGTTATCTCCTTATTTGTCGGTCTTCTCCCGGATTATCCGAATCTTTTTACCTGTATAATCCGCCGGTCCCTGTATCTCGTATCCTGCTTCCGTCAGCTCCGAAAGGGCACTTGTCAGCTCTTCACTGATGACTTCGCCGGGAATCAAAAACGGAATTCCCGGAGGATACAAATATAAATATTCTCCGCTTACGCAGCCGGCAGATTCCCCAAGAATCACCTGTTCCATGGGCATTTCCACTGCCTCGTAAGCATAATACACTCTCTCCGTTTTTCCGTAAAAAACGGGAAATTCACAGGCTTCCTCCCACTGTCTGCCAGCAAGTTCTTTATCTAAAAGAAGCAACGCTTCCTCCAGACGGGCAAAGCCTTCCTCCGTATCACAAAGGGTTAAAATCATCAGCACAAAATGCAGCTGACAGCATTCCGGCTGCAGATGAAACTCCTCCCGCAAACGGGTATAAAGATATTTCCCCATTCCTTTTCTTTTACAGGTAATCACTACCTTCCCCGGGTCCCTTCCCGGCTCATGATATACCCGTAGAAAGGTAAGGGCTTCCATCCTTTTATAAAATAATTCCAGACGATAGGCAAAATCACGGAACAACGTTTCTCCCATCTCCTCCAGATATGCCACGCAGGAATCCATGGAGGCCATCAGCACGTAAGAAGGACTGCTGGACTGATAAATTCCGGTGTATTTCCGAATCCGGTCTCCCTCCACCCTGTCCGAGCAAAGATGCAAAAGTGCCGTCTGGGTCATGGAAGGTAAGGTTTTGTGAAGGCTTTGAATCACGCAATCCGCGCCTTGGGAAATACTGCTTTCCGGAAAGGCCTCGTGGAAGCCGAAATGTGCGCCATGGGCCTCATCCACAATAAGGACTGCCCCTCTTTCATGTAAAAGTGCTGCAATACCGGAAATCTCCGATACCAGACCCTCATAGGTGGGAGAAGTCAGAATCATGCCCTTCACAGGCGCCTCTCCGCTTTGGTCCGAAGACTCTAAAAATGCCTTAACTTCCTCTGCTTTTATCCCTTGAAAAGTATCCGTTTCTTCATTTCTTTCCGGATAAAAGAATATGGGTTTTAAACGTCGTAATTCCAAGGCATGATATACCGCCTTGTGACAATTTCTGGCAACCAGTACCCTGTCCCCGGGATAAAAAGCGGCACTGATGGCAATCAGCAATGCTGCGGTACTGCCGTTTACGGAGAAAAACGTCTCCCGGCTGCCGTAAAGCTTCCCGGCCCGGTTCATACATTCCCTGAGAATTCCTTCTGCATGGAACAGATTGTCAAACTCATCAATTTCCGTAATATCAAGCTTCTGCACTTCCTGTCCGGGAAGCGCATTCCTTTTATGACCGGGCATATGGTAAGGATAGTAATCCGATTGGGACAGTTCCCGCAACCGGTCCAGAAGATTATTTTTCATAATATAAAATTCCCAGTGTATTCCGTCCGCAGTGGCTTGAAATAACACCGCCTGCTTCTGTTTCTATAATTTCTTCGAAATAGTTTAAATCCTTTAAGTAGGTTAAAACGGATTCTACAAGTTCTCTGTCCATGCCTACGGTATGGGTAACGAAAACCCGCTTGGAATTGGACACAAGAAGGTCTTCCTTCATATCCTCCGCATATTTTAAAAGTACTTTGGACAATCTGCCTCTGTACTTGTGGCCTACGCCCATTTTACCCATTTTAACTTCAATCTTAGGCTTTAACTGTAAGGTATTGGCAAGAAGAGCGGTTGCCTGGGAGCAACGTCCGCCTCTTGCAAGATAGGTCAAATTATCTACCACGAAGCTTGCCCGTACATAAGGACGCAGTTCGCTGATTGTTTCTACGATTTCTTCTGCGGTTTTACCTTCTTTCGCCAGTTCCGCAGCACGAAGAATCTGTAAGCCCTCTCCCGTGGAAAGGTTCATGGAATTGACAATATAGAGCTTGTCGAATTCCAAATCATCTGCTGCCAGACGAAATACATTACAAGTGGTACTCATGTCCTCGGAGATACCGATGTAAATTACTTCATCACCCGCATCTTTATATTTTCTCAACTGTTCTGTTACGGATTCAAAAGAAGCCGCTGAGGTTTTCGGTGTGGTTTTATTGGCATCCGCCCACTGAAAAATCTCTTCCGGTGTAACATCAACCTTGTCATAATAGCTTTTATCATCCATTACGATACATAGTGGAATCACATCAATTTCATACTTCTCCAACAGTTCCGGTGACAGGTCACAGGTACTGTCTGCTATAATTCTAACTTTTCCCATCTTTTTTCTCCTCTCCGAAAAAGAATATACCTTTCTAAATTATATCATAATATAAAAAAGAAAACAAAAAATTTGTTTTCTTTTTTACGATTTCTTATACAATTTTAAAATTTGGATATTTTACAGGAAACCTAAAAACTCTTCGGACATATCCTGCTCCATTTTAATCATTTCCTTCGCGATTGCTACGCTGGCTTCGTCTGCCTGGGAATATTTATGAAGATTCTCGGTTGTAGCCTTGATACCCATGTTGCAGCCGTCTACCAGAAGACCTGCAATTTTAGATGCATCCTTATCTACCATCATCTTCACGTCGGTTGTAAATTTGGCAAAAGCACTGGCCATTTTAGGAGGATCCTGGGTATCTTCCCCGGCCTCCAGAAGAAGACGGCGGCATTTTTCGCCGAAATCTTCGTGACGCTTCCAATACTTGTCAATTACACTCTTTAAAGCATTTTCTTCTGCGTAGGTGCGAAGCTGACCGATACTTTCTACGGCCATTTTACATCCCGCATCACATTCTTTTAACAATGCAACACTGTCAACGTTCATACTGTTCCTCCTTTTTACCCTTTTAAAAAGAGTTTCTGCAGTTTTAAGTATGCCCGTTTTTATGCTTTTAATTCCTTAAAAAATAATGACAAATCCTATTTGCTGAGAGTTGCAATCATCCCCTGATAGGTAAAACGTCTTGCTTCCTCTCTTGATATGTCGCCGTCATAATAATCATTTGTCAAATAAACAAAATATCCCAAAATTGCGGTATAAAGGGTATTTCTCCTTAAAATCACATTGCTTTGTGTAAAACAGCTCTCCTGCATTCCCGTCTCCATATACCGGTCTGCCACACCGTTTACATAGGCTTTTACCTGAGCCTGAACAATCTTAAACCTTTCTTCATCCATGGGAAGCTTCTTATGAATGGTCTCGCATTTTCCCCGCAAAAGCTCCGTGGTATAGCGGAGGGGCTCCATATTATCTTCCATAAAATCTAAGATACGGTAAAATTTCTCCTCGAAGCTTCCTTCTCCGCTTAAAACACGCTCCATACGGTGCATATTGTAATAGATGTTATACAGAACCGCTTTTACCACGATTTCTTCTTTGCTGCTAAAATACTCATAAGCCGTTCCCTTGCCGATTCCGGCCCGGCTTGTAATGTCGCTGACCTTGATTTGCGAAAAACTGTAACGCTCGTTCACCATATCAAGAACCGCATCATACATGGCTTTTACCTTGGGAGATTTGGGATAAAATAAATCTTCCATTTCTTTTATCTGATTCATACTTTCCTCTTTTATCTGAAATTACAATTCTTCTTCCACCATACTCTTATTGGAATTGAATAAGTCATAAATACAAGGTACAAGAACAAGTGTAAGAAGCGTACCGTAAACCATACCGCCAATCATAACGATCGCCATGGGCTGAATCATTTCCGCACCATCGCCAATTCCAATTGCCAATGGAATCATACCGAGAATTGTGGTTAAAGCTGTCATAAGAATCGGACGAAGTCTGGTTTTACAGGTTTCAACAATTGCTTCCTTTTTCGGATATCCTTCCCTACGAAGCTGATTGATATAATCAACCATAACGATACCGTTATTAACGATAACACCTGCAAGCATAACGAAACCAATCATGGCAATAACGCTTACCTCATTACCGGTTAAATACAATGCACCGAATCCTCCCGTAAACGCAAGAGGAATGGTAAACATGATGATAAAAGGAGACAACAGGGACTGGAACTGTGCAACCATTACCAGATAAATAAAGATAATGGCAAGAAGCAACATAAGTCCCAACTGACCCATGGCATCCATAATCATTTCATCTTCACCCGCCATTTCAATGGTATAACCTGCGGGAAGATCATATTTCTCCAGATTATCCTGTACAGCAGAGCTGACCTTGGTTACATTATATCCTTCCGCAACACCAGCGGTAACGCTGATATAACGGCTCTGTCCGTCACGGTTAATTGCATTTAGGGAAATACCTTCTTCAAAGGTTGCAATCGTGCTGAGACGTACCTTTCTTTCCTTTCCTTCAGAATCCGTATACGGGAATCTGAGGCTGCGAATATCTTTTAATGTTACCTCCGACTGGTCTTCACTCATTACATAGACATCATAATCTTTTAAATCAGTGGAAATCTGTGTAGAGGAGCTTGTAGATGCAAGTTCCGCATATACAAGCTGGAATACCTGGGCAACCGTAAGTTTATATTCTGCTGCTTTGACTTTATCTACATGAATGGTGAAGGAGGATGTGGTATCCTCAAGTCCGTTGTTCACGTCCATGGTACCCGGTGTAGATGCAACAATTTCACCTACCTCTGCTGCAATCTGCTCCAGTTTATCCAAATCTCTACCTTTAATCATAACGGAAAGACCGCTACCCATAAGCGCCGTCATATCCGAGGAAGCAGAAGAAACTGTTACTGCTCCGTTTAAATTGCCGGTTTTGGATTCGATTTCTTTTATGATATCGTTCATGGAACGTTCGCTTTCAGGATCTAAAAGCAGATAATAGGTTAAGCTTTCCGTTCCGCTGCTCATAAGACTCATGGTAGAACCGCCGCCTGCCATGGCACCAATGGTTTCAATTCCTTCTACGGTAAGAAGAATTTCCGTAGTCTCATCCGCCAAATCACAAAGTTCTTCGAAGGTAAGAACCTGGTCTTCTTTGGGGCCTACAGTCATGGAAATCTGGTCCATTTCCATATTCATGTTCATAAAAGAGAAACCGTTGGAAAACGCCCCCACCGTACTTAATACAAGTAACACCAGCGTAATAAGGAATACAAGCGGTTTAAATGCAAGTACATAGTGCATGCATGCTCCGTAAATATCCTGTACCTTATCAAAAAGCTTGGTCTGGGGCTCTTTTGCTGATTTTAACATGCCGGAAGCCATCATGGGTACGAAAGTAAGCGCCACAATAAGGCTGGCCATCAGAGTATAGGTGATGGTTAACGCAATATCAACAAAAAGCTGTTTGGTAATACCTTCCGTAAAAATAATGGGAGCAAATACGCATACGGTTGTTAAAGTTGAAGAAAAGATTGCTCCTGCAACCTGGTCCGCACCTACAACTGCAGCTTTCTTTGATGATAAGCCTTCCTTCTTTAAACGATAAATATTTTCGATTACTACGATGGAGTTATCTACCAGCATACCAATACCCAGTGCAAGACCGGATAAGGAAATTAAGTTTAACGTAATTCCAGAAAAATACATAAGTACAATGGCAAAAATTACGCTCAAAGGAATGGATGCCGCAATAACAATGGTGGAACGGATGTCTTTTAGGAAGAGGATCAGAATCACCACCGCAAGGATTGCACCCATTATCATGTTTTCCACAACGGATTTTACAATCATATCGATGTAAACACCCTGGTCCATAAGAACCGCAATGTTTACTTCACCCGATTCTTCCAGTTCCTCAAAACGCTCTAAAAGTGCATCGGTTACGCCACCGGTAGAATAACCGGTCTGCTTCTCAAAGGAGAGCATGATTGCAGGATTTCCGTTAACCTTGGAGTAGGAATCTCCGGCGTTATTTAAAAGTACGATATCTGCCACATCTTCAAGATAAATAGGTTCAACGCCATCCATACCCAAATCGAGGAGAATCAGGTTCTCAAGCTCATCCGCATCTGCGATTTTATCTCCAACGCTAACCAGATACTGGGTATCCCCGTTCTGTACATATCCTACAGGCATGGAAAAGTTCTGTGCCATCAAAATACCGTTTAAAGTATCAATTGTCAGAATCGCATTCAAATCTGCTGAATCCATGGCGGATTCTTTCGCATCCTCCAACTGCTGTTCTCCGCTTTCAATCTGGGCAAGCGCTGTTGCAAGCTGGGCGGAAGCATTGCTCATTTCAATCACTGCGGTAATCTGGCCTTCATTTAAAGAAACATATGCTTCGTCCATGGTTTCCTGACCTTCGTCAATGGTTTCCTGGGCCTCTTCAATCTGGGCAATACCGGCTTTTACTTTAGCGAGATTTTTAGACAAAACAGCTACCACATTGGGTATGTCTTCATAGGTATTTAAGGGGACCCCCAATTCCGCAAAAGAGGCTGCCTGTTGCTGAAGACCTGCGTTAATCTGATCGATACCGGCCTGTGCCTGGGCAATTGCCGCCTCTACTTCCGCACGGGTCATGCCTGTCATGGCAAGAATGGTTGCATCATCCAATAATAATACCTGTGACAGGTCAGCAATGGTTTTCTCCAGTGTTTTAGCTGTTTCATATAATTCATTTAAGGATTTAATACTCTTCTGTAAGGTGGAACGGGTTTTCTTTAACTCGTCCAAAGCACCTTTTAATTCATTTTCACCAACTGCAGCTTCAATTTTACCGTTTACAAGGTCTTTTGCTGCAGAGGACAGTTCATCCGCAAGTTTATCCTGCTGACGATCTAATTCTTTCTGACCTTTTTCAACTTCATCTCTTGCATCCGCAAGCTCCTGCTCTGCTTCCGTAAACTGTTCGCGGATTGCTTCCATAATATCTTCATTGATTTCATCAATTTTATCCTGATTCATGGTCACTTCATAGCGTTCTTCCACTATACCCGTTGCAGTAACGGAAGCAACACCTTCAATACTCTCAAGAACCGGAACAAGTTCATTTTCCACATATTCGGAAATCTCCGTTTGTGTCATGCCTTCAATATCCGCAGAAGCAACCATAATAGGTAACATACTGGGGTCGATCTGCATAATAATGGGGCTGGAAACAGTATCATCCCATCCACTCTTCAACTGTTCCAGTGATTGCTGCATTTCAATCATTATGGAATCCATGTTTGCAGTCTGTTCATATTCCAGAATTACAACGGAATAACTGTTTGAAGACATAGAACTGACATTTTTTATGTTAGAAGTAGTCGCCATGGCCGCTTCAATCGGCGCCGTAACATCCTTCTCAATTTTCTCCGGGCTTGCGCCGGGACAGGTTGTAATTACAATTGCATAAGGCAAATTCATATTCGGTAAAAGGTCCGTAGTAATTTTCATTAAAGAAACTACCCCCAATACCAGCACCAGTACAACTGCCACCCAGACTGTATAGGGTTTTTTAACACTTAATTTTGATAGCATTCTATATCCTCCATTTTAAAACTATAAAAATTTCAAATTATTAAACTTTCTGAACGTAACACATGAAGTATAAATAAGTAATGTGTACAAAATGTGACCGACCAGTCGGTCGGCAAAAACTATCATACCACGCAATTTTCGAAAATTCCAGCCTATTTTTTATAAAAAACTAAAGTAAGCTTATCGTTTATACACTCCGTTTTCCCTGTTTTGATATATCCCATTTTCTCGTATAAATGGCAATTCCCTTTTTCTTCTAAAATGGTATCCAGTTCCCAATTTTCGGAACCATGTATTCTTTCTGCTTCAATGATTGCTTCTTGGGCAATTCCTTTATTTCTGAATTGTTTCATTATAAAAATAGGAGAAATGCGTTTATTCTTTCCCGGTTCTTTTTTATCCACAATACGAATCGCACCAACTGTTTCTCCTTCACATACTATAAAGTAATAATATGTAAAATGCTGGTTTAAACGCATCATAACTTTATCCAGAGGTTCAACTGCCGGG
>JAFUJA010000012.1 GCA_017473905.1 Lachnospiraceae bacterium | reverse complement strand
GTCTTTGAACTGAGCGGAAATGATGTATCCGCCGGTGATAACCTTACGTTATCCGTTGGTCAAAGAAATATGTATTATGACCTGGTAGTGCCGAACAGCGCAATCAGAGAAGATAATAACGGTAAATTTATTTTAATTGTAGAAACCAGATTTGCACCCTTTGGAAACCGGTATGTTGCCAAACGTGTGGATGTGGAAGTATTGGCAAGTGACAATACCAACTCGGCAATCAGCGGAGCTTTGGAAGGATACGAGTATGTCATTACCGGTGCAACACGTCCCATTGAAGCCGGTGATCAGGTGCGTCTTGCCGAGGAGATAAGTGAATGACGGATAGCTTTGGGTTGAAAATGCTTTCCTTTTTCAGTAAACTTGGATGGAAGAAATTAATCCTGTGGGTTTTAAATATTTGTGCCGTAACAGCGTTGATTATTCTGACGATTGTTCTTCAGGCGGGGCGCAATTCCCTGCCGGAGCAGCTGCTGGCAAAACGCTGGGCGGACAATAAAGGTGTAAGCCAGATAAGTCTGTTTTTATCGGAAGACCTTCTGGTGGACAGGCAGAATGTTAAGCAGATTCGGTATACTCTTGAGAAATCATTAGAGAGTCAGTCCATTACCCCAGAAAGTCCTTCTGCGAGACTGTATGTGGATGCGTATGCTTCTTTTGGTGAATTGTCCCTAAAAGGACCTAAAAAGAGTATGAGTGTTACCGCAATCGGAACCGGCGGAGATTTTTTCCTTTTTCATCCGGTAGAACTGACCGGAGGGAATTATTTCAGTGAAAATGATGTGATGCAGGATGTTGTTCTTTTAGACGAAGAAACTGCATGGCAATTGTATGGTGCCACGGATATAGTTGGCAAAGATGTGGAGATTGCCGGAGAACCCTATCGGGTTGCCGGTGTCTATAAAAGGGAACAGGGAAAATTGGAGACCATGGCGGGCAGCAGTGGCGTGACGGTTTTTCTTCCCTATGAAAGGCTGGAGACACTTCAGGACGGGACCGGAATTGCGGTTTACGAAATTCTCATGCCGAATCCCGTAAAAGGATTTGCGGTGGAAGAACTGAAGAAATGCGTTACATATGAAGAATCGGATTCCATTATGATTGAAAACACCACTCGATTCGGCTATGAAGCATTGTACCGGCTTTTTAAAACAAGGGCAAACAGAACAATGAGGACAGATGATATTATTCTGCCGTATTGGGAAAATCTTGCCCGCGTGAAAGAAGAGAAGCTTATGGAAACAGCATTATTACAGGTAATGCTGGCAGCAGGACTCTTTGTGTATTGGTTTGTGATGCTGATGCGGTTTGTGGTGACCCATAAGCCCACGAAACAGACGTTTGAACGAATTGGGGATTATATCAAAACGTTTACACGAAAAAGAAAAAAGGTAAAAGGAGAAGATGTGCAGAATGAAGAAGTCAGGTTTTAAAAGGATAGTGGCATTATCCGTAGTCGGTATTATGTTATTATCCATGGCGGGTTGCTTTGGCAAAGATAAAGAAGGCGGCTCTGTTGCAGTCGAAGAGGCTGTAAAGGATTATAAGGAATATGTTTTTAAGGAAGAAAAATTCGTAGAGTGTAAGTCTACGGAATATGGCAGTGCAGATATTGAAGTGGGAACAAATAAGATTTATTCCTACTACACCGAGGTTGAATATGCACCTTACGTACCCGTGGAAGGTGGAGAAACAGAGCAGGAACTTACTGAACCGAAGGGGACTATGTCAGGAACTGAAGCAGAAGTTAAGGTTGAGGTAATTGACGGACCGATAGAAGAAGTAATGCCTGAGGTACCTGTTGAGGGTGAAGACTGGGTTCCCGAATATGACTACAGTAAGTCAACCACCACTATTTTTATTACCGAATATGATTTTCAGGGAAATCAGTTAGATGAGTATAACGTTACGCTGGAAGAAAATACATATCTTTCCCGTTTTGTATTTAACGATGCAGATAGCAGTATGATTGGCGTTATGACAAGCGATTATGAAACCCACTATCTTGTAAAAGTTTCAAAAGAGGGAGAAGTTCTTGCAAAGGAAGAAATTAAGCTCAAAAATCCGGGAGATTATTTTTATGCAAATGACATTCTGATGGACAGTAATGGAACTATTTATGTTGCTTCCGATACCATTGTGAAGATTTTTGACAAAGATTTTAAGGAAGTAGCGGAAGTTACCTTTAAAACATCAGAGTGGATTTCGAATATGTATAAAACATCAGACGGAAAAATTCTGGTATATGTAATGGAATATTCGGAAGCAGCTGAAAAGGCATCACTTTATGTAATTGATGAGAATGGGCTGTCAGCAGAATCTTATGAAGATATTAAGCTTCCCGGTAATTATTATATTCTCTTCAACAGTATGGATCAGGAGTATGATTTTTACAGAAGAACCGATGAAGGTATCTTCGGACATAAGCTTGGAACAAATGATTCTACTAAGATTTTCGGCTTTATTGAATCAGATGTGTTAGGCAGTAATGTAAATGATGTTGTTTCACTTGGCGAAAATCGTTTTATGGTAACAGAGTGGGATCGGGAAAGCTGGCGTGTAGAAGGTTTCTCCGTGTATGCGAAGGTTGATCCGGCAGACGTTCCTGACCGTTCCATTATTACCATGGGTATGGAATGGATGGATTCCGATGTGGCAGGCAGGATACTGGATTTCAATAAAGAAAGTGATGAGTACAGAATCCAGATTATTGATTATTCCCAGTATAATACATTAGACGATTACGAGCAGGCTGAAAAACAGCTCAATAATGATGTTATTACCGGTAATGCGCCGGACATTATCTGCATGAGCGATTATATGGATGCGGTAAACTTTATGGAAAAAGGTTTGTTTACCGATTTGAATAAAATGATTGAATCCGATGGTGAAGTGAAGAAAGAGGATATGTTTGCAAATATTGTAAATGCTCTTTCATTGGATGATAAAATGTACGCAATCACACCGGAATTTGTATTCAGAACCTGCTATATGAAGAAGAGTCTTACTCCTGCTGATGGTAAGCTTTCCTTTGATGCTTTAAGAAAAATCGAGCAGCAGAACGGTGGAAAAACTGCGTTTTTTGAGTGGTCAAGAGAAAGTATTTTATATGATATCATGGGATTCGGCGGTACTGATTATGTGAATCCCAGAACCGGAGAATGTAACTTCGGTGATGATTTTGTGAAGGCACTTGAATATGCGGCACAGTATCCGGAAACTATCGAATATGATATGGATATGGATTATACTTTTTATGAAACAATGTACAGAAATAACCAGGCGCTTCTTTCAAACGGTTACATTTCCAATTTCCGTGATTTTAACTATAACGAAAAAGGAAATTTCGGTGAAGAAATCGTATGTGTCGGTTTCCCCGGTGCGACAGAAGGTAATTCTGTTCTTTCCTTAAGTACTTTATATATGATTTCAGATGAGTCTGAAAACAAAGAAGGCGCATGGTCTTTCCTTCGTCAGTTCCTTTTAGATGACTACCAGTCAAAAACCGGAAGTCTTCCTGTTATGAAATCAGCTTTTGATAAAAAAGCAGAGAAGGAGATGCAGAAAGAAGTT
>JAFUJA010000011.1 GCA_017473905.1 Lachnospiraceae bacterium | reverse complement strand
TTTTATCGTAGCGAGAGGGGGATTCGAACCCTCGACACCACGGGTATGAACCGTGTGCTCTAGCCAACTGAGCTATCTCGCCATATGCAGTCGCAATTTCAAGTGGAACCTATAGGGCTCGAACCTATGACCCTCTGCTTGTAAGGCAGATGCTCTCCCAGCTGAGCTAAGATTCCATATTTTGCGACTGCCTTATTACTATACAAAAAACTTAAAGATGTGTCAAGCTTTTTTTTATATTTTTTTACATTCTTTCAGGTGCGGAGAAGCCAAGCACATCCATACAAGTCTCTGCAACATCTTTGGTGAGGGAAAGTAACGCAATCCATCCCTGCTTCTTTGCGGAATCTTCCTCTGCGAGAATTTTGGTCTCATGATAGAAGCTGTTGAATGCATTCGCCAAATCATAAAGATACGCACAAACCCTGTGAGGTGCAATTTCTTCAAAAGCACCTTCCATCATGCTGTTAAACAGAGTCAGCTGCATCATAAGATTCTTCTCAGAATCATTGGTATATGCATTGCAAAGAAGCTTATCCGCAGCTCCGCAACTTTCTTCATACTTCTTTAAAATAGATTTAATTCTTACTACCGTATATAAAAGGTAAGGGCCCGTATCCCCCTCAAAAGAAGTAAAGCGGTCAATATCAAAGACATAATCTTTACTTGCCTGATTGGACAAATCCCCGTATTTTAATGCAGAAAGTGCCACAATCTGAGAAGTTTCCTTTGCTTCTGCTTCTTCCATTTCACGTCCGGTAAGAATCTTCTTTAACATTTCTTCGTTAATGTCCGCAATCAGGTGTTCCAGACGCATAACACCTCCCTGACGGGTTTTAAAAGGCTTACCGTCCTTACCGTTCATGGTACCGAATCCTAAAAACTTCAGTGAAGTTTCATCTCCCACAAGACCGGTTTTACGTGCACAACGGAATACCTGCTCGAAATAAAGATCCTGTCGCTTATCCACCACATAAATAATTTCGTCAGGCTTGTACTCTTTCATGCGTTCTCTGATTGTTGCCAGATCAGTGGTATTGTAAAGAGCCGCACCGTCTGATTTTAAAATCATACAGGGAGGAATTTCCTTGGTATCGGTTTCTTCTTTTACATCTACAACCAGAGCACCGTCGCTTTCGTAGGCAAATCCGCCCGCTTTCATATCCGCAACCATATCGGGAATCACATCATGAACATCGGATTCGCCCTTCCAAAGGTCAAAATCAACATTCAGTTTTTCGTAGTTTTTCTTCAGGTCGGTTACGGATACGGATAAAATATGTTTCCACAACGCACGATATCCTCTGTCACCATTCTGCAATTTAAAAGTGCAATTCATTGCTTCTTCTTTAAATGCAGGGTCCTCTTTGGACTTACCGCTGGCTGTAGGATAAATTTCTTCTAACTCTGAAATGGTAAAAGGTGCTTCCGCAGGATATTCTCCCGTAAAATCGCTGTCAAAATATACAAGTTCGGGCTGACGCAATTTTAATTCCGCAATAATAAGACCCATCTGCAGACCCCAGTCCCCAAGATGAATATCACCAATTACATCATGTCCCATATAACGGGAAATACGTTTTACGCTCTCTCCGATTACCGCAGAACGCAGATGACCTACATGAAGAGGCTTTGCAACATTGGGTCCGCCGTAATCGATTATGATTTTTTTCACTTTTTCAGGAGCTTCCACACCAAATTTATTGTCTCCTGCCATTTCATTTAAATAATCTTTTAAAAGTTCCCTGCTTACATTTAAATTCAGGAAACCGGGCGCAACCACATCTACCTTATCAAATACCTTACTGCCCTCTAATGCCTTCTGCACATCTCCCGCAATAACGAAGGGGGGCTTTTTATACTGCTTTGCACCTGCCATGGCACCGTTGCACTGGTATTCACACAAATCAGGACGGTTAGATACAGTTACACGACCGAGCTCCGCGCCGTATCCTGCTGTTGCAAAGGCTTTTCCCATTTCTTCAGATAAAATATCCAAAAACTTCTTCATTTCTCTTTATTCCTTTCTCTTTCCAGCTTGGAATAAATGCAGCCGCAATAATCCTGCCGGTATAAATCATATTCCTGTGATAACCGGATACTGGTTTTATATCCGTCTTTCTTTTTGAAATCAGACACCAGATAAGAAACTCCAAGTTTTTCACCGGTCTCCTCTCCGATTTTATTTAAAAGTTCCGCATTTTTCAAGGGGCTTAGGGTAAGAGTTGTGGCAAAAAAATCAAATTTTCCCTCTTTTGCCACCTTTCCGCTCTTTTCCAGACGCAGTCTGAAGCAGATTTCACACCGTTCTCCCCGCTCCGGGCAGTGTTCGTATCCTTTTACCGCCGTAAAAAACGCCTCCGGCTCATAATCCCCGTCCAGATAAGAAATGGGATATCCTTCCCCTTTCCGGTTCAATGCCTCTATAAGCCGTTTCTGTTCTTCCACCCTTTTACGGTATTCCGAATCCGGAGTAATATTCGGATTATAATAAAAAACCGTTATCCGGAAATACTCTTTCAGGTATACAAGAACATAACTGCTGCAAGGTGCGCAGCAGCTATGTAATAACAGGGTTTTTCCCTTATTCTCTTCTTTTAAAAGAACTTGCTCCAGTTCCTTCTGGTAGTTCCGCATCAGTATTCCTCATCCCTTCTGCAGAATTTTTCAAGGAAATCTTCTATGGGCATAGGCTTGCCGAAATAATATCCCTGTACTTTTTCACAGCCCAATTTTCGAAGATTGTCCACCTGTTCAATGGTTTCCACGCCTTCACAGATAACATCAATTCCCAGGCTCTTCGCCAAATCGATGATTTTTTGAAGAATAATGATACTGGAATTGGAGTTAGCCGTTTCGGTTACAAAGCCTCTGTCAATTTTAAGTACGTCAAACGGTACGTCTTTTAAGATACTCAGAGAAGAATATCCGGAACCGAAGTCATCCATGGAAAGGGTTACCCCCAATGCCTTCAGGTTATTGATGACATCCAGCATTTTTTCTTTTTCATCGAAGAACACGGTTTCCGTAATTTCTATTTCAAGCTTCTCTACTGCGGTTTCATACCGTTTAAAAAGCTTCTCTACGTTTCTTACATAATCCGGATTGATAATCAGGATACGGGACTGGTTTACGGAAATGGGATATAAAATATATTCATCCAGTTCCTCCAGCCGGTGCATGGTCTCACAAAGGGTTTCCAGCATATAAAAGTCCAGTTTCTCTATAAAACCGTTACTCTCAAAAATAGGAATAAAATCCGAGGGATATACCATGGATCCATCATCCCGAATCCAGCGCACAAGTGCTTCCGCACCTACAACACAGTCATTTACAATGTCCCATTTCGGCTGTAAATATACCTTAAATTCGCCCTTACTTAATGCAGACTGCATCACTGATTCAATTTCGTTTACCTTCTTCATATCTGCCATAATACGGTCCGAATAGAAGGATTCCAGACTTTTTTCATTACCTGTCATTGACTTGCGGGCCACGTTTGCGTGGTCAATCATAATATCAATATCACGGTCTCCTTTATGAATCTGGTACATTCCCACACGGAGACGAATCGGATATCTGACACCGATTTCTCTCGCCTTCTCACCAACTGACTTCAGATAGTTCTGGTATCTCTGGTTTACGGACAAATCATTAATTACCAAAGCAACAAAATGGTCGGAATTGATGCGGACACACAACTCATTTTTACTGTAAAAGTGCTTAAACTCTTCAATACAGGCTGTCAGGACACCGTCCGCTTTTTTATGACCGTAAGCTTCGTTAATATAACGGAAGTTCAAGATATCAAAACGATACATAATAAAGGGAACTTCTTTGTTTTCACGTATGATTTCAGCTGCAGCTCTTTTAAAATAATTCAGGTTCTTACCACCGGTCACTTCATCTTCATAAGCCAGCTTACGGATGATGTTACCTGCATTCTCGCCCTTGGTCCAAATGGTTAACAGAATAATACCCATCAGAATAAAAACACCCAGTCCCACAAGGAAAGAACGTAACATAACAGCATGAATCATGTCATCTAAAATTCCGTCATTAAAACTGATTACAAGGAAATGCTCTCTGGTTCCGTCAATTCTATGGTAAGATACATAGGTTTCTTCACCGCTTGCCGCCTTATATGTTACGCTACCGCCGGCCTCATTGGGAATTGCGGTTTTTATCTTTGTCAAGGCACTTTTAATGCCTCGTCCCTGATTGCTCCTGTTTTCCATAGAAACATAAAAATTAGCTTCCGGTCCGATTTCCTTAGCAAATCCGCTGTCTTTTAGCAGGATATCCCCGGTTCGGTTTACGATACAGCAACTTCCGATTTCCGTCAGATAATTAAAACTGTCTTCCCCGAAGAGGTTTTCCACTTCCGATGCGGAAATAACATATCCCTTTTCACCGGAATCCTCCACACGCACAGGATAAACACCATACAAATACGGTACAGTATCTCCTTCTTTGTTAACACCTTCCTGAATCACGGAAACAAAATTATTTTTATATTCAAATCCATAAATCTGATTCAGTTTCTCATAGTTATCGTTTTTACGGATATTTCCGTTAGCGTAATATGTAATTTCGGTCGGTGACACATAGAAATATTCATATAACTCGTTGTCATCCGTTGCTTCTTTCAGAATCGCTCCGATGTCAGATTCCGCACCCTGCATAATATTCTCTCCGCACCAGGCGGTTGCTTCTCTCTGTCTGCTGATACGGCTTTCCAAAACCGCAAGCGCGGTTTCCGTATGTCCCTCCAGGGCTTCACATGCATTTTTATAAAAAATGTTATAGATATCCAACACATGAAGAGACAATGTAATAATACAAATTACAAGGAGAAATACACCTGCTGCCAGCACGTAATTTTTGTTTTCCATAAAATGTCTGTTTCGCATGGTAATACCCTCCTTATCTTTTGTTATAGTTAATAAAAATTATATCATATTGTTATTTTCTAAACAATATCTTTTCCGCATAATTCCTATCCTTTTACGCTTGTGAATAATCATTGCCTATCCATGGAAAAAATAGTATTATATTATGTATGGAATTATATTCCTTTTACACTTTGAATATTTAAAAGGAGACTATTATGACAGCTTCCGTTACAGAATTAAAAAATGCCATCAAACAGGCAATCCACGGAAAAGATGAGGTAATCGACTGCGTTATCTGCTCCATTCTTGCAAAAGGACACGTTTTACTTGAAGATATCCCCGGCGTAGGGAAAACCACGCTGGTTACGGCACTTGCCAAAGCAATGTCACTGGAATACAGAAGAATTCAGTTTACACCGGACGTACTGCCCAGTGATTTGACCGGTTTTACCATGTACGACAAAAACACCGGTACATTCAGTTATCACGAAGGCGCGGTATGTACAAACCTGTTTCTTGCCGATGAAATCAACCGTACTTCTCCCAAAACCCAGTCGGCACTTCTTGAAGTTATGGAAGAAGGACATGTAACGGTAGACGGAGTAACCCATGACTTACCCTCTCCGTTTCTGGTTATTGCAACCCAAAACCCCATCGGTGCTTCCGGCACCCAGAAGCTACCCGAATCCCAGCTTGACCGTTTTATGGTTCGTCTTTCCATGGGATATCCGGACCATAACAGTGCCGTGGACGTTTTAAAAGGGGACTCTCATAAAACCATCCGCAATATGGATGCAGTTCTGACCCTGGAAGAAATCGAAGAAATGCAGAAACAGACCGAAGAAATACATGTTTCCGATGCCCTTTACGAATATGCGGTTTCCCTTACGGAAGCAACCCGTAATCCCGAAATCTTCACATTGGGATTAAGTCCCCGGGGAAGTATTGCGTTGCTTAAAATGGCAAAAGCCCATGCATTTTTGTCCGGTCGTGACTTTGTAACTCCCGAAGATTTCCGAGAAGTATATCTCCCCGTGGCAAACCACAGAGTAATTCTTTCCACCAAAGCAAAGGCAGGCGGCCTTTCCACCGAAAAAGCCCTTACGGATGCTTTTGAAAGCGTACGTCTTCCCAAGTAGGAGGATTCTTTTCCATGAAGAAACACTGGCTGAAAATAATAACTTACATCGGAGGAGTTTTTCTCCTCCTCCTTGTTATTCTTATACTGGAGCAGCCCTTTTTACTTCTTCTGCTCCCTCCCTTAATCGTGGTACCGATTCTTACCACGATGCTTTTTTTGCGTGCTTCAAAATACATTTCCGTTCAGGCTTCCGGCCAAATGCCCTATGTAGAACTGGGAAATCCTGCAGTATTTCTTATTGAAAGCACAAATAAATCCTCCATTCCCCTTTACCTTTGTGAGGTAAAATTTCATGCAGAGAATTTATTTTGGCCCAATAAGCAGATTCACGCTTTATCCATCCCCGTAAAAGCAAAAGGAAAAAGCAGTTTTGAATTTCCTGTGGAAAGTACCATTCCCGGCATGATATCACTTACCCTGACAGAGCTTTCCCTTTCGGATTATCTGCATTTTTTTACGATTACCAAACCCCTTTCCATCAAAATGGAAATTCCGGTTTTTCCCGCTCCGGCAGGTTGTCCCCCCGTTTCTACCGCTCCTTCTTTTCACGGGGAAGAAGAATATATTGAGAATGATTTAAAAGGTGCCGTTTCTTCCGACATCAAAGAAATACGCGAATACAGACCGGGAGACAGAATCCAGCGGATTCACTGGAAGCTCTCTGCCAAAATGGACGATTTGTTTGTAAAAGAATTATCCCACACATCCGTTTTGTCCATGGTAATCCTTCCGGAAGTAACATTTTCGGACATCAAAGAAACCACTGCGGTGTTACTGGAACTGACCCAGCGACTTATAAAAGAAGAAGAACGTTTTAATTTATGTCTTTATAACCATGCAACCTGCGAATTTGAATATCTTGTAATTACGGATAAAGAAGAAAATTTAGAGGCTCTGACCCGCTTTTATTATCTTCCTTCCTATGAAGGAAAAGAGCTTGCCAGAGATGCTTTCTTCTCTTCTTCCCAGCATGCTTCCACTGTCATTCACATTGCAGGAAGCAAGGTTGAACGCATTGACTTAGAAACGATAGTGAGGTAACAATATGCCCCATTGGTATGAAAAACTCATAAAAAAGAAAGAGTTAAAAGAAACCGGCGTTTACATCGGAGACATCCACAACAAAGACGGACATCACAGATTATTCATCTGTCTGCTCCGCGGACTGCTGGTTTTCTTTGCGTGCTACGGAACCGTAGTAGGTGTTATAGAAGCTTTTTCATTACCCTACAACATGCCCATTGTTACTGTTTTTTTCTTTTTTATTTCAATGCTTGTTGCTCTTTTATACTGGAGGAAATTTCTTTTTTATCCCGGCTATATCCTGATTCTGATTGTTTTTACAAGTTATCTTGTCAAATATTATCTTTATGCAAACAGTGGTTATCAGGCGATTATAAATCAAATTTATTCCGAATATTCCGATTATTTTAAATTACTTTCCGTCCGTGAAGCGCAGGAATTTTTCAGTAACCGCTATGTAACGGTAACCATCGCCATGTGCTTCATCGGCACTTTTCTCGCATTGCTTTTAAATGTTACGATTTCCGGCTACATGAACCTTTTGGAAACAATCCTGATTACGTTCCCCTTTCTGGAAATTGCATTTTTCATTGATTTAAAACCGCCCGTTTACTGTATTATTTTACTGTTATCCGTATATTTCTGTGTAGGAATCCAGCAGGCAATGGGCACGTTCCGAATGCAGGTAAAAGGAAAGAACTCCCCTGAATTCATCCGTTTTAAACGAAAAAAAGAAACAAAACATATATACCAGAGCAGTGCTTCCGGTACATTGAAAATTTATCTGTTTTCTCTTGCTGTTTCCCTGATTTTGGGATTATGTTTCATACCAACCTACTATGCAAACAAAACAGAAAGTGCCCCCAATGCCCTTCGTGCGGAAGCCGATAATCTGGTAAAAATCTTTGTCCAGAACGGTTTTACCGGCTTATTTGACCGTTATGATTCCACCGGTGGCTTAAATCACGGACACTTGGGAGGCGTCAGCAATGTACGTCCGGACTTCGAAACAGATATAAAAGTAACCTTCGCACCCTACACTTATGATACCGTTTATCTGAAATCTTTTACAGGCAACTATTACCAGGCCAATACCTGGTACAGCCACACTTATACAGAGGAACGGGTCTTTTTATCCGGCAACGACATTCAGACCTTTGATCATCTTTACATGCCCACATCAGAGGCAAAGGGTAAAATGACCGTGGAAAACGTGGATTTGGTCTATTCCCTTCCCCTGTTACCCTACTACTCCGTTACTGAGCAGGAAACCATTCCTCTGGGTGAATCCCTTACGGTCTCCTACTCTCCTCATGTAGGAACAGAATATCCTAAAATGTACGATGAACTTCCGGAAGCATACGACACTTATATCCATGAAAAATGTCTTTATGTCCCGGAAACAATCCGTGCCGAGCTGGCAGACTATTGCATTGAAGCAGAATTTACCGGTATTGCCACCTCTACTTTTACGGAACCGGCTTCCGGTACTGTTACGGAAAGTTACGACCCTGTCACCGGAGAATTGATAAGCAATGCTTCCTTTGAAGAAATCAATGCCTACCGACTTGCGCTTGCCAATGAAGTCTATGCCCATTTTATAAAAGATTTTTCTTATACAATGGCACCGGGCTCCACCCCCTATAATAAGGATTATGTGGAATATTTCCTCACAACACAAAAAAGAGGTTTCTGTGCCCACTTCGCTTCCTCTGCGGTCATGCTCCTTCGTACCATGGGGGTTCCAGCAAGATATGTGGAAGGATATTGTATTCCTGCAACCTTAATTGCAGACGATGCCAAACCGGTTGCCGGCGAATCTGTGGCAGACTGGTACTCCGGTCCCTCGGAGCTTTCGGAACAGGGCGTTATCTCCCTTGAAGTTAATGATTCCTACGCCCACGCATGGATTGAAATCTATCTGGAAGGCTATGGATTTGTTCCCTTTGAAGTTACCCCCGCAGATTTGGGAAATGAAAATGAGGGCTTATCCGACCTTGCAGCATTATTCTCCGGCTTATTTTCTTTTGAATTCAATCTGGAAACAGACTTAGAAGATGTAACAGCCCAGCCTCCGGAACTTCCGGACGAAGAGCCTCTCTTCCCCCGGCTTTCCTTATCTGCCAAGGCACTGCTGGTGCCTCTGTGCATTTTCTTCGGTGTATTGGCGAGCATCCTTTTTATGTTTTTTATTATCCGCTTGATTCTTATTTCACATAAAAGAAACAAATGGCTGAAAGAAGGAAATTATAAAGAGCTTGTCTACGAGAAATACGAAATACTGAATAAAAAAATACAAAAACAAATTCTTTCGAAGAGAAATCACTCGACCAACGAAAATCCTTTGCCCGATGAGTTATGTAAACTTCTATCTTCTCATCTTTCAAAGGATAAAATAGCCAAAAAAACAACCTCCTTCCCCGAGGTAAACTACGAAAGATTTGCTGCACTTTTAAACAAAGCTCTTTATTCTTCCAAGGGCATTACACCGGAAGAATACAAGGAACTTCTGAATATGTTCAAGGATTTAAACAAACAGCTTTCTTTTACGGAATAATAAAAGTAACATCCTAAATAAAAACAGCAGATAACAAAAAGAACCGATGCAGACTCCCTGCACCGGTTCTTTTTTATGTAAACCATCTTAATATTGATATTTCTTTCGTAATGCTATCAGGAATATTACGGTTACCACTGCAGCCATCAATTCCGCAACTACAAGAGATATCCAGATACCGTCCGTCTCCCAGAATATCGGCAATATAAGAATTACACCAATCTGAAAAACAAGTGTTCTTAAGAATGAAATCAATGCGGAAATCAAACCATTGTTTAGGGCCGTAAAAAATCCGGAGCCAAAGATTGCAATTCCAACAAACAGAAAGGACAAAGAAAAAATCAAAAATCCCCTGTGTGTCAAATCCAGCAGTTCTTTATCATAGCCGACAAATATGAGGGATAAAGGTTTTGCCAGCACTTCTCCCAGAACAGTCATTCCTACAGAAGCCATTCCGATAACCATAAGGCTTTTTTCCTTCAGACTCTTTAGTTCACTATGATTTCCGGCACCGTAATGATAGCCGATAACCGGTGCAATCCCAATGGAATATCCGATAAATACACTAATAAAAATAAAACTGACATACATCAAAACCCCATATGCAGCCACTCCGTTTTCCTGTGCATATTTCATCAGCTGGACATTATAAAGCATACTGACAAGCGACATGGAAACATTACTCATTAACTCTGAAGAGCCATTGGTGCAGGTTTTAACCAGCGCCGGTATATCAAGTTTTGCCCTTGTAAACCGTAAGAGACTTTTATTGGGCCGTGCAAAATAAAAAAGAGGAAACAACCCTCCGACTACCTGACTGATTGCCGTCGCCACTGCTGCCCCCGCAACATCCCATTTCAAAACTACAATAAACAGAACATCCAGTATCATATTGGTCAAGCCGGAAACAAGGGTTACCAGAAATCCAAGCACGGGTTTTTCCGCCGTAACAAAAAAACTTTGAAATTCCTGTTGCAGCATAAATGCAGGAAGGGCAATCAGAATTAGACGTCCGTATAATACACACTGTTCCAGTAATTCTCCCTCCGCACCGAGAAAAGAAGCAATCGGACGAATAAAAAGAATCCCCAGTACTGCTATTACCACGCCTAAGATAAAAGAAATCAACGTAAGCATGGTAAACAAACTGTTTGCCTTTTCCCGTTTCCCTTCTCCCATGGTTTTAGAAATCAGCGCACTTCCGCCGGTTCCGAACATAAAACCAAATGCACCCAGAATCATCAGAAACGGCATAATAAAATTCACTGCAGCAAATGGAATTTTACCTACATAATTCGAAACAAAAAAACCATCCACCACACCGTAAATTGATGTAAAAACCATCATCGCCACGGATGGCAGGGTAAAACGTAATAGTTTTTTATATGTAAAATGATCTGAAAGCTGAATGTTCATTTTAACCTCTGTTTACATGATAAAGGGGAAATCCTAAGATTTCCCCCGTTCTTTTTAGAACTACATAAAATATTTAACACCGGATTCAAAAATCTTGAGATCCTGTTCTCCGTAGATGTTAATTGCAATTCCGTCACCGCGACGTTCTGCATGTGCCATTTTACCGAAGCATCTTCCGTCAGGTGATGTAATACCTTCGATGGATGCATAAGAACCGTTGATATTGTATTCTTCATCCATGCTTACATTGCCGTCGTTATCTGCATATACGGTAGCAACCTGACCGTTCGCAATCAACTTATCAATCCACTCCTTAGGAGCTACAAAACGGCCTTCTCCGTGGGATGCAGGGCTTGTATAGGTCTTACCAACCTCTGCAAGCTGTAACCAGGGAGATTTATTGGAAACTACCTTGGTATAAGCCATCTTGGAGATATGACGGTTAATGGTATTGAACGTAAGTGTAGGTGAATCAGCAGTCTGTCCTACAATTTCACCGTGAGGAACAAGTCCTAACTTAATGAGCGCCTGGAAACCGTTACAGATACCCAGTGCAAGACCGTCTCTTTCATTCAAAAGCTTCATAACAGCTTCTTTTAACGCTTCATTCTGGAATGCAGTAGCAAAGAATTTTGCACTACCGTCAGGCTCATCACCTGCGGAGAAACCACCGGGGAACATAATAATCTGTGCCTTGCTGATTTCTTTTACATACATATCCACGGATTCTCTGATATCACTTGCGCTTAAGTTACGGAAAATACCTGTTGTAACCGTAGCACCTGCTCGTTCAAAAGCTGCCGTACTGTCATATTCACAGTTAGTACCGGGCATAACAGGAATAAATACATGAGGTTTTGCAACCTTATTCTTGCATACATAAATGTCTTTTGCGCTGTATAAAGGCATATCAACCTTGGTTTCATCCTTGGTTACACGGCTGGGGAATACCTTCTCCAGCTTAGACTTAAAGGAATCTAAAATTTCCTCATGGGAAATAACGGTATTCTTATAAGAGAAGTCTTTCTCGGTTACGGTACCCACCAATGTATATGCGCAGGTAATCTTGGAAAGATTCTCAGGTGCAATTTCAACAATGATGTTTCCAAGTTCGTTAGCAAAAAGGTCTGATAATGCAAGGGAATCATCAATTGCAACACCAAGTCCGTTACCAAATGCCATTTTACTTACGGCAGGAACAATACCGTAAGCATCAGGTGCATATGCGGATTCCACAATGCCTGCCTGCATCATTGCATGGATTGCATCAAAAAGTTCCATTACCTTGTCATACTTGGGAACATCGTACTCATCCTTTTCAAGAGAGAACTTAACAAGCTTATTGCCTGCTTTCTTTAATTCCGGAGTAATGACATCCTGTACCTTAGCCACATCTACCGCAAAGGATACAAGTGTGGGAGGAACATCAATATCCTGGAAGGTTCCGGACATACTGTCCTTACCGCCGATGGAAGGAAGGCCAAAGCCCATCTGTGCATCATAAGCACCAAGCAATGCTGCAAAAGGCTGGCTCCATCTGGAAGGATCCTCGGTCATACGACGGAAGTATTCCTGGAAGGTAAAACGTACTTTTTTATAATCTCCGCCTGCTGCAACGATTTTAGCAAGGGATTCTGTTACTGCATAAACCGCACCGTGGTAAGGGCTCCAGGATGATAAGTAAGGATTGAATCCGTAGCTCATCATGGTTACCGCATCAGACTTACCGCCGAGAACAGGTACTTTTGCTACCATGGTCTGGGTTTCGGTTAACTGATGTTTACCGCCGTAAGGCATAAGAACGGTTCCTGCACCGATGGATGAGTCAAACATTTCAACAAGACCCTTCTGGGAACATGTATTTAAGTCATGAACACTTTCCACCCATGCTTTTTTCACATCGTTTGCTGCAACTGCTTCCGCAACTGCATCACAAGCGGTTTTATTTAAGTAATTGTCTTTTTCATCCGGCATATCCACAGCCACCTTGGTAGACTGGTGTGCACCGTTGGTATCTAAGAAGGAACGCTTAATATTAACGATTTCTTTGCCTCTCCATACCAGAACAAGACGTTTTTCTTCTGTTACTGTCGCAACACAAACTGCCTCTAAGTTTTCTTCTGCTGCGTATGCAAGGAAAACATCTACATCCTTAGGATCTACAACAACAGCCATTCTTTCCTGGGATTCGGAAATGGAAAGCTCGGTTCCGTCAAGACCTTCATACTTCTTGGGAACTTTATCAAGTTCAACACGGAGACCGTCTGCAAGCTCACCGATTGCTACGGATACACCGCCTGCACCGAAGTCATTACATTTCTTGATTAACTTGCTGACTTCTGCTCTTCTGAACAGTCTCTGGATTTTACGTTCTGTAGGAGGATTACCCTTCTGTACTTCCGCACCACAGGTTTCAATGGAAGAAACGGTATGTACTTTGGAAGAACCTGTTGCACCGCCGCAACCGTCACGTCCGGTACGACCGCCTAAAAGGATAATGATATCTCCGGGATCGGAGTTTTCACGAATAACATTTCTTCTGGGAGCTGCACCCATTACAGCACCGATTTCCATACGCTTTGCAACGTAATTAGGATGATAAATTTCTTTTACAAGTCCGGTAGCAAGACCAATCTGGTTACCATAGGATGAATAACCGCTTGCAGCACCTTTTACAAGCTTCTTCTGGGAGAGCTTGCCCTGCATGGTTTCAGCAATGGGAACAGTGGGATCTGCCGCACCGGTTACACGCATTGCCTGATATACATAGGAACGTCCTGAAAGGGGATCACGGATTGCACCGCCAAGGCAGGTCGCCGCACCACCGAAGGGTTCGATTTCCGTAGGATGGTTGTGGGTTTCATTCTTAAAGCTGATTAACCACTCTTCCGTGATAACACCTTTTCCGTCATTATAATCTACTTCAAGAGGTACAACGATGGAGCATGCATTGATTTCATCAGACTTCTCCATATCTTCCAGTTTGCCGTCTTTTTTCAGCTTACGCATTGCCATAAGGGCAAGGTCCATGAGGCAGACGAATTTATCCTCACGTCCGGCAAAAATCTCTTCTCTTGTCTCTAAATAGTCCTGATATGTTTTCTCTAAAAGAGGCTTGTAATAACCATCTGCAAAGCTTACTTCTTCCAATTCCGTGGAGAAAGTGGTATGACGGCAATGGTCTGACCAGTAAGTGTCGAGTACCTTGATTTCCGTCATGGTCGGATTACGCTTTGCATCTGCCGCAAAATGCTCGCGGATAAAGCAAAAATCATTATACGTCATTGCAAGACCAAGGCTCTTATATAACTCTTTAAAAGCACCTTCATCCATGGTAATGAAACCTTCCATTACTGCCACGTCTTCAGGTACATCAAATTCGGTTACAAGAGTATCGGGTTTTACCATACCGGTTTCTCTTGAATCCACGGGGTTGATGCAATAAGCCTTGATTTTAGCAAAATCTTCTTCACTCAAATCACCGCAAATCAAGTATGTAACGGCAGTTTTGATGATGGGTTCCTCATCTTCTTTTAAAAACTGGATACACTGTACCGCAGAGTCTGCTCTCTGGTCGTACTGACCGGGAAGATACTCAACGGAGAATACATGTCCGTTTGCAGGAATCTCAATGTTCTCCAGATATAAATCATCAACAGGAGGCTCTGAGAATACAGTCTTGCAAGCCTGCTCAAAAATCCCGTCAGAAAGATTTTCCACATCATAACGGATAAATACCCGCACTGCTTCAATCTGCTTCATTCCGAGATAACTTAAAAGGTCTTCTTTCAGTTCTGCAGCTTTCACCGCAAAATCCGCTTTCTTTTCTACGTAAATTCGTCTAACATTTCCCATATCAGGTTATCCTTTCTTGTGATACATTAACGGCATAAACAGCCTTTTATATTATAACGGCTTTTTATCAGGTTTTCAATGTTGAATCCGTCAAAAAAACTCTTTTCCCGAAGTTTTCTTTGTGATATATTTATAGTTGTGTCAGGAGATGATTGTTCTCCCGTACTTTTTATAAAATAAAAAAGGGCCTCTGCGCCCTGTCTAAGAAAGGATTTATTGTGGAAGAAAAGAAATTCGCACTACTGATTGATTCGGATAACGTATCTTCAAAATACATCAAAATCATTTTAGAAGAACTCGGAAAATACGGAAACGTAACCTACAAAAGACTTTACGGCGACTTAACCAAGTCCACAAACAAAAGCTGGAAGGATGCTCTTTTGGCACACTCCATCATCCCCATCCAGCAATATAACTACACCACCGGTAAAAATTCCACAGACTCTGCCATGATTATTGATGCTATGGACATTCTATATTCCGGACATGTGGACGGCTTCTGTCTTGCCACCAGCGACAGCGATTTTACACGACTTGCCATGCGTCTTCGTGAGTCCGGCATGACGGTAATCGGCATGGGCGAGCAAAAAACACCGGAACCCTTCCGTGAGTCCTGTGAGAGATTCTTTTACCTGGATTTACTTGCAGAAAGTGCTGCGGAAGAAGCTGCCGAAGAAAAGAAGCAAACAGAAGAAGATGCCATTACGCCTCTTGCTTCCATTGAAGCAATTATCCGTAAAATCATTATGGAGAACGGTATCAACGGTACTTCCATGGATATCGGAGAACTGGGCAGCCGCATTACCAAAACCTACTCTTCTTTCGATACCAGAAACTATGGTTATAACAAGTTTTCCAAGTTTTTGGAGCAGTTCCATTCCATTCGTCTGGAGACTTCGGCAACAGCGGTAACCGCCCATTTACAGGAAGTTGACGTACCCTTGGATACCATTGAACAGAAAGTGGTTTCCATTCTGATAAAAGAAAATAAAAACACCATTAACATCGGCAAGCTAAACCAGATGCTGAACAAGGAATTTCCTGATTTTAATATCCACAACTACGGATATTCCCGATTCAGCAAACTGCTCTCCGATTTTAAGTCAGTTAAAATCGGTGCTCTGGCAAGAACCGTCAGTCTTGATACGGAGTATCTCAAAAAAACAACCGCCCCCGCAAAAAGCAGGAGCGGCAGAAAACGCAGTTCTAAACCTCAACAATAATTCTACTGAGCAAATATACCATTTCCCTGTCGAAGGCATTCTTTGGCAGGGAACCGGTACAATTCATAATTTCCATGCCTTCCAGGGCATACATCATATTCCGGGCCTCAAGTTCCGGAGATTCACAGCGGAATTCACCCTCTTTTACACCCATTTCAATCAGTTTCTCCAGAAGTTTTGCACCGGTTTCAAAGCGGTTTCTTAAAATATGCTTCTTGCTTCCCGGATTTTCCGCATAAAACTCGTACATTGCCATTGCAAGGCTGTTTTCCTTGTCTAAAATTTCTTTTTTACGAGATTTTATGTAAACCATCATGATATCGGATGCTTTTACAATGTCTTTTAAATCCTTCTCCATGGAAGAGTCGTTTCTCTCTACTTCTTTACGGATTACTTCAAGGAATAACTCTCTTGTACTTCCGTAATAAAGATAGAGACCGCCGCGGCTGATTCCGCAGGCTTCCACAATATCTTTCATGGTTACGGCTTTGAAACCGCGTTCGGCAAAAACACTTCTTGCCACCTCAAGAATATATGCTTTTTTACTTTCTGACTTCGCTCCCATTAACGTTCCTCCATGCTGCTGTAGGGCATATCCCAAAACTCAATCAGCTCTTTCATTTTCATTACGAGGGCATAAAAAACTCCGTTTTCTACTCCTTCATTCCACACAAGACCTTTGGTACGGCCCTTGATAACATATTTGGATAAAATTGCCCCAAGCAGGGTCATATCCTGAATACCTGCCCTTGCAATCATACGCATCTCATCATCTGCATTCCGCATTACATACTTGCGATATACATATTCATAATTCCGATTGATAAATCTGGTTTGTTCCGCCTGTTTGATAAATCCAAGCAGATTGGAATCATATGTGGGAATTACCATGGTTCTTTCCGTTGCATGTTCCGGCACATAGTCGGACATTACGTTTTCACCGCTTTTACTCTGTAACCAGGGAAGATACCGCATCAGGGCGGAAACGTCTCCCTTATATTCGGCTACAAGCTGTCCGGTGGTCAGTTTTTCGTTCTCAAACATAGTATCACCTCTTCTTATGTATTTACGTAATACGGGTTTTCTAGCCTTCCAGAAGCTTCTTTACGTAGGAAGCTGCCTCCTCATAATCGAAGCTTCGAATCGCAGTTCTTGCCTTTTCCAAAAGCTTGCGTTTGCTGTCTTCCAAACGGCAGTTTAAAAGGAATTTAATCTGCTTCTCCGACTCTTTCTGTTCCATCATATCGATGCTTTCACCCAGTTCAATCAAAAGGCTGGCAAATTCCGCACCGGTAATGGTCCTGCTTCCTTCTGCCTTCTCCTCTTCAAAGGAAATGCCGTTTTCCATAAAAACAAATTTTATGTTGGCAAGTAACATACGATACTGTTCAAAAAGCACATCCGCCTCTTCTTCAATAATATCGTATTCTTTTTCTCTCGCTGCATATTCCTGCCTTTTCGCAAGTTCTGACAGTTGCTCCGCACCGATTCCTTTGGCAAGTCCTTTTAGGGCGTGGGCATCGAAAATATAGGAATCGTACTTTTTCTCGGCAATCTGATGCTGCATTCTGGTAATCTGCTCTTCACCATCATCATAAATGTAACGAAGAATCTGCATATAACGGCTTCTGCTGTTGCCGTAATTGGCAATTCCCTTTTCCACATCCACCTGAGGAATAATGATGTTCTTGCTTAAAGCGGCCTTAGGATTATATTTATCCACATAATAGATAAAATCCGCCGGCAGATATGTTTTTAACACTCTTTCCAGTACGGTAAGATCCATGGGTTTGGAGATATAATCCTGGAAACCTTTCTCCAAAAACATTTCTCTGGAACCGCGGATAGCATTCGCAGTTACCGCAATAATAGGAACAGAGCGGATTTCCTTGTCCGGAAATTCTCTGATTCTCGCTGCAGTTTCGATACCGTCCATAACAGGCATCATCTGGTCCATCAGAATCAGATGATAATGATTCCGTTCCAGCTTACGAAGACATTCTTCACCGCTTAATGCCGTATCCACACGAATCTGATACATATCAAGAATGCCCTGAATTACTTTAATATTGGTAATATTATCATCCACGGCAAGAACCTTTGCCATAGGTGCAATAAAGGTTTCGTTATTGCTCTGAAGTTCTTTTTCTTCCGTCTGGGTCAGAATGTTGTAATCTCCCGTGGGAGCATAATCCACAATTCCCTGGAAGATATAAAATGAGAAAATACTTCCTTTGCCGTAAGTACTTTTTACGGAAATGGAACCTCCCATACTTTCCACAAGACGCTTGGTGATGGCAAGTCCGAGTCCGGTACCCTCAATGGTACGGTTTTTGATCATATCCGCACGTTCGAAACTGTTAAAAAGTGTTTTCATGCTTTCTTCACTGATACCGCATCCGCTGTCTTCTACGGATACACGTATCAGAGCAGTTCCGTTATTTAATTCCCAGTCCACGTTCATGGTTACGAACCCTTCCCGGGTATATTTTACCGCATTATTTAAAATATTGGTAAGAATCTGCCGCACATGGGTTTCATCTCCCCGTAAAACCCTGGGAAGACTTTCTTTTACGTGAACATTAAATTTAATTCCTTTTTCGTCCAAACGATGACGGGTGTTCTCGGTAATGTCTTTGATTAAAAAGCCCGGACGGTAATCTGCTTCGTTCACGTTCATTTTACCGGATTCAATTTTAGAGAAATCCAGAATATCGTTGATAATGGAAATCAGGATATTTCCCGCATTCCGGATACTGTTTACCTTCTCTTCCACGGAAGGAGAAGGCTTCTCTCGAAGAATCATTTCCGCAGTACCCATAATTGCGTTCATGGGCGTACGGATTTCGTGGGACATATTGGCAAGGAACATGGTTTTTGCCTTGTTTGCTTCTTCTGCCTGTTCCTTGGATTCAATCAGACGTTTGGTTAATTCCTGTTCTTCCGTTTTATCAAAAAGCCACAGATTATAGCCCTTTAAAGTCTTTTTATCATAAAAAGGAACAACGGAAACAGCATATTGTCTGTCATTATAGGTAAGGGTCTTTTTGTTATTCCGGTATACCTGACTGATGATGCGCCCCCGTTCATGCTCAAGTTTTAATTCGGGTAAAATAGACAATGCCACATCATTGGCATACAGAAGCTTTTTACTTACGTCAATGACAAAAAGACCTTCACTGATGGTCTGGACAATATCTTCTTTTGCCGTCTGTACCGAGTCAAAGAGACGGAAAATAAATACAAGGGCGAAGGTGTAAATAAAGCCCGCCAATGCGCCGAACGGAAGTACATTATAGGTACCCACAATTTTAAAATACATCAGTCCCCATGCAATAAAAGGAAATACGGATGCCACAGGCAACCATGTTACGGGGATACTTGTTTTGGTTTTATTTTTCATATAATTTCGGATTACAATATAAAACTGCACCACTGATTTCAATACATTATATCCCGCAAACACATAGAGCATGGTTCCGGGCTGAAATACGGGACGGGCTGCACCGCCGGTTCCCATGACGGTATAGGTTGCATAAATCAGGTCGTGATGGTCCAATAATAAAATCAGACAGCAGAAAAAAACATCCGCAAAGGCAATACAGAAGCTGGCATGCTTCGGCATTATAATGTTGGAACATCTTAAAACAAGGAATAATAAGAATGAATTGCAGAATGCAAATGATATGTGTTGCACCTGCGTCCCCACAATAAGTGCACCTTCCTGACCGGACAAGTGTCCCAGTACGGAGCCAAGAATCATAATAGACACGGCAACACCCAACAGCCCCAGATTTTGCTGGTGCTCGGATGTGTTCTCATGAAATACATATATGGTAAGAATTACTGCCACAAAAAGTGCGGCCAGTTCAACAACAATAAAAACATCAAACATACTTAATCACCCCAATAAAATCATTATACGAAAAAATAACATTACTGTCAAAAAATGTTTGATATTTTATAATTTTCTTATTATTTTTATAATTATATTAGAATTTTATCGTCCTCTGGCTAATATATTGTTATTTTTACGCAAAATAGTTGTAGATTTTTGTATCGCCTAGTAATATACTTTCATTAGAGTTAATTAGTAAACACGACTGATTAACTATTCCGAAAGAATTCCCCTTTTACACAAAACAAGAAACTCAAGAGCTTACGCTTTTGGGTTTCTTGTTTTTTATGGGCAAACAATTTATAGCAAGAAAACAGAGAAAGAGGAACCCTCTGATATTGCAACGCATAGAATAACAGGAAAAGAGCTGTAAGGTCGCAACCATGCCAGAAGAAAACAATATTTCAGCGAACGTTTCCACAGGTCGCCTTGTCTTTTATCTTACTAGAATTTCTACATCCATTCCGGTGCCCAATGCGCAAATTATTGTTACCACAACAGAGGAACCGGATCAAATTCTCTATACCCTCGTGACAAATTCATCCGGACAGTCGGAAGTGCTGGAGCTCCCCACTCCCCCCTTCTCCTATTCCCAGTCCGAAGATAATCCACGCCCTTATGCAACATATAATTTTACGATTTACGCAGAAGGATATGAGCCTATAACCATTCAGGCAGGGGAAGTTTTTCCCGCGGTTACCTCTATTCAGCCCGTAGAACTGATTCCCATCCGGGTCGGTACCGGAGCCGTAGATATCCTGATTCCCCCTCATACGCTTTACGGAGATTATCCCGCCAAAATTCCCGAAGCAGAAATCAAACCAGTGGAAGAAACCGGTGAAATTGTCCTTTCCCGTGTAGTCATTCCCGAATACGTCGTTGTACATGACGGTGCCCCTACCAACCGAAACGCACCGGATTACTACGTTCCGTATAAGGATTATATTAAAAACGTGGTATCCAGCGAAATTTACTCTACCTGGCCCGAAAGTGCCATTTATGCCAACACACTTGCGATAATGAGTTTTACATTGAACCGGGTATATACGGAGTGGTACAGGAACCGCGGATACAATTTCACGATTACCTCTTCTACCGCTTACGACCAGAAATTCATCTACGGACGAACAATTTACTCAAACATAGACCGTATTGTGGATTCTATTTTTTCCAATTACTTATCACGCCCCGGTGTAAAACAGCCAATTTTTACATCTTATTGTAACGGCACCAGTGTTACCTGCCGCGGCTTAAGCCAATGGGGTTCCAAGTACTTAGCGGACGAAGGATATACTCCCATTGAAATTCTCCGCTACTACTACGGCGAGGATTTGTATATCAACTCAACGGACCAGATTGACGGCATTCCCGCATCCTGGCCCGGCACAAACCTTACCATCGGTTCCCGCGGCAGCAAAGTCCTTCAGATGCAGCGCCAGTTAAACCGTATTGCCAGAAGCTATCCTGCTCTCCCTACCATCTCTGCAGACGGCATCTACGGCCCCGGAACCGCCAATGCAGTTATGTCATTCCAGCGGATTTTCAATCTTCCGGCAACGGGAGTTGTGGACTTCGCCACCTGGTATGAAATTTCTAATATTTTCGTTGGTGTAACGGAAATAGCAGAACCTTAAAATAATCAAAACGGGCGGAAGCACTATGCTCCCGCCCTGTTTTATGGCAATCTTATATTTCTCCGTTTCGTTTTAAATATTCCAAAAAACCTTCGCAACCGGCCACAACATCACGATAGGTCACTTCGAAGTTTCCCGTGTACCAGGGATCAGCCACATCTCCCGGCTCGTCTGTGAAATCCAGCATGAGATGAATTTTATCATCCGGATCTCCTCCAATCATTCTGTGCATATTGCGCAGGTTTCGGGAATCCATTCCAATCAGATAATCATATTCTTCATAGTCCCGCTTCGTCATCTGACGAGCTCTTTTATCAGAATAATCAATGTGTAAACGGTCTAAAATCCGGGCAGTCCCGTAGTGTACCGGACTACCGATTTCTTCCGTGCTGGTAGCTGCGGAAGCGATATGGAAAAGGTCTTCCAAACCGCGGTTTTCCACCATATTTTTGAATACGAATTCTGCCATGGGGGAACGGCAGATATTGCCGTGGCAGATAAAGAGCACTTTAATCATTATAAAACTCCTCCTAGATTGCCGCGAATTGCCGCATTTTGCGCACTTTTTCGGGCTTTCAAAAATATAACACTTTTTTCGATAGTGTGTCACACAATGCAAAATAAGGCAAAATGAGGCAAAGTGTAACTTTCAAACGTTAACGAACCGTATACGAATTTAGGCCATTCGTATACGCTTTATATTCCAGGGCTATCGTTAAAAAGTGAACACAACCTTTTAACGATGAACCCTCTGGGTTCACTTTTAACGATTAGGGTTCAAACGCCTAAAACCCACAATCGTTACAGTGGTACGTAAATTACAATTTGACGCTGCAACTACATATTGTTTTTCATAAATAATCTTTGCTTGAACGCTCTAACCTTTGCGCCATAGCGACTTGACATTATTAGACCAACAAACAACATTCCTAGCATACACTGCAAAGTAACCGATATAGAAATTTTACATAGAGATTTTGTAAAATTTGTCATAACAATTTCCTCCACATAACATATCTACGAGTAATCAGAGTCCTAAACCGCTTATCAGTCTAGACCTCATTGTCTTATCCTTTATAATTGTTATATCTCAACTCTCTTAAGTGTTGCACTCACATCCGGATTAATTCCATCATCCATATACATTTCATACTTTGCGCCCTCATAGCCTAATCTGCCAAGCGTATTCAAGTCAAGCTCAGAGGTACTCTTTGCAGGTTTAGCAAACGGAACCGCCTTATCCTTACGGACAAAGAATACTAATTCATCAAGTGCGACCTTTATGTAGTGATGTCCCTTTGTCATTTGTTCCGTGTCATAATTATCAAATTTTCGCATTCTGATAAGCATCATATCTTCAGGAATATATACATATCTGCCAGAAGCATTTTGCTTATAAATCGGAGCAATCATGAGCTCGTTACCGATAAGTAGCTGATCCTCAACACACTTACTTTCTTCATCATCAAATTCGAATGACAGTGGCTTGAACATCATATCATTATTAATTACAGCCTTTAAATATTCACTGTACAGATATGGAATAAGTGCATAGCGAATCTTAACCATTTCTGTCATTGCTTTGCAGCTGTCAAACTGATACAATTCCTGCTCTCTTGTACCGAGTGCAGAATGATTTCTAAAGAGCGGAGTAAACAATGCAAACTGAATCCAGCGAAGCATAAGGTCCTCTGTTGTATCCGCTCCAAATCCGCCTGTATCTGAGCCAATATATATAAAGCCTGCCATATTAAGTGCAGGAAGCTGCTGCATTCCCTGAAGTATATGACTCCACCATGAAAGATTATCTCCTTGCCAGATACCACCATATCTGTGGGCTCCTATAAAAGACGCCCGTGAAAAGAAAAGAGTCCTCTTCTCTGGTTCGAGCTTACAAAGAGCTTCATTCGCTGCCCTTGTCATATTCATACCAAACAGGTTGTGAATATCACTATGCCTTACCATCTGACCATTTACATTGTGATAAAATCGGTCATAATCCTTAGGATTAGAGCTAAGCCCCTGAATGGTTCCCATAGTAGAAAAATACTCTGAAAGTCCGATATTCTTCCCCTTAAGTGAAGCAACTGCATCAATTGCTTCTGAAAGACTCTCCTCTGAATAGAAAATAGCAGGCTCATTCATATCATTCCAAAAACCGTCTATTCCAAGCTTTGTGAGCTCACCATACTTTTCACCAAACCAGCTTCTTGCCTCAGGCTGTAAAAAGTCTGGAAAATGTACTTTTCCTGGCCATACAGCACCTACAAAATCTTTTCCTTCTTCGTTTTTACAGAAATAATTGTTAGCTACACCTTCTTCGTACACATCATAGCCATCTTCAATCTTTACACCCGCATCAATGATTGGAACAAGGTGTATGCCCTGCTCTTTCATGCTTTCTGCAAGCTTCTTAAGATCAGAAAAGCGTTCTGGATTTACTGTAAAATCCTTGAAATCCTGCATATAATCGATATCAAGATAAATGCTGTCAAGTGGCGTACCAAGCTTTGCATACTCCTCTGCTACTCTTCTTACATCGTCTTCTGTAATATAACCCCATCTGCTCTGACCATATCCGAATGCCCAGAATGGAGCAAGATAGCTCTGACCGATAGCCACTCTAAACTGATTAACGATATCCTTCTTGTTATCTCCAGTTATGATATACACATTCATGTCATTTCTGTCGGCATACACATGCATCTCATTTCTCTTGGTATAGCCAATGTCAAATGTGATTTTTCCTGGGAAATCAAAGAAAACACCAAACAGTTCCTTACCATCTACAAGAAGGAAATTGTGTGCCCCATATAAGGAATGTGTATCCTCATGATGATGTGGGTTATCAAGATTCCAGCTGGTATATGTCCAGCCTCTTTTATTGATTCCCCTTATCTGCTCACCAAGTCCATATACAATATCCTTGTCATCAAGATCATAGTAATAATTTCCTTCTCCATCAGTTCTGAAGAAAGGAAGCTTATCCTCTGTAGCCTCAATTCTTACTACAAGTGCCTCTGTCTCAAAAGGCTTACCAAAAGAATATTTGCTAATCATAAAACTTACCTCCCGTGTAATCTAATAATCATTGATTTGCTTACTCTTATGTATTATATTGCTATTATACATCGCTTTTATACGAAAATCTTGCATATATATTTCATTCTATGACACAATTCTGCTCTTACGTTATAAGATATTCACAAAGAGCAATGCTAAACTATTATCAGGAGGCGAACAATGAAAAAGCTATATTCTCTTGCATTAGAACAAAAAGAAGACTCCAAGCATGGCGATTCCTTCTTTCCAATACAACGTTATATCACTACACTCGATAACAATTATCCAGTTGTTACAGCTCACTGGCATGAAGAGGCAGAACTCACAATGATAACTTCCGGTTTCTGCAAATACCAGATTGATTTGGTTGATTTCGATGTTAAAGAAGGGGACATCCTGTTCATTCCACCTCTATTCCTTCATTCAATAACCGATGAATGCACTGAAAAGATGGTGAGCGATACATATGTTTTTCATCTGAATTTTCTCGGGGGAAATTCTACGGATATCTGTTCAACACGATATCTCACACCGATGATGAACCAGGAATTTTCCATGCCACACCTGATTACGCCTAAGCACCCGGCATATGCTTCTCTCAAAACTATTTTCACTCAGATTAATCATCTATATGATGAAGCAATTCCTGGATATGAGCTTGCTATAAAGGCCATGCTGTTACAGGTTTGTTTTTTGCTGATCCAATACAGCAATAGATTAGAGACTCCTGATTCAGGCACTCCATCCGACATGTTAAAAAAAGTACTTGATTACATTGAGTTAAATTATTCAGATGTCATTACGGTGTCTGAGCTTGCGGATATCTGCAATTTTAGCGATTATCACTTTATGCGATTCTTCAAGAAATATATGAATATGACTTGCATCGAGTACATCAATAATATGCGTTTAGAAAAAGCAGTAGAATTATTTGAAAAAGGGAACACTTCTATTCTGGATGTTTCCTTATCTGTGGGTTTCCACAATCTATCCTATTTTCACAGAGCTTTTAAGAAAAAATATCATATGACTCCGCTTTCCTTTATAAATGAAATAAAGCATCAGACATAAATGGTCTGATGCTTCTTTTTATTTCTATATTTATAAATCAATAATAGTCTCCGCCAATTAACCATATTCCCTTATCAATATATTTATATAAAATTGGAAAATACAGATGCAAATACTACTGTAAAAATACCCGAAACTGCAATTGCAAGGCCGCTCATGGCTCCTTCTACTTCACCAATTTCGATTGCCCTGGCAGTTCCGATTGCGTGAGAACTGGCCCCAAAGGCAAGTCCCTTTGAAATAGGTTCTTTGATATGAAATATTTTGCATATTATATCGCCAAAAACATTTCCAAGAACTCCTGTAATGATGATGACAGCTACCGTAATTTCTACATATCCGCCAAGTTCTTCTGATACCCCCATTCCAATTGCTGTGGTAATGGACTTTGGAAGAAGGGTTACATACTCCCTGTGAGACAAATGAAAAAGAACTGCAAGTCCAAATACCGTAGCAAGGCTGGTAATGACCCCTGCAATAAGACCACATACAACCGCCAAGTAGTTCTTCTTCAGAAGTTCCCACTGCTCATATAAGGGAATTGCAAGGCAGACTGTTGCCGGTGTCAAAAGATAACTTAGATACTTGGCACTTTTCTGATATACTTCATATTCCACGTTTCCCATTGCAAGCACAGCAATGGAAATGATGATGGAGATCAGCAATGGGTGGAAAATCCCTATTTTCAATTTTTTCTTAAGTGCCATGCCGATTACATATGCAACAAGACTAAGTGCCAGTCCTGCAAACAATGATTCCTGAAAAAAACTATTCATCTTTCTTTTTTCCTGACTTTCTGATAATGATTTGAGACACCCATCCCGTGGCAACCATAACTGTAATAATCGTCACTGCAGTAATGATGCTGACAGGTAATAAGATTGGCTGTAAACCCCCCCAGGTTGTCATCAGTCCAACTCCCGCTGGAATAAACATGATTGGCATGATCTCAATCAAAAATTTGCCGGTTTCCTTCACTGACTCTAATTTAATTACCTTAGTCATGAGTCCCAAAAACAAAATGATCATTCCATAAATACTTGCAGGAATCGGTAACGGCAAAAGGCATTTCAATATTTCCCCCAAAAAGGAAATTAACAAAATAATTAAAAATTGGTTGATGTATTTCATAATTCTAAACCGTCCTCCACAAAACCATAATGTTTCTCAAAATAGGCTTTACATTTCTCACGATCATGATCTACAAGCCCACTGATTAGCAGGGCATGTATGTCAACCAATGCTTTTCTTGAGTCAGCATCTGTATGACCAATCACTTCTGGTATCAGTTCCAGATAAGCTTCACCAATAGGCTCCATTAAGGTTCTGAATAAAGTATTATCCGTCAAAAGCATCAATTTTCGATGAAAGCTCCTGTCATACTCAGCAAATTCTTCTTTTGACGCAGTTATCATGCCATCTAAAATACTCTGAAAATCTGCGACTTCCTCCTTTGTAAGGCCTCTGTCCATGATCAATTCACATACCGAATAGGAAATCACTTTTCGTACTTGGATAATTTCAGCCTTAGAAGTGGATTTTAAGGCAAGCATAGCTTTGATCATCATTGAAATGGATGAACCTGGATCTTTTGAAACATAATTGCCAGAACCATGCCTGCTTTCAACGATACCTATGCCTCGAAGAATACTGATTGCTTCTCTGGTGGAATTTCTGCTGATTCCTGTTTTCTGAGCCAACTCACGCTCTGACGGAATCTTGCTCCCCACAATCAGTTGACCGTCTGAAGCCATCTGGTATAAATAGTCTATAGCCTTCTGGTATTCACTATTTGTTTGATTACTCATGTTTGATCTTATACCTCACATAGAAAAACAACTGGTAGTACCACTTGGTCCTATCAATCATATCACACACTTTGTATTCAGTCAATGGCAATCTCCCAGCCAAGTTGAAGTACCCCCACTTCTATAAGTGGGGGTACCCTTCCTGATTCTTGAAACCACTACCCATCGGTCTCACCTCACTTTCGTTAAATTGTTGTGAGGAACTCATCCTCTAATTTCCTAAGTAAGGTTAGTTTTCATTTTTCCGGCCCTTTCAAAAAAAATTGCAAAAAAAATA
>JAFUJA010000010.1 GCA_017473905.1 Lachnospiraceae bacterium | reverse complement strand
GTCACGGGCAGTCGCCCTATGAATCCGCAAGCCGTTTCACAAAATCATGCAAGCATGATTTGTGTGCTCCGTCTTTCGGCTTCGCACTGCTCGTTGCATACTTGAACTTTCAGGGTTGCATTGCTGTTTATTTGTCAAGGTTCTGTTTCGCTTATATTACCTGCGAAAAAGTGCCGCTCGTTCAGCGGCTTTATTATCATATCAAAAGCTTTTTTACTTGTCAACAACTTTTTTAACTTTTTTTAAAAACCGGAAATCTTCACGTAAAATCCCGTATTTTCCTATTCAAAACGGATTGTTTCAACTTTTTCTCCGGAAACAATTACGTATCTGTTTGCAGATCCCGTCGGCATCATCGCCACAATAGGACTTTCGAAGGCACCGTTAAATTTATCAATACCTCCCACACGATGAACCAGACAACGCTCTTCACTGTAGATTACAAGATAATCTTCTGCGAAAAACATTTCCTTATAATCTTCATCATAGAAGAAACTGTCCTGACAAATTCCTTTTCCGTTGTAAATATCGATACGATATCTTCCGTCTTCTTCCGTTCCCTCAAAAACCAGGGCAACATACTTATCACTGTAAAAAGTGGAAATTATCTCTTCCTGCAAGATTACATTATCTTTATTGGTAGGTTTTTCTCCGCCCTCATAAAAGATAAGACGGTTATCTGCCACGGCAATTGCCTTGTCATTTCCGATGAACTGAATCTGGGGAACCACTGCGTTGCTGTATGTATATCCGCTTACCAGATTGTCAGTCACGTTCTGTCCCACTTCTCCAAAATTATAGAAGGCAACATTTGATTTATAGCTTCCCGCATCAACATATAAATAAGAAACTCCCACCAGATATCCGTTTTCACTGATACTGAGTGCCAGCGGATATCCGCTGTTTTTCATACTGGTTGAGAAAAAGGCTTTTTTATTTCCTTCCGTATCATAAATATATATGGGAGCAGTTGTAGAATCATCCAGCACCGCAATTGCCAGCCCCTGTGCAGAAACCCGGAAATTACGCACCGGCATACCGGTATTGATTTCGCCCAGCACTTCTTTTTCACTCATCATATATATCTTAGTGCCGTTATAATTGGCAATTCCCACAACATCACCACAGATATCCAACATCGGCTTCTGGAATTCATACGCCACATTCCAAATAACTTCACCGCTGCTGTCCACACATTTTGCGCCATCGTTTCCATATACAAGAAGACTCTCGCCGAAACGGATAACGTTTGAGCCGGCGGAAATTTTAACCTCTGCCGTATTGATAACCCTGTAGCCGGTATATTCTTTATACTGCGCAGCCATGTAAAAAATAAAGGCTGCAACCGCGGCAATCAACACCAGCCCCATAAAAATACCGAAGGACTTTGCCCGGGGGATATAAAGCTTTTTAAAAAAGCTCTCCTCAGTTCCTTTCCGTGAGTCAGGGAAACGCGCTATTCTTTTATTGTTTTGCCCTTTTTTCGTCTTCACTTACATTTCCTCGCATTGTGATTTCCCCTGTAACCGGGGTGCGTAGATAAGTATATCACAGATTCTGCTTGGGGAGTAGAATTTTTTGTCCGCAAAGTATGTTATTTTCATTTTTAATTTTATTCAATTCAATGATTTCATCAAAAAGCTCCAAATCACCATAAAAAGAAAGACAGATTCCGTACAGTGTATCTCCTTTTGCCACCACGTAGGTTGCATAATTTGCATCCGAAACGGTTTCCTTCGCAGGATTCTTTTCTTTATTGCCGGCCTGCTTGTCTTCCTCAGCCACAATCGCTGCCGGAACCGTTTCCTCCTTCTTACTCACGTTTTCATCCCCGGAAGATGTTTCAGAACCCGCTTCTATTCCTGCGATATCCTCATTCGCATCCCCGGAACCGGCTTCCGTGCTGTCTTCCCTTTCTTCTTGCGAAGCAATTCCGCTCCTGTCTTCATTATCCTTCTCCGAATCGGTTTCAAAGCTGTCCCCGGTTTCTTCCCCGGAAGCAATTTCAGAAGCATCTTCGGAAATATCTGCCAACACGATATCCACACCGATATCTTCCGTCTGCCCGTCCGCCGATGATTCGGCTTCTCCCTGCACAACATTACCGGTTTCAACAGCCGTAAACATTTTACTTCCCATGGCAAACAGCACAAGAAGCACAAGAGCGCCGCAGGCAAATCCTGTAACACGGTTTCGGATAATCCGCGCCTTTCTTTCATCATAAAAAGCCCTGCAGCTCTCAGCTACACCGTCTTTTTCTTCCCGTTCGGGCTCAGGCTTTGCCTGATGGGACTCCACCAGAAAATCCTGCATATACCTGTTCTGCTCGTAAAAGATAAAATACCCCTTCATTTCCCTGGGCATTTCCGTAGGATAGGTATAAAATCTGTTTTCGCCGGTTTTTTTATCTATCGTAAAAAGAATCTCCGGCATACCGAAAAACGTATCAAGTCTGGAACGATAAAAATCTTCCCAGATGGTACCGTTCTCTCCGTCCAGAACCATACACCATCCAAGGAAGAAATGCTCCGGAAAATGTTCCGCCCTAAGACGCATCAGCTTCTGCACATTTTCACGGCTGATTTTACCGGACCCCTCATTTCCTTCTTCAAATGCTGCCCCGTATATAAAATATTCCTTGCAGCCGTCCGCTTCCCGACAGGTTCCGAAAAGCCCCGCCACCCCGGGAGCTTTCTTTTTATCTGCCGCCAGCTGGTTTAAATATGTAACCACGTAATCTTCTATATATATTTTACACCGTTTTTCAATTTCACCAATCTGCTTCCGGTTTCTGGGAACTTCCTGAACCGTTTTTTCCTTCTCTCCCTGCATGTCCTGTTTTTTCTGATCCGCTGCCATCTTACAATCCTCCCGTCTCCGCTTTTTTTCATAAAGTATCATCTTATGATTTTTACCTGAAAAAAATACCACAACGGGCATGTCGCTTTTTAGCAAATTAAAAAAGCAGGGAGAAAAATGTTTCGACATTCTTCTCTCTGCCTGTGCTTAGTCGCTCTCTCTTTTTACCATATTCCAGTAGTCCTGAAGTTTTCCCTCGTAAACCACCTTAAAAACCGGGCTGGTTCTGAAATCCTCGGGCCGCACCCTGCGGTAGGGCTTGTCCGTATAGGGGATTCCTGCCTGTTCCAATACATATCCGGTAAACTGGGAGCAGTAAAATACATGTTCTCCCGCAGGATACTTCTTAAACCATGCAGCCACGATTCCTTCATAATTAAAACGGTATTTCTCTTTGTGCTGCCAGAAATCTTTCATGGTATGATGCATGATTTTATACTGTTCTTCCGTCACTTCCAGTTCAAGAATACGGCAGTCCGCCTTCTTAAAACGACCGAAGACATTTTTATCCGGACGCTCATGCACGTAACCCGCATTAAAAGGATCCCACGCATTCCGCCTTCCGAAGCTGTACATTTTATAGAGTTCCCTGTCCAGGGATACGGAACAGTGAGGGTAGGGCTCGCCTGTCACTATTTTAATAAGATGAGATAAAATGGTTCCCGTACGGGTTAATACCACATATACTTTTCTCACTTCGATCTCCTTTTCATTTATCATCAGTAATCCCTAAAACCCGTTTTTACAGTTCGGCACGGGCATTTGCCAGAAGGAGTTTTAAACGGTTCTGCTGATTAATCTCACTTGCACTAGCGTCATAATCCACTGCCACAATATTAACGTTAGGGTTCTTTTCTTTGATAATTTTCATGACACCTTTCCCGACAATATGGTTGGGAAGACAGCCGAAAGGCTGGGTACATACAATGTTGGTGGTGCCCCGTTTGATATGCTCCACCATTTCCGCTACCAGAAGCCAGCCTTCACCCATCTTTACGCCAAGACTGATGTATTCCTTGGCAAGCTCTACGGTTTCCTTAAACTCGGTCGGAGGTTCAAACTCACTTTCTTCTTTTATGATACGGATTAAGTCGTTTTGCTTACGTTCCATAATCCGGTATACGAGACGGAACGCGAATATACTCTTTTTATGCTTACGGAACATCTCATATTCCACAATACGTCCGTACAGATAAAACATGGCAAATTCAATCAGGCCGCCCATAGTGGTTTCCACGCCTTCGGACACCAGATAATCCTCCAGATTACGGTTGGCAAGAGGGGAGAATTTTACATAAATTTCTCCTACAATGCCCACTTTTTCTTTCTTGACCTTCTCCATGGGAAGAGCCGCAAAACTGCAGATGATTTCACGGTAGGTCTTTTTGATTTCTCCGTAGGAAAGGGACTTTTTATTTCCAAGTCTTTCCACCAGTTTCTCCGTCCATTCGTCCGCCAGTCGCTCCGTTGCCCCTTTCTCAATTTCATAAGGCTTGGTCTGATTGGTTAAAAGCATCAGAATGTCACCGTAAATTACCGCATATAACATACGGCGGATCATGGAAACATTCAACTTAAATCCCGGGCTTTTTTCCACACCTACGAAATTCAGGGAAATAACGGGAATGTGACCGTATCCGGCTTTTTTCAACGCTTTACGGATCAGGGAAATATAGTTGGATGCACGGCAGCCTCCGCCGGTCTGGGTAAACAGCAGGGCGGTTTTATTCAAATCATACTCCCCGCTGTCCAGAGCGGTAATAAACTGTCCTATAACCAGAAGTGCAGGGTAGCAGGTATCGTTATGGGTGTATTTTAACCCGGCTTCGATTACCTCTTTTCCGCTGTTTTCCAGCATTTTAGCCTTATATCCGTATACATTTAAAAGGGATGCCACCATCTTTAAGTGTCTGGGTAACATCGTAGGAAGTAAAATCGTGTAGTCCTTCTTCATTTCCGGTAGGAAAACCTTCCGGTCCAGACGGTCATCTTCCTCTGTCCAGACACCGATACAGGGGTCATTTAAAATAGTATCCTTCTTTTTACTCATTTTTATTACTCCATGCTACATATCGCCGCGCATTTCAAGAGCTCCCACAAGGCTGCGGAGGCGAATGTTAACAGCGCTTAAATTGTTGATTTCGTCAATTTTAATCTGGGTATAAATTTTATTTTTGGATTCCAGAATTCTTCTGATTTCATCCGTGGTAATGGCATCAATTCCGCATCCGAAAGAAACCAGCTGCACCAGCTCCATATCCGGCTGGGAAGTTACATACTTGGCTGCCGCATACATTCTGGAATGGAAGGTCCACTGATTCAACACCGCAACCCTGGGCATTTTAGTCAGATGGGAAACACCGTCCTCTGATACCACTGCGAAACCGAGACTTTCTGCAAGCAAATCCACGCCGTGTCCGATTTCCGGATCAATGTGATAGGGACGGCCTGCAAGTACCATAATCTTTTTACCCTGTTCTCTTGCCTGACGGATAATCCGGTCTGCTTCTTCCCTGTTTTCCTTTTTAAATTCCTCATAAAGAGCAAAGCCCCTGGCAACCGCATCTTTTACCTGCTTTTTACTAAAAGTACCAAGCTCTTTGGGAAGACATACGAGCAATTCACGGGTCAGTTCCTTTTGGTCCGCAACGCTTAAGAAAGGTGCCCAGTACGGAATCTCTTTCAATTCATCCATGTTGGTTTTCAAAAGCTCCGGATAATATGCCACAACGGCACAGTTGTAATGATTGTCTCCACCTTCTTCTTTTATATTGAAAGTAAGACAGGGGGCAAAAATCATATCCACCTTTTCTTCAATAAGCTTGTGAATGTGACCGTGCATCAGCTTGGCAGGATAGCATACCGTATCGGAAGGAATGCTGTTCTGTCCTTTCAGATATAACTCTTTGCTTGAGAAGCCGGAGAACTTCACATTGAATCCAAGCTCCGTAAAAATGCCGTGCCACAAAGGCGCCAGATCATACATTCCCAGCTGCAAAGGGAAACCTATGGTAACCTTCCGCTCCGGAAATTCCTTCATATTGGCAAGACGGTTTCTTTTAAACTCATACATATTCAGGGAATGGTCCACTGACTTACCGCCGTTTTGCATCTTTTCACAACGGTTACCGGAAATATGTTTTCCGCCGTCGGAAAAGGTATTAATCGTAAGGGAACAGTGATTGGTACAGCCCTGACACACCGTTGCCTTGGAAGTATGGGTAAAACGTTGTAATTCTTCCAAAGTGAGCGTGGCTGACTTCTCCACCTTACTCTTTCTTGCGTAAATAGCCGCACCGTAGGCACCCATAATACCTGCGATGGCAGGTCGGATAACAGGATGACCGATTTCTTTCTCGAAGCTTCTTAAAACCGCATCGTTTAAGAAAGTGCCGCCCTGTACCACGATATGTTCGCCCAGTTCCTCCGGAGAATGGGCACGAATTACTTTATAGATTGCATTTTTGATAACGCTGACGGAAATTCCCGCCGAAATATTCTCCACGCTGACGCCGTCTTTCTGTGCCTGCTTAATGGAAGAGTTCATAAAAACGGTACATCTGGAGCCTAAGTCTACCGGCGCATCCCCTTTTAAGCCCAGTTTGGAAAATTCTTTGGTATCATAACCCAAAGACTTGGCAAAGGTTTCGATAAAAGAACCGCAACCGGAAGAGCATGCTTCGTTAAGCATAATGCTGTCTACCGCGTCATTTTTAATTTTTATACATTTAATATCCTGACCACCGATATCCAGAATAAAATCCACCTCATTACAGAAATGCTTCGCAGCCATAAAATGAGCCATGGTTTCCACGATACCTTTATCAATATGAAAAGCGCTGCGAATCAGCTGCTCTCCGTACCCGGTTACGCCGCTTCCCGCAAGCGTAATTCTGTCTCCGCAAAGTTTGCGCACTTCGATTAACTGCTCCCGCACAACATCCACGGGGTTTCCCTTATTGGAATCATAATAAGACCAAAGCAGTTCTTTGTCTTCATTTATCAATGCAAGCTTGGTGGTCGTGGAGCCGCAGTCAATTCCAAGATATGCCTTTCCCACGTATGTGGAGGGGTCTCTGTATGGTACCGTCTCTTTTTCATGACGGGAATGAAATTCATAAAGTTCTGCTTCATCAGCAAACAAAGCCGGCATACTTACCACGGTACTCTGGCCCTGCAAAGTACTTTCCACCGCTTTGCAAAGTTCCTCATAATCAAAGGTTTTATCCTGTTTCTCGGCATAAAGTGCCGCGCCCATGGCTACGGAATATAACGCATATTCAGGAAAAACCGCCTTTTCTTCCGCCAGATGCAAAGTCTCCGTAAAAGCATTTCTCAAGCCTTTGTTGTAAAAGAGAGGTCCGCCCAAAAACATGACCTTTCCTTCTATTTTACGACCCTGTGCCAGTCCTGCTATGGTCTGGTTTACTACTGCATAATAAATACTTGCCGCAATATCACTTTTCGATACGCCCTGATTAATCAAAGGCTGGATATCCGTCTTGGCAAATACGCCACAACGGGACGCAATGGGATATACCTTTTTATGGGCAAGGCTTAATTCATCCAATTCATCCGGAGTTACATCCAGAAGAGATGCCATCTGGTCGATAAAAGCACCCGTACCGCCGGCACAGGTTCCGTTCATACGTTCATCTACGCCGCCTTTTAAAAAGATGATTTTGGCATCTTCGCCTCCCAGCTCGATTACCACATCCGTATCCGGCTGTGTCCGCTGAACAAGGGCAAATGTAGAATATACTTCCTGTACGAAAAGAAGACCGGCAGCATCTGCCAGTCCCAGACCTGCGGAACCCGAAATTGCAATTTTAATTTCTCCGTCCTGAATATATTCCCTGCATTCCTGCAGCAATTGAAGGGTTTTCATACGTACCTGGGAATAATGTCTTTCATATTTCCGGTACACGGTCTTCCCGCCCTCCGTAATTACTATTTTTGCAGTGGTAGAGCCAATATCCACACCCACATGATAAAGTTTTTTATCCTGCATTCCTCTATCCTCTTTCCGTTCACTGTTCCGGTTATTGTCCCAAAAAGGCTTTTACTTCCTCCAGTTTTTCCTTGCCGTAAGCATAACCTTCTTCGTATAAAAGCCGTAATTTCTCCGGATCCGCATCCAAATGTCCGATGGCTACGCTTCCCTGAGGATGCATCAGCATCACTCTTCCGGCGTTTTCTTCCGCATAGACATAGTCCCACTGGGCATAGTACACGTCCAGTCTGTTTTTACATGCTTCTATAAAAGGAACAAATTTCTTCCCGTATAAAATCCGCATGGCAAAACTGTACTTTCCAAGATTACTGGGTTCCATGCCTTCTCCTTTTGTGGAGATAATCACCACCTTATCGCACCCCATTTCATAACAACGTTTCAGGGGCAAGGGATCTGTCATGCTGCCATCCATATAAAACTGATTGTCTATTTTCATTGCCCTGCATACAAAAGGCAGGGAACAGGAAGCCTCTCCCATACTTGCAAGGCGTTTTTCGTCCTTTGTTTCCCGTAAGTACTCCGGCTTGCCGGTATGGCAGTTGGACGCCACATATTCTCCCACGGTTTCACTTTTAAAATATGCATCAAAATCAAACTTTAAGTCTTCCCGGTAAAGATATTCCCCGTAAAGCTTCCCAAAGTTAATATATTTGCCGGAACGGAAGAATTCCTTCCAGCCATAGTACTGATCATTTTTAGGCCTTTCCATCAATGCTTTGGAACGTCCCTTCTGTCCGGAAATGTAATTCATAACATTTACGGCACCGGAACTGACACCTACAATGTAAGAAAACTCAATTCCCGCTTCCATAAAACTGTCCAGCACGCCGGTGGTAAACATACCACGCATACCGCCGCCTTCCAGCAATAAGCCAGTCTTCACCTTTGTATCTCCTTATGAGGATAACGCCGCTTGACACCCATTCCGGTTATCCTTTGATAAACAATTGAGGGAGCCGTTCAAGCTCCCTCGTTGTCGCTTCTTAGTGCATTATACCTCTAAACCGGCTTTTTCTGCAACAAAATCGCAAATTTCTTTTACAGTGACAAAATTTGTGTCATCACCGAATTCAATTTTAAACTCGTCTTCAACGCTGATTGCCAGAAGCATCATGGAAAGGGAATCAATTCCCAAATCTGCAATCAGTCTGGAATCCATGGTTACGGTGGATAAATCCACATTGGGTTTTACTCTTCCGAGAATTGTTTTTAACTTTTCAAAAATCATTCTGCTCTCCTTACTGCGCGTTACGTGCAATCTTCATGGCACCGGTACGCTTGAAGTCTGTATCTCTTACACTTACTTTGGTGATGCGCTTGAATGTAGGCATCTTCGCATTTACGCTTGCAACAACATCTTCCGCTTTCTTCTGGATTTCTTCGGGAGAAAGTCCGTCAATGGCAGGTGCATAGGGTAAAATTTCAATGGCAATTACGGATTCTCCGTTCATGGTGTCTTCTTTTACGAGACAATCCTTAACGAAATCTTCTTTGTAGAATACTTCTTCGATTTCTTCAGGAGAAATATTTTCACCGTTGGATAAAATAATCAGGTTCTTAATACGTCCCACGATGGTGATGTATCCCTGCTCGTCAATTTCTACAAGGTCACCGGTCTTTAACCAGCCGTCTTCCATCACTTCAGCAGTTGCAACAGGATCGTTGTAGTAACCAACCATTACGTTGTCTCCTCTGATCCAGAGTTCTTTGTTTACAAGCTTGTATTCCTGCTCGGGATAAATCTTACCCATGGAATCGGGATACTTGTCTACATCATAGTTTGCACTGGTAAGGTTAGCACCTTCTGTCAAACCGTATCCTGCAAGAATGGTAACACCGAGATCGCCGAATGCCTTCATCATTCTGGGAGGAACGGGAGCCGCACCAACCAGCATAACCTCAAGACCGTCAATAAAGCCTGCGCCCTTTGCCTGGGTAAGACCTAAAATGATTTCTGCCAGACCGGGAACAACAACCAAAGTTGTGGGTTTGATTACGGGAATCATACCAACTGCCTTCTTCATGTCTGCATTGGTGTAGATATAGGAACCGGTAAAAAGTCCGGTTAAAAATCCTGCTACGGAACCATAAATATGGGAGAAAGGAAGGAATGCAATATAACGGTTCTGGAATACTCTGCCGTCACGGAAGGAACCGTTACGCATACCTCTCATCAAAGCACCGTGATTTAAAACAACACCCTTAGGCGCACCGGTGGTTCCGCCTGTGAAGTAAATCGCTGCGATGGTTTCTTTTACAATACCCTCACCCATGCCGGCTTCCTTATCGGAAGTATCCTTCATGGAGAAAATCTTTGTATCAAGCTTCTCTGTTAAAGGTTTGAATTCATCAGCCACAAAAAGTGCTTCGATACCAAACTTCTTGGTTACGCCAAAAAGTTTCTCTGCGTCAAGCTGTACGGGAAGCATGATCATAGTGTATCCCGCAGAAGTGATTGCAAGGAATAATTCCATGGAATCAAGGCTGTTTCTGGACATAACCGCTACTTTTGCGCCCTTGGTAAGGGAAAGGTTGAAAAGGAAATCTCTTCTCTTTGCCACGCGGCTGTAAAGCTCATTATATGTATACTTGTTTTCGTCATCACCGATTGCGTCAAACTCGCCATAATCTTTCTTCATTTTTTCCAAAAGATCACACATTGTGGGAATATATGCAAGTCTTTCTCTGGTTGCTTCATCTACTCTTCCTTCGAAGTATGCTGTAGTATCTACCATTTTTTCTCTCGCCGTTTTAACGGCTCTCCTTTCTTTTTACGCTTTTATCTAAAACGGAATTTCCGTTTGCGTTACTGTTGTTCCACTACCTTGTCACTGGCTGCTGCCACAGCGGATGCACCGAAAATCTCAATGCTTTTATCTGCAAGAAACAGCATATACTGACGGAAGCGTTCACTTTCCGCTGCAAGGTAATCTGCAGACATTTTATTTTCCGCAGGGGTAAGCTCCATAGGCTCACCGATTAATATCTTCTTTCTGGCTCCGATAAACTTGGAATACTTACCGGAAAGATATACGGGAATAATGGGAGCACCTGACATCTGGGCCAAAAGGGTAAAACCGGACTTGAATTCCGCCAGGGTTCCGGATGTGGAGCGCTGTCCTTCCGGGAAAATACCCACGGACTCTCCTCCTTTTATGATTTTGACACAATCTCTTAACCAGGCAGTATCCAGACCTTTTCTGTCAATGGGCACGATACGGTTTCCCTCAAAAATTGTTTTAATATGTTTCTTTTCATACCAGTCTTTTGCAGTTAGAATGTAACACTTATAGCCGCCGAACATGGCAAAAGCAAACAGACCATCATACAGAGTTGTATGGTTAAAAATAAAAATTGCCGGCTTATTGCGGTATTCCTTCACTGCTTTCTTATTCAAATAACGTACCTTGGGGCGGAACATGAGGCGTAATCCCCCGTAGATGACCCAACGGCAAATCCAGCAATATACCCGCTGGAAGAACCCGATATCTTTTTTCATTTTTCTTTCGTCCTTTTCTGCCAAAAGGCTTTCCCGCCTTTTACTTTTCCCGGTTTTTCGCATTTTTTCACGAACAACATCCACATTCTAGCACTCCTTTTTTAACAAAAGTTAAACATTTTTGCAAAAGCTTAAACTTTTTTAGTCATTTTTCATTCCCGGAAAGAGGGATTTTTTCTTGTATTTCCCACTTCTTTTATGTATTCTAAAAGTGTAGTGTTTCAACATAAGAAAGGACTGAATAAAATGTTTACGATTCTTATAGCGGAAGACAATCGGAATACCGCCCGCCTCATGGAAGTCGTCCTGACACAGAACGGCTACCAGACCGTTATTGCCCGGGATGGGGAAGAGGCGTTAAATATGCTGGAAGACACCCATGTAGACCTGATTCTTCTGGATATTATGATGCCTAAAATCAACGGCTACGAGTTCACCAGAATTCTGCGTGAAAGCGGCAGTCAGATTCCCATTCTCATGGTAACCGCCAAAGACCGTCCCGACGATATCCACAAGGGCTTCCTGACGGGGACCGACGATTACATGGTCAAACCCGTGGACGAAATGGAAATGCTCCTCCGCATTCAGGCATTGCTCCGCCGTGCCAAAATCGCCGCAGACCACGAGCTTGTCATCGGTAATACACGGCTTGTATACGATTCCTTTTCCATATATATGGACGGTGAGGAGCAGTCTATTCCTAAAAAGGAATTCCAGCTGCTTTTTAAATTGCTTTCCTTCCCGAATAAAACCTTTACCAGAAACCAGCTGATGGAGGAATTCTGGGCTGCGGACTCCCAAAGCGAGGAACGAACCGTGGATGTACATATTAACCGCCTGAGAGACCGTTTTAAAAACTGTGCGGATTTCGAAATCATTACGGTAAGAGGCTTGGGTTACAAGGCCGTCCGGAAAGATAGCTGAAAGGAGTTTTCCCCATGTTTAAAATCATCCCGGAGAAGATACGGCGAAGCCTGAGCAGCCGTGTTATTTTCTTTACCATACTGACATCATCCCTGGCTAATATTTTTACCGGCGGTGTCCTGATTTTAATCTATGTAACAGACCTAAAAACCCTGTGGGACATGACCCCTTTTAAAATTGCCGTCATCGGCCTTGTACTAAGCTGGGTCAGCAGTTCTATTTTTTCCTCGATTATTAACCGTAATATCTTACGTCCGTTAAATCACTTAACCCAGGCAACCAAAGAAATCTCCGAAGGAAATTTCGATATTAAACTGGATCACGTGGTAAACCGTTTTACGGAAAACAGCGAGCTGGGTGTTCTGGTAGAAGGCTTCGAAAGCATGGCAAAGGATCTAAAAGGAACGGAAATGTTCCGTAACGATTTTATCCATAATTTCTCTCATGAATTTAAAACCCCCATTATTTCCATCAGGGGATTTGCAAGACAGTTGTATCAGGGAAATCTTACTCCGGAGCAGAAATCCGAATTTGCCAAAATTATCATGGACGAAGCCGAACACTTATCCAACATGTCTGCCAACGTACTGCTTTTAACCAAGCTGGAAAACCAGCAGATTGTATCGGATAAAACGGAATTCTCCCTGGATGAACAGCTGCGTGACTGCATGTTACTTTTTGAGGAGCAATGGAGTGCCAAAAACATGCATATCATTATGAATCTGGAGCCGGTAACCTATTATCATAATGCGGAAATCTTAAGTCATGTATGGAAAAACCTGATTTCCAATGCCATTAAGTTTTCCGACACCAACGGACGAATCCGTGTCAGCTGTAACCGCTCTGCCACTGATGTAAGTGTCACCATTACGGACAGCGGAATGGGAATGGATGAAGAAACCTGTTCCCATGTATTTGATAAGTTTTATCAGGGCGACACATCCCATGCTACCCCGGGAAACGGTTTGGGATTACCCCTTACCAAACGGATTGTTGACATGATGGGCGGTAGCATCCGCATCAAAACCATGCCGGGAGTCGGTTCCACATTTCATGTGTCCCTTCCCCTGCAAAATAACGAACCCCAATAAACACAAAATCCCCGAAGCATTTAAGCCTCGGGGATTATTTTATCTTGTAAAATTTTTATGCTGTTTCGATGCTGTCTGCCTTGGCAAGACCGTACTTTTCAACAGCGGCTTCACGCATTTTATACTTCAGAATCTTACCTGCGGCATTCATAGGGAAACTGTCAACGATATCCACGTATTTGGGCACTTTGTGCTTTGCCATGTGGGAACGGACATAATCCTTGATTTCCGCTTCGGTAATTTCCATGTCATCCTTGGGAATGACGCATGCCATGATTTCTTCACCTAACTGTTCATCGGGAACACCGATAACCTGCACGTCTTTTACCTTATCATGGGTATAGATGAATTCCTCAATTTCCTTCGGATAAATATTCTCACCACCACGGATAATCATGTCTTTCAGACGGCCGGTAATACGGAAGTTTCCTTCAGGAGTTCTGCAGGCAAGGTCACCTGTATGTAACCAGCCATCCTTATCAATTGCAGCGGCAGTTGCCTGGGGCATTTTATAATAACCTTTCATGATATTGTAACCACGGGCAACGAACTCACCGTTTTCTCCGTCGGGAAGCTCTTCTCCGGTTTCAGGATCGATAATCTTACACTCAATACCGGGAAGGGGAGCACCTACGGTACCTACACGTACTTCCAGAGGATCATCGGTACTGCTCATGGTACATCCGGGAGATGCCTCTGTCTGACCGTAAACAATGGTGATTTCCTTCATATTCATCTTATCAACAACGTCCTGCATAACGGAAATGGGGCAAGGGCTTCCTGCCATAATACCGGTACGCATATAAGAGAAGTCTGTTTTCTCAAAGTCCTCATGTTCAAGCATTGCAATAAACATGGTAGGCACACCGTGGAAACAGGTGATTCTTTCCTGATTAATACAGGAAAGCGCGGGCTTGGTTGAAAAATACGGGATGGGAGACAGGGTTACACCATGGGTCATGGATGCGGTCATGGCAAGAACCATACCGAAGCAATGGAACATGGGTACCTGAATCATCATACGGTCCGCTGTGGATAAATCCATACGGTCACCGATACATTTACCGTTATTTACAACATTGTAATGGGTAAGCATTACACCCTTAGGGAAGCCTGTGGTTCCGGATGTATACTGCATGTTACATACATCATGCTTATCAACCAGAGAAGAACGACGATATACTTCTTCAATGGGAACGGATTTACCAAGTTCAAGTGCATCTTCCCAGGTCATGCAGCCGGGCTGCTTGGAGCTTACATTGATAACGTGACGTAAAAACGGAAGTCTCTTGCAGTGAAGTGCTTTGCCCGGAGTGTTGGATGCAAGTTCAGGGCAAAGTTCCTGAATAATTGCCGCATAATTGGAATCTCTGTAACCGTCAATCATAATAAGGGTATGTGTATCTGAGTTACGAAGGAGGTATTCCGCCTCATGAATTTTATATGCAGTATTCATGGTAACAAGTACCGCACCGATACGGCAGCATGCCCAGAATGAAATATACCACTGGGGAACATTGGTTGCCCAGATTGCTACGTGAGCACCGGGTTTTACACCAAGTGCGATTAAAGAACGGGCAAATTCATCCACATCATCACGGAACTGGGAATAGGTTCTTGTATAATTCAGGGTAGTATATCTGAAAGCATACTGGTCGGGGAACTCTTTTACCATGCGGTCAAGCACCTGAGGGAAGGTCTGGTCGATAATTTCTTCCTTCTTCCATACAAACTGACCGTCTCCTCTTTTATTACGGTATAAAGTCTTTCCTGCAGTGACTACTTCCTGCTCATAGCGGCTCATGTAATTAACGAAATGAGGGAATACAATTCCGGCATCCGCAATTTCTTCCAGCCAGGAAGGAATCCATTCCAGAGATACGAAACCTTCATAATTAACAGAACGAAGAGCGCGCATTAAATCTTCTACGGGAAGACTTCCTTCTCCCATCAGCGCATAAGTAATTTCACCGTTTACCACCTCTGAATCTTTTAAATGCACATGTTTCACATATGCACCCAGATTCTGAATGGTCTGCTCGGGAGTTTCATTTCCGTAACGTACGGTATGATGTACATCCCAAAGTGCTGCTACGTTATCTCTTGCAAATACATTTAAAACATTTCGCAGTTTCTCTGTATCCGTATAAGGACCCACGGTTTCCACCAGAAGGGAAATGCCCGCATTGTCAGCATCCCTGTATGTTCTTTTGATACACTCGATAACAGCCTCTTCATTGGCTGATTTGTCAGTGGAATTTTTGCCTGCACGAAGACGGATATTCTGGCATTTTAAAATTTTACCCGCTGCAATGTACTGCTGAATTTCTGCTACATTTTCCTCAATTTTGGTTTCATCGGAGATATCGCAGGTCGTATCCAGACAGGAAATCTTTAAATCAATCTGTGCCAGCTTATGTGCGGTTTCTACTATATTTTCACTGTTAAAAGGACGATTTTTTCCGCTGAAAACTTCTCTGTTAATATCATGAATCTCAATACCGGAAAACTGAAGGTCTTTTGCAGTTACATAAAAGTCTGTCCAGTCAAAATCATCCCATCCGTTTGTACTAAATGATAATTTCATACTTCTTCTCTCTTTCTTCTCAACTGCCTGCGGGCATGGATTTATACATTCTTTTCTTCGTAAACAATTTTATTCAATGCATTGATGTATGCACGGATACTTGCACCGATAATATCGGTAGAAATACCGCTTCCGGAGAATACCTTGCCGTTCACGTTTAATTTTACCAGTGCGGAACCAACCGCCTCACTGCCTTCGGTAACGGACTGGATACGGAAATCATCCAGTTCATAGTGGTGGCCGATTACCATTTCAATTGCCAAAAGGGCTGCTTCAATGGGGCCGTCTCCTGAACTTAAGCCCTTCATAAGGGTTCCTTCTTTATCTAAGGTAACCTGAGCGGTTGAAGTAATGATGTTACCGCTGTTAATAACAAAATCTACTAACTGGTAAGTGGGAGGTACCTGAAGTGCGGTTGTCGCAATGATAGCATCCAGTTCCTTACTTCCCACACGTTTTTTCTCGGAAACACGCTTAAACTCTTTGTACACCTTAGCGTTATCATCATCGGAAAGTTCATAGCCAAGTTCTTTGATTGCACGAATCACTTCGCTGATATCAGCATCTGCATCCAGTTCAATTTCCTCATGCTTTTCTGCACCGGTGGTATCGGAGAAAGGTGATTTAACAGACTTTTTATCCCCGCTTAACCAGGAAAGCTGGCGAAGGGTACGTGCCAGTTCCGCCTGGGAAACGCTACAGCTTACACCAAGAGAATCGCCTCTCATCGCAAAAGTATGAACTGCCGTTTCCAGAGAAGGAGCAGAAGAACCCATCATGGTTGTTTTTATCTGGTCTACCATATCTGCTACAGCAAATGCGTTTGCGTTTGCCATATTCAACTCGTCGGAACAGGTGACGGAAATTTTCACCTTATCCATTGAAGAAACTTTTTCTTTTAATTCGGAAATCAGCTTTCTAAATTCCTCCGGGAACATTACACCTGCCGTGTCGCAAATATCAAGGTGCGTTGCTCCTGCTTCGATTGCTGCATCACAAACCTGAACAAGAAAATCCATTTCTGCTCTGGTTGCATCCTGCGCAGAAACTTCAACCTGAGGACAAAGACTCTTTGCGTATGCCACAACCTCTTTTACCGCTTCCAAAAGCTTTGTCGGCTTCATTCCGCAAATAAATTCCATCTGCACGGAAGAGACAGGAACATTGATATGAATTCTTGCCTGTGACGCACTACCTAATGCTTCCCATGCCTTATCTACATCTGACTTTTTCAATCCGGCATTTACGGAAAGCACACTTCCCTTAATAACCGGTGCAAGAGTTTTTACCACAAGGGAATCTGTTTTGTTGTCTGCCACACAAGGAAGCTCAATTACGGAAATACCTCTTTTATCAAGCTGCTTTGCTACTTCAACTTTTTCTTTAAAACTTAAGGAAAATTCAGGTTTTTCCGTACACTCTCTGATTGTAATGTCTGCAATTTCAATCTTTTTCATTTTTTTCTTCCTTTCTTTGCCTAAAATGCCTTCCACGAATTTCTCAATACACAAAAAAAATCCCTAAAGCATAATTCTATGCCTTAGGGACGATAATTCTACCGCGGTACCACCCAAATTACTGCCTTCTGCAGTCACTCTGTAAGGATACATTCATATCCCTTGCCATGATAACGGGGCTTCCGTAATTCTTTACTTGCCGTTTCCGGGTTCGAGAATTCTGCTCAGGAGTGAGACTGCCATCATTCTTTCGTATCGGCTCGCATCAACCGCCGACTTTCTGAAACTGCCAAATGACGCATAATTCCTTCATCACATTTACACATTTAACTGTTTGTTATCATAATTTCTTTTTTTTGAAATGTCAATCATTTTTTTTAAATATTTAAAATTTTTTACTTCATGATTTTTTCACTAAGCTTTAAAATTTCATCCGCATATTTCTTTCTGCGGGATGAAAGGAAGCTCTTATAAATGGGGTAATTGACAATTCCCATAATCATTCCCACAATGCCGATGATGATACCCTGTACCATAGGCTGGTTCAGGCCAAGCGTACTGCCGATATCAGTCATAACAAGACTCATTCCAGCTCCCATAATAATGGCTGCAATGCTGCCGAATACATATGCAAAAATAACTGCGGGACGCTTTACTTTACCATCCAATTCTTTTAACTCATCTAACTCTGTGCTTTCCTTCTCGGTGTACTGACTTCTGATTTTCTGTACTAAAAATTCCTGATCGTTTCTGTTCATTAACATTTCCCTCCTATTTCACGTTATCTTTCATGCGCTTCTTCGCTTCTTCCACGGTTTCACCTTCCTTGGTAAAAAGCACTTCCACGCACTTATCGCTCACCTTGTTAAAACCTTCAACTGCGCCGTTTTCGATTTTTTTATAACCGTTTACAACGCCGTCTTCGATTTTCTTGTAACCACCAACTACCTTTTCTGCAATTTTTTCATTTACATCTGCTAATTTAGCCATTTTCTTATCTCCTTTTCTAAAATAAATCACTTTTTTGTTTGTTCTTGTTTGTATGATTGCATTTTATAGGGAGATTATTTGTGGTTTGTTTGGGAAATGTTAAAGTTTTATTAATTTGTATTTTTTTAAATTATTCTAAAAGCTTTCCGTCAGTGGAAATCGTCACCACTCTCCAGGGAATAAACCTTCCGCTCTCCTGCAGGGCTCTTTTTACCGCATTCTCGATTCCGCCGCAGCAGGGCACTTCCATACGGGCCACTGTTACGCTTTTAATATTATTTAGACGGATTATCTCGGTCAGCTTCTCTGCGTAGTCTCCTGCATCCAGCTTGGGACATCCGATTAAGGTGATGTGATTTTTCATAAAATCATTGTGGAAGTTCCCATAGGCATACGCAGTGCAATCTGCGGCAATTAAAAGGTTTCTCCCCTCAAAGTAAGGTGCCTGCACAGGCACAAGCTTAATCTGCACCGGCCACTGCATCAGGCATGACTCGGCAACGGATTCCGTTTTTGTCTCCACCGGAGTTTCTTTTTTCAGGCTCATGGAGCGCATTCCCGGACAGCCGCCGGGCGTATGCTGCATTCCTTTCTGCTGCTTAGAAGCCAAAACCGCTGCCTCGTCATAGGCAGGTGCTTCTCTCTCTTCGAAAGTGATGGCATCTGTGGGGCAGGCAGGGAGGCAATCTCCCAAACCGTCACAATAATTTTCCCGGGTAAGCTTAGCCTTTCCGTCAATCATTTCAATGGCACCTTCATGGCATGCAAGGGCACAGGCTCCGCACCCGTTACATTTTTCTTCATCAATTTTTATAATTTTACGAATCATTTTATTATCTCCTTCCATTTCCTGCCGGTTTTACAGGCACTTTATACGGTCAATATTATTCCTCTTTTGACTTTGTAAGCCGATTATAATATGATAATTAAAACGATTCTGTTGTTTTTACAACAAAAGGAGTGATTTTTTGCAAAAATATATAAAAACCTTAAAAGGAACCCGTCTCTTTTCCGGCGTTGGGGAAGATGAAATTCTCTCCATGTTAGGCTGTCTTCAGGCACGTAAACAAACCTTCCGGAAAGGAGATTTGGTGTTCCGTCGCGGGGAACACATCCGAAACCTGACCATTCTGGCAGAGGGGAAGCTTCTTATTCAAAAAGATGATTTCTGGGGAAACCGCAGCATTGTGAATGTCATACATGAGGGAGAAATGTTTGGAGAAGCCTATATCACTCCGGAAAGCGGTGCCATTTTAAATGACGTAACAGCAGAAGAAGACAGCACGGTTCTCTTCTTTGATATCCAAAGAATCCTTACCGTCTGTCCCTCCGCCTGTAAGTTTCATTCTCTTTTGATTCAGAATCTTTTTTATGCCATTTCGGAAAAAAATCGGAATCTGGTGCAGAAAATCGGCCACATGTCCAAACGCTCTACCCGTGCCAAACTTTTATCCTACCTTTCCGAACAGGCAGGACGGCATAACGCAGGTACCTTCACAATCCCCTTCAACCGCCAGCAGTTGGCGGATTTTCTGTCCGTGGACAGAAGTGCCATGTGTAGCGAGCTGTCTAAAATGCAGGAAGAAGGGCTGTTAACCTACCATAAAAATAAATTCACCCTGCACGCTTCCGAGGATTTGTAAATTGACTCCAGGGTGGGTTATTTCCTGTCCATAATCCGGGATAAAATTCCCTGGGTTTTCACAATGGCAATCCCTTGTCCTTCATCACCCAGCACCAAAAGCCGGAACAGTAAGAATTTTACGTTTGACAGAGAAGCAATATAATAATATATATTTGGTGACAGGTGAAGCAGATTATCAGGAAAACGCAGTTGGCACAAAACAGTCATATTATGCTATAATATGACTTGTAACAGATTACTTATCTATATATCAGCGATTCCCGTATACGGTAATTTCGGTAAGTGAGCCGTAATTCTTAAGAGATTCAGAAGGAGAAGGAGCATGAAAAAGAAACTGATTTTAATCCTTATTCCGGTAATTGTGCTTGTGGTAATTGCGCTTGTGGTAATTGCGCTATATTTTTGGTGGTATGAGAAAAATACACTTTATCAGGCAGAGCCTCCGGTGAGTAGGGTATCCGAGGCTGACTGGGTAACGCTTACGGAGGGAGAAGAATGGATTCCGGGGAGCGTCGATGTCATTGAATCGGACCGATATTATTGGAAGGATTGGAAACGACTGCTAAACGGCACCGAATCGGAAAGCTTATATTATGCCACGAAGTCATCTTGGGATGTGTTTGTAAAAAAGGCGCATGCCTGGGAATTGAAACGATACGAGAGAGATCATTCCGGAGGAAGTGGAATATTTCATACCTTTAACAGCGTTTTCTGTATCGTAGAACAGAACAATGCCGGGTTACAACCTCAAGTAGAAGGAATATCACAAATTGTAAGCGAAGAGGGAACGAGTAAAGTTACACTTTATGTGTCCTATTTGGGAGAGGCAAGCGAAGAAACCGTTACATATTATTATTTTGTGAAAATTCCGGAAGGACTTCCGATAGTGGAGGAGATAGTCATTCGACCAGAAAGAGTCGACCGGGGCAACGATATAAATTAAAAAAAACTTAAAAGTATAAAACCAGAGTTATCGTGATATGTACCCTCTTTACTGGACAATCCAGTAAGGAGGGTACATATCAATTCTGCAAAGTGCTTTTTATAACATATCTAATATGGATTCACACATTTCACCATCTTCTGTCAGCGAATAATCTTCATTGAATCCCTTCTTCTGTAAGTAATCAGACACCTTGTCTTCAATCAGCAAAGCATCATCATCAGAAACATCTTCAAAGTTGATTGATATACCAATCTTCTTCATAAACTCTATTTGATTTTTGTTGAATTTCATATCAATCACCTTCTTCATACTTCTTTCTTGTCCTTGTTCCTGTTTTCCATAGTGTTGTTATAACATCGGTGTCAGGGTTGACACAAACAGTCGCATTTTTGCCGATATATTTTATGCTCTTTGTTGAACGATGCACCATTTTGGGCGGGTCATTCAACCCACATGTATAACAGATGGAATTTGTTTATCAGGGGAGCCCAGCTTTTCAAGATGTAGGCGGGTATCCTCCGGTGTATTTTTCGTTGTAAAGCGAGGCATATCGTATAAATATTGTACTGCCTCTTCAAAGGTTTTTATTGCTTGTTTTTTCAATGTTAATATCCTCTTTTGCAGCAATTGTGCAGTTTGCACCTGCTAAAGCGTATCACTACCCGAGAGGATTTGTCTAATATTTCGAAAAAATAATCTTCTACATCTCAAAAAACATCACATATCCGGTCTCTTCTTTCACCACCATACACTCTATATGAGGGTGATTCCAATCATCACTGAACCCTACCACATAAATACAACTTCCTTGTAGGTCATTGGCAATCTGCTCCGGCAAATGAGGCTCTAACAATGAAAGTCCCTTGTGCTTAGCAAGTACCTCCGCCTTACACCCCTGCGTCTCCATCTTGTCAATATATTTTGCTATAGTATCTGCATCCGTTTGGAAACTCACATTTGTCCAACCACTACCCTGCATAATAGAGGGCATGAAATTCATTTCATAATTATCTGCTTTATCCGGCAGCTCTTCCGGGAAAAATTCATTGTGATAACCGAACTTATCAACATAACGCATCTGATAAGGATACTGAAAAGGTACGCCGTTTCTAACGGGAGACACAACAGTCACGCCGAAGAACAGAATCAAACCAAACAGCAGGATTCTTCCCGCCAGATAATCGGATACCTTACCCTTAACAGGCTTTCCTTTTATGATGCGGAATGCAGTAATTGCAAGCCACAACAATCCGCCGACAAGTTGCACATAGCTTTGGAATATTCCAAGACAAATTACTCCTGCAAGCCCCAATATGGTTACTACAAAACTTAATCCCAAGGATATTTTAAAACATTTCATAATGATCTCCTTCATTTTCACCACATGCTCCCTCATTTTGCAAAAGAGTTGTGCGACCTCCCGGTCACACAACTCGTTCAACTCTTACGTTGAACGATGCACCATTTTGGGCGGGTCATTCAACTATGAAGGATGCTTTGTATTTAATATATTATGCCTTTGATTTGTTCCTGCTGTAGGATAAACTCTGTCCATGGCTTATTTTCTTCAACACATTTTTTATATAGCTTTTCAATATCATACTGGTATTCACGGCCAACAGAATGCACCTTCGGCAAATTTTCACTGCCGAACATTTCAATGTATTGTGCCATATATGGATGTGTTTGTCTTAAATAATCAGTAACTTCTATCATTCTTCAAATGCCTTTCTATAAACGAATAATAAGTTTTCGTATAAATTAGGTGCAATTTCTTTAATGATTCCAAGCATATTATCATGAAACATGTTTTTTCTCTTTTTTGATACCTAAAACGCACCAGCGTAAAACTGGTATGCGGGAAATGATTTCGTTTAAAAGATATCCGCCGGCAAAGGATGCCACCGCGGCAATCAGATAGCAAACCGGAATGGGGAAGTTACCGTTGCGGTCCATATAAAAACACACAACCGCAAGCGGAAGGTAATGGAATACATATAAACCGAAATTTCGGGAAGACATCCATGCGGTAAAAGCATTCTGCTTATTCCCCCATTTTTTCATGATTGCAAAAATCGCAAGAATCACAAACCACCCGTATGCCACGGTCAACGGGGACTGTAACACATTTTTTGCAGTGTAATCCTGACCAAAGGATAACCATAAATAGGGAATTCCAAGAGCAAGCGCTCCGGCAACAAACACATACCACCACTTACACAAACGGTCAATTACCTCATCATGGGCGAATACATAATATCCTAAAAAGAAGCTGACACCGTAAATTCCGAACCGGTATACGGTAACAATGGGCATATTTAAAATCAGGCCACTGAGCCAGACAACCACGCCCAAAGCAACCAGAATCCAGGGATTGGCCTTTTTGCAGAATGCATAGAGCTTGCCTTTTTCAAACTTCCGTAAAAATGCCAGTATCATGCAATACAACCACAGAAGCTGGATATACCACAACACGCCTGTTCCGGAAAGTGCCATAATCATCCAGAGAATCACTTTTGGAATCGTATTTGGCATGGTTTCAAACGCACCGCTGATTGCCATATTGTAATACCCCAAAATCCACTGAAACACCAAAAGACCTATGGTGGAAGGCACCAGAAGTCGTCTGGTTTTACTCCGGATAAATTCCTTGATGGTATGCTTCTCCAGATAATAGCGGGAACACATTCCGGAGATAATAAAAAGAATCACCATAAACCAGGGATAGAGCACATAAGCGATTATATCCTGATACTGTACCTCCTGAAAGGGACCGATGACACCGAATTCCATCACACCGTTATACATATAAATCACATGATAAATTACCACCAGCACCACGGTAATCCAGCGAATGTTATCAACGTAATACTTTCTTGTATCTTTCATATTTTTCCTACCTTTGCAACTATTTTTAACATATTATAACCCCGGAATGCAAGGGATTCCACCAAGAGAAAGTAACATTTTGAGGAATCCTTCCTTTTACATCTCATACCCCGGCTTCACATACACGTTGGCATGATCCTTAATGTCTTTATCATAAACCTGCTCTTTCCAATCTTCTTTGGGTATTTCTTCCACACTTACGGAAATCGCAGATGCGTCAATCTGCAATTCTTCCTTTACGGTTTCTGCCACCTTCCGGGCAAGGTTTTCTTTGATTTCCCCGCTTCTGCCGGGATACATTTTAATTACAATATGAGGCATATTTTAGCTCCTTTCTATTGAGAAATGCCGTCTTTTTAACAGAATACTATTGGCATTTTCTATTCTTTTATAAAACAATCGTTGCAGAATCACGAAGGGCGCCTATGGCGCCCCTGTTATTTTACAGATTAAAATATTTGTCAAATTCCGCAGGATGGGGAATTGCGGACATCTGCGCACATTCCTTCCGTTTTAAGGTGATAAAATTCTTAATCAAATGCTCAGGGAATACGCCGCCTGCGGTCAGATAATCGTGGTCAGCCTCCAGCGCATCCAGTGCGTCCTCCAGACGTGTGGGAAGGGAGGTAAGCTTCGCCTTCTCTTCCGGAGAAAGGGAGTACAGATTCATGTCATAGGGTCCCCAGCCGTTCTCATGAGGGTCGATTTGGTTTTTAATTCCGTCAATACCTGCCATCAGAAGGGCTGCATAGCACAGGTAGGGATTACAGGTCGCATCCGGATTACGGATTTCGAAACGACGCAGCTTCGGCGTTTTCGCGTAAGCGGGAATGCGGATAACCGCGCTTCTGTTGGAGGTTGCGTAACCCACCGTTACAGGAGCCTCAAAACCGGGCACCAGTCTTTTAAAAGAGTTGGTGCTGGGATTGGTAATGGCACACAAAGACGCAATATGCTTCAATAATCCGCCCATAAAATAGTGTGCGGTTTTACTTAAATGGGAATAGCCCTCATCATCGGAAAATACAGGTTCGCCGTCTTTTAAAAGAAGCATGTGTACATGCATACCGTTTCCTGCCTCTCCGTATACGGGCTTGGGCATAAAAGTAGCAACTTTGCCGTATTTTAAGGCAGTATTGTGGATAACATATTTAATCATCATGGAAGCATCTGCCATAGCGGACATCTGTCCCAGCATAGGCTCAATTTCAAACTGTCCCGCTACACCCACTTCAGGATGATGATACTTAATCTGAATGCCCATTTTTTCGAGCTCCAAGCACATTTCGGCGCGGCATTCGTAAGTACCGTCAAAGGGCTTCGCAATGTGGTAATTCTTCTGATGGGCAACCACACAGCCCTGCCCCTGTAAATCACTGTTCCAGTAAGCCTGCTCCGCGTCCATGGATACACCAATGGCATTGGGCTGAACAGACCAGCCTACGCTGTCAAAAAGATGAAATTCAAATTCAGGTAAAATCAACATGGTATCCGCGATTCCGCTGTCCTTCATATACTGCTCTGCAGCAAGAACGATATTACGGGGATACTGGTCCAAAGGACGATTCTCCGGATAGTCGATAATCATTGCATTACCGGTAATGGACAAGGTGGAAATCTCACAGTAAGGATCCACAATCGCAGTATCCAAATCCGGTATAAAAACCATATCACTCTTCTCTACAACTGCATAACCGTAGTTGGATGCGTCAAAACCGATACCGTTTTTCATGGTATCCTCCGTAAACTGTGACGCAGGAATGGTAACGTGACGGAACTGACCATTAATGTCTACGATTTTAAAATCCACCATTTTAATGTCCTGTTCCTGAATCAGTTTCATGATGTCAGCTGCTGTTTTTGCCATTTTAATACCTCCATAAGTAAATTTTTAACCCCTTTTTCAATTGTAATACAAGTTACATATTTATACAATAAGAAAGAATCTTTATTGCAAATCAATTCATTCCTTCTTCCCAAAGTTCGCATCATATTTTTCATACATGAAATTTCCTCTATGCATGAAAAAAAGCGGTCCGCCTAAGCGAACCGCTTTGTATAAACTAGTTGGTAATGATGTGCTCTGTTTCTTTGTCGAATACGTGAATCTTTTCAACATCAAGAGCAAACTTAATGGTATCTCCGGGTCTTGCAGTTGTTCTGGAATCAACTCTTGCAGTCATAGGGAACATTTCAAGATCGAAGTATAAGTAAACTTCTGCACCAAGTAATTCGTATACCTTAATGGTAGATTCGAATACGCTCATAGGAGAAGTTTCTACGTACATTTCGCTATCATATACGTCTTCAGGACGGATACCGAATGTTACGCTTCTTCCTTCATAGCCGCCCTCGATTAACTTCTTGGACTTAGCGGGAGGAAGGGGAATGGAGTGACCAGCTACCTGAAGGTATGCAGTTTCACCCTGAACTTCAACGATTGCATCAAGGAAGTTCATCTGAGGAGATCCCATGAAACCAGCTACGAATAAGTTCTGAGGCTTCTCGTAAAGGTTCTGAGGAGTATCTACCTGCTGGATAACACCGTCTTTCATAACAACGATTCTGGTACCAAGTGTCATAGCCTCGGTCTGGTCATGTGTTACGTAGATGATGGTGGTACCTAATCTCTGATGTAACTTAGCGATCTCAATACGCATCTGTACACGGAGCTTAGCATCAAGGTTGGAAAGAGGCTCGTCCATAAGGAATACCTTAGGATTACGAACGATAGCACGACCCATAGCAACACGCTGTCTCTGACCACCGGAAAGAGCCTTAGGCTTTCTGTCCAGAAGGGGAGTCAGGTCGAGGATCTTAGCTGCATCCTTAACCATCTTATCAATCTGATCCTTGGGAACCTTTCTTAACTTAAGACCGAATGCCATGTTCTCATATACGGACATATGAGGATACAGAGCGTAGTTCTGGAATACCATCGCGATATCTCTATCCTTAGGCTCAACACCGTTAACTAC
>JAFUJA010000009.1 GCA_017473905.1 Lachnospiraceae bacterium | reverse complement strand
CTTGGACGTTTACTCCGTTGGAAATTGCCTTTTTCTTCTCTTTTCGGTCACTTTGAGAGAAGAGTATATGTCGCTCAAAGTGCCTAAATTCAAGGAGTTTCAGGTATTTTTCCTTTGGAGCAGTGTTACGCACTCCACATGCACCGTCATCCCAAACATATCCACGCACACAGCCTTCTTCAACTCATATCCGCCCTCGCATAAAATCTTTAAATCCCTCGCCAGGGTGGCACTGTCGCAGCTGACATATACGATTCGCTCCGGTTGCATTTTCAGCATCGTATCAAGGCACTGGACATCGCAGCCCTTACGGGGCGGGTCTACCACAATCACATCCGGATGAAGCATGTCTGCTTCGCTGTCCGGTGATGCATTTCCGGCTTCGTTGAATTCTGCCTCGACGTGTCCGGCATCCAATTCTGCCGTTTTACCCGCTTTCTCATAAAACTCCGGCAAAACCTCTTCTGCCTTGCCCACAAAAAATTCCGTATTGGTAAAGCCGTTCCGTTCTGCATTTCCCTTGGCATCTTCAATGGCCTCCGGAATAATTTCAACACCGTATACCTTCCCTGCATTTTTCGCCATAAAAAGGGAAATGGTGCCGATACCGCAATATAAATCCCACACACTTTCCTTTCCGGTAAGACCTGCAAACTCCACAGCCTTTGCGTACAGTTTCTCTGTCTGTACGGGATTTACCTGATAAAAGGATAAAGGTGAAATCCGGAATCTGATGCCTCCGAGCGTATCCTCTATGGTATCACTTCCCCAAATGGTACGGATTGTTTTCCCCATAATAACATTGGTATTTTCCCGATTGATGCTGATGGAAATACTCTTCATGCCGGGCACTTCTTTTAAAGTGTCAATAAGAGCATCTTCTCCGGGCAGCTCCTTACCGTTTACCACAAGGCAAACCATCAGTTCTCCGCTGACGAAACCTTTGCGAATCAGCACATGGCGCACCAGCCCAGCTCCCGTTGTCTCGTCGTAGGCAGACACCTTACACTGCTCCATCCATGCAAGAATCCTCTCCAGAATCTCCTTGTTTTCAGCCACCCCCAGGGCACACTCCGTATTCGGAATAATGTCATGGGTACGCTGGGCATAAAAGCCCGCTACTGCTTTTCCGGTCTTTTTATCTCTGCCGACAGGGTACTGAGCCTTATTACGGTAATAAAAAGGCACTTCCATGCCGATAATGGGCTGCATTACCTTATCGATTTCTTCCTCCGTAAAACCTCCGATTCGCACCAGATTGTTCCGTACTTTTTTCTCTTTAAAAGCAAGCTGTGCTTCATAGGACAGACACTGCAGCTGACAGCCGCCGCAACGGCGGTGATGCTCACACTTAGGCTCAATACGATGGGCAGAAGGTTCAATAATCTCCTCCAACCGTGCAAAGGCATAATTTTTCTTTGCCTTCATGATTTTTACTTTCGCCTTATCCCCTACAAGGGCGTCTTTTACAAAGAGAGTATAGCCATCGGCCTTGCCGATGCCCTGTCCCTCCGTATCAATATCCTCAATTATAATTGTCAGGCAATCGCCTTTTTTATACATGTCCATATTTAATCCTTTATACAACAAGGGCAGACTTTTATCCCTTACGGAACAATCCGTCTGCCCGATTTTATGTTTTTATTCTCCTCTGGTAAGTCTTACGTTGCTTTCAAGCAAGCGGTTATAGCCCAACCAGTCATAAGTATCTGTTTTATTGATAAGTTCTGTAAACATCTGAAGCTTCGCATCGGTATCGTCCGCATAGTTTAAGGCAACCGCTTCCATCAGGGCCGGAACCTTGGGGGAACCAAACTCCAATTTGCCGTGGTGTGAAACAATACAATGCTTTAACTCGCTTTCCAAAACCTTGGAAAACTCAGGAATTCCTCTCACCTTATCCGTAATCATTTCAACACCCATCACAATATGACCTAAAAGATTGCCGTCATCGGTGTAGTCATTATCCGGGAAAGGAGAAAACTCTTTTACCTTACCGATATCATGTAAAATTGCCGCAGTCAGAAGCAAATCCTTCTTCAATGCAGGATAAGTGGTACAGTAATAAGCACACAGCCTGGTAACGCTTAAGGTATGCTCCAGCAGGCCGCCGATGAAGCCGTGATGCACGGTTTTTGCGGCTGAAGACTTTTTAAAAGCTGCGATAAACTTCTCGTCTTCCACAAAAAACGCTTCCAAAAGTTTCTTCAAATCCTTGTTTCCGATGCCCTTAATAATGCCCAGAAGTTCATTATACATTTCATCGATATTTTTAGAACTGACGGGGAAATAATCCGCCTCATTATAGTCTCCTTCGTCCGCCACTCTTGCCTGTTTGATGTTTACCTGCAAAGCACCGTTAAAAGAGGTTACGTCCCCATTGATAAACACATAGTCATGGGCGGAAAATTCAGCAATGCCAAAGCTGTTGGGCTCCCACACTTTGGCATCAATGGTGCCTGTTTTATCCTGTAAAATAACATTGTAGTATTCCTTACCGTTTTTGGTGGTTGCAGCATTTTTCTGCTTGCAGAGGTACACATCCTTAATTGCGCTTCCTTCTTTTAATTCCTGAATATATCTCATGTTAAAAATCTCACTTTCTTTTCTTTTATTCCAATGCTTCCAACGTAACTTTTACATCCATTTCCTTATAGCCGTCTACGCTGGAACGCATAAGGGTGATGGTAACGACCTGCCCGGGGTGGTGTTTACGAAGTTCGGTAATGTACTCGGATACGCTTGTTACCACGGCATCTTCCACCGCCGTAATAACATCCCCGCGGCTGATGCCGGTAAGCATGGCGGGAGAGTTGATTTTTACATCCGTAACATATGCGCCGTCAGGCACACCCAAATGGGTTTTGGCTTCCTCCGTCACATCCGTCACATACACACCAAGCATGGTAGTATCTTTCTTATTGGAAAGGTTTTCCACAACCTTTTTCAGCTCCGTAATGCCGATTGCGGAAACCTGATTCTGCAAATCGGAAGTATTGTATTTCTGACTGATGATACCGATTACCTGACCTCTGGTGTTTACAAGAATTCCAAAAGCATTTTTACTACCGTAAATATCCGTGGTCAAAAGACGGTAATTCATATCTACCAGACTGATACGGGCTGCAGCGGAAGTTACCATTCCATAACAACGAGACTCCGTATATCCCATGGGCCCGCCCAGGGCAATCACCAAATCACCCACAAGATTTCCGGAATTGGAACTGCCCAGAGTTGCGTAGGCAATCTCTTTTTTGGTCTCTTCCGAAATCACTTTTAAATCAATGGCAATTACCGCAAGACCCGTATTTTTATCATCCTTCTTAATGGTAGCAACAACCTGCTCATCATTGCAAAAGGTTACCACTATTTCCGTAGCATCTTTTATGACATCGTAGTAAGTAAGTATCAGAAGCTCTGTGGTATTGTCGGTAATAATGAGGCCGGAAGTTTCGTTTTCACGCTCCGTTGTGTTATGAAACCAATTGGTTCCGGAGCTGACGCCGGTTACTTTTACCACACTTTTCTCTGCCTCTCTTGCCACCTCGCCCAACCGGTCATAAAGCATCTGATAATCCGTTACCTGAAGTTCCCGGTCAGAAACCGTACTGGAAAGCTGTCCCGTGGTGGTCTGCTGGTTCTCCAGAAGTTCTTCTTCATCCTGCACCATATCTTCCAGAAGTTTTTCCTCTTCCTCCGTGGGAAGTACCACGATATTTTCCTCCGGCTGATTCAGGGTAGGGTCAATCCAGCTGCTGATAACCGGTTCCAGAAGAATGAACACGAAACAGGCCACAAAGCCGAATACTACGGCAAAAGTCGCAGTGGTTATCATGTTTCTGAAAAGCTTTTTACGGTTAATGGGACGTTCTTTTATTTTCTCCTGTAAAAAGGAATAATCGCTATCCTGCTGCTCTTTCATCCTTTTCCTCCGATTTTTCGTATTTCACTTTTATACAAACCCGAATCCGGGCACACTTCCTCCGTTAGTATACCATAAAAAGAAGATAATAGAAAATAGCATTTTATTCTAAACTATGTTATTATAAAAAAAGTATTTGCATTCCTTTTGGAAACGAAGGAATCCATGAAGTAAAATCGGAGAGAAACATGAACGAACGAGCATTGCGTATTTTGGAATACGATAAAATAATTACACTTTTATGCGACCACGCATCTTCCCCTTTGGGGAAAAGAAAATGCGAGGCACTGGAACCGGGAACGGACATGGGACTGATTGAAAAAGCCCAGACCAACACTGCGGATGCGGCCGCAAGACTTTTACGGAAAGGACGGATTTCCTTTCAGGGAAATTACGATTTATACCGCACTTTACAGAACCTAACCCTGGGGGTATCCCTTTCCCCGTCGGAGCTTTTACGCATCGCATCTTTGGCGGAATGTGCCGCCCGTGTAAAACAATACGGTAAAAAAGAACGTGAAGATGAGCCGGATGATACCTTAACCGGTCTTTTTGAGGTACTTGTGCCTCTGGTGAACCTTTCCAAGGAAATCCGCCGCTGTCTCATCTCGGAAGAAGAAGTTGCGGATGATGCAAGCCCTGCCTTAAAACACATCCGCCGCAGTATGATGCTTACCGGCGAGAAAATACACAGCCAGTTAAATACCATGGTGAATTCCACCTACCGCACCTATTTGCAGGATGCGGTCATTACCCAGCGAAACAACCGTTACTGTATTCCAGTCAAGGCAGAATACAAGGGCATGGTACACGGTATGGTGCATGACCAGTCCAAGGCAGGTTCCACCTTCTTTATCGAGCCTGCTGCCATTGTGGAATTAAACAACAAGCTTCAGGAATTATCCATGCAGGAAGCGGAAGAAATCGAAATCATTCTGGGGAATTTAAGCAGTCTCGCCGGAGAAAATGCCACGGAACTGCTGGGAAATCAGGATGCGCTGACAGAGCTTGATTTTATATTTGCCAAAGGCGGTCTTGCCCTTGCACAGAATGCATCCAAACCCATATATCATCAGGAGAAAACCCTGAAATTAAACAAGGCCCGTCACCCCTTAATCGATTCTAAAAAAGTAGTACCCATCGACATCTCTTTAGGTACCGACTTCGACCTTCTTGTTGTGACCGGCCCCAATACCGGCGGTAAAACTGTTTCCTTAAAAACAGTAGGCCTGTTTTGTGCCATGGGACAGTCCGGTCTGCATATCCCTGCAAAGGACCGGAGCGAATTGTGTGTTTTTAACGAGATTTTTGCAGACATCGGTGACGAGCAGAGCATTGAACAGAGTTTAAGTACCTTCTCTGCCCACATGACCAACATTATATCTATTTTAAAACATGCAGACGGAGATTCCCTCTGTCTCTTTGATGAGCTTTGTGCGGGAACGGACCCTACGGAGGGTGCGGCACTGGCAATCGCCATTTTACGGTATCTCCATGACAGGGGAATCCGCACCATGGCAACCACCCACTACAGCGAGTTAAAGGTTTTTGCACTATCCACGCCTTTCGTGGAGAATGCCAGCTGTGAATTTGACGTGGAAACACTTTCTCCCACCTACCGTATTCTTGTAGGTATTCCGGGTAAAAGTAATGCTTTCGCGATTTCCCAGAAGCTTGGCCTTCCCATGGATATCATCGACAGGGCAAAGGAAGAAATCAGCGAAGAAAAGGAAAGCTTCGAGGACCTTTTATCCGACCTTGAGCAATCCAGAATCACCATCGAAAATGAACGTCTTGAAATAGAGGCTTATAAGAAAAAAATGCATTCCTTACAGGAAGACATTGCTGCCAAACAGCGGAAGCTGGAAGAAAGCAAGGAGCGCATTTTACGGGAAGCCAACGAAGAGGCAAGAGAAATTCTGCAGGAAGCAAAAGACACCGCCGACAAGGCAATCCGTTCCTACCAGAAAGGCGGCTCCATACAGGATATGGAAAAAACCCGCCAGAAGCTGCGTAACAAGATTTCAGCCAAAAGTGATGCTCTTAAAACAGAGAAAAAGAAAGAGCATCACACCGTTTTAAAGGCGGAAGACCTTTTAATCGGAGATACGGTAAAAATCATCTCCATGGGCTTAAAAGGAACAGTACACACCAAGCCGGACGCAAAAGGAAACCTTTTTGTCCAGTGCGGTATCATGCGAACCCAGGCAAACATTAAGGATTTGCAGTTAATTCAGGAAGATGCCCCCACAACCGGCAAAGAAAAACGCCTTACCTACAGTGGCGCCTTCTCCAAGTCTTCCACCATTTCTCCCGAAATCAATCTTCTGGGAAGAACCGTGGACGAAGCCCTTGCGGAGCTGGATAAATATCTGGATGACGCATATCTGTCCCACTTAAACAGCGTACGTGTGGTACACGGCAAGGGAACCGGCGCACTGCGTCAGGCAGTACACAAACATGTGAAAAAACTTCACTACGTCAAATCCTTCCGTCTGGGTGAATTCGGGGAAGGCGACGCAGGTGTAACCATAGTAGAATTCAAATAATTTTATGTAAAAGAGGGAGGATACGTTATGGCAACGAAACAGAAAATTCTCATTGTAGACGACGATAACAATATCGCAGAGCTGATTTCCCTGTACTTAACCAAGGAATGCTTCGAAACAATGATTGTAAACGATGGAGAATCCGCACTTTCTGCCGTGGATGCTTTTACACCCCATTTAATTTTGCTGGATATTATGCTTCCCGGCATCGACGGCTATCAGGTATGCCGTCAGGTACGGGCCAAATCCCAGATTCCCATTATCATGCTTTCGGCCAAAGGAGAAATCTTTGACAAAGTACTCGGGCTTGAGCTGGGTGCGGACGATTATATGGAGAAGCCCTTTGATTCCAAAGAGCTTGTTGCCCGTGTAAAAGCAGTTTTACGTCGTTATAAAATGGAACCCGCAGCGGCTCCGGAAGAGGCAGTCAGCCAGCAGACAGTGGAATATCCCGACCTTGTTGTCAGTCTTTCCAACTACTCCGTTCTTTACAAAGGCGAACCTATCGATATGCCTCCCAAGGAGTTAGAGCTTCTGTATTTTCTCGCGTCTTCTCCTAAAAGAGTTTTTACCCGCGAACAGCTTCTGGATAAAATCTGGGGATACGAATACGTGGGAGATACCCGTACCGTGGACGTACACATTAAACGTCTTCGCGAAAAAATCAATGACCATGAATGCTGGCGCATTGATACGGTATGGGGCGTAGGATATAAATTTGAAGTGATGAAATAAAGGGAGAATCCCATGAAAAGAACACTTTATTTAAAGTTTCTGATTGCATATTTAATCTTTGGTTTCTTCGGTTTTCTGGTGGTTGCCACCTTCGGTTCTTCCATGACAAAGGACATGCTGATTCGAAACAAAGCAGAGAGTCTTTACAAAGAAGCAACCCTGATTGCCGACACCTATGCAACAGACCTTTACAACAGCATTACATCTCTGGATACGGTGCAAAACGAAATTGAAATGCTGGATGTATATTTATCTTCCACCATTTGGATTATCAGCCCTTCCGGCTCAATCATTTTAGATTCCTCCACCACTATGGATGTAAACAATACTGTGGTGGTAGAAGGCTTCGATCCCGCCGGAAATTCAGGAAGCTACTACTCCGTCGGAACCTTTTATGATTCCTTTGAAGAAGAAGTCTTAAGCATTTATGCCCCCATTGTGATTGATTTTAAAGTGCAGGGCTATGTGGTAATACATACGGCAATTGCAGAGCTGGAGGCATTCAGCAACCAGCTTCTGAATATTTCCTACATCATACTGCTGATACTTTTTATGCTGTCCTCAATCATTATTATCTTTTTTACCAACTTCGTTTACAGACCGCTGCGTAAAATCACAAAAGCAACGGAAGAATACGCGAGCGGTAATTTGCACTACCAGTTTCAGGTAGACAGTGAGGACGAAATCGGCTATCTTGCCGCTTCACTTTCCTATATGGCAAGTGAGCTGGCCCGTGGTGAGGATGACCAGAAAAAACTGGTTGCCAATGTATCCCACGATTTCCGCTCTCCCCTAACCTCCATAAAAGGATACTCGGAAGCTATGCTGGACGGCACCATTCCGCCGGAACTGTATGAAAAATATTTGAATATTGTCCGGAATGAATCCGACCGTCTGATTAAGCTGACTAACAGCTTACTTACCTTGAATAACTTAAATACGGAAGGCATGGTTTTAGAAAAAACGGATTTCGATTTAAATGAAATCATCCGCAAAACCGCAGCCACCTTTGAAGGCTCCTGCGTCCAGAAAAAAATCACCCTGCAGCTCATTCTGACCGGTGAAAACCTGTATGTACACGGTGACGTAACCAAGCTTGAGCAGGTGCTTTATAACCTTTTGGACAATGCTATTAAATTCAGCCACAAGGATTCTTTTATCCGAATTGAAACAGTGGAGAAACACAACAAAGTTCTGGTCAGCGTAAAAGACCAGGGCATCGGAATCCCCAAAGAAAGCATTCGCCAGATTTGGGACCGTTTCTATAAAACGGATTTATCCCGAGGCAAGGATAAAAAGGGCACCGGCTTAGGTCTGTCCATCACCCGTGAAATCATTCGTGCCCACGGGGAAAACATTAACGTAATCAGTACGGAAGGGGAAGGAAGTGAGTTTATTTTCACCCTGCCGCTTTCCGAAAATTTAAACGAGGAATAGTATCCACTCACTATTCCTCGTTTTTGATTAATCTATGAATTTATCATTACTCATATTCCACCCTTCTTTATAATAAGCGGTTATATAATAGGTAATGTCTTCCCCCTGTACCTGTACCCTGCATACTCCTTCTTCGTCAAACTTATCCGTAATTTCCATCTTCTTGTCTTTGCAATAAATCCAGACACTGCCATCCTCTTCATAGCGGACATCCGGCTCATTTAAATACGTCATAATTTCCTCTTCCGTAAGAGGTCTTTCTTCACCGGATACACCTTCCATGGCAACACCGCCGCCATTTATGGTATGTTCCACACCTTCTTCGTCCTGATAGATAATTTCATACTCTGCAACGGAACCGTCGGATGAAATATTCATAATTGCATCTGTCTGATCCCCTTTTAACCAGATTTGTACGTGACGCTGAATGTTTCCTACATTGCAGGCATACGCAGAAGTGGAACCTCCCACTACCACACACATTGCAACTGCTGCAGCCGCCGCTGCAACGATATTTCTCTTTCTCTTTTTATAACTGTTTTTCATCTTCTCTACCTCCATTATAAAATCGTCGGAGGTATGTAAAACCGAAAACGCATTTTTATATTTTTCTTTATTTGTCATCATCCCATTCCTCCTTCAAAATCTCTTTGAGCATTGTTCTTCCCCGTGACAAACGTATTTTTACATTGCTTTCCGATATATGTAAAATGTCCGCAATTTCCTTAATGGAATAATCTTCGTAATAAAAAAGATGTATTACAATACGATACTTCTGCGGCATTTCCATCACCGTCTCAAATAAATGCTCCGATTCCGGTGTATCAAACGTAAGTGTCTCCATATATTCCTCCAGAGATACTTTATTCTGACGCCAGAAAGTCCTGTTTGCATTTTTTGCTTTATTAATTGTCACGCGAATCAGCCATGCTCTGATGTGCTGTTCACTTTCAAATTTGTAATTTCCTGTGTAGTATTGAAGGAACGTATCCTGAACCGCATCTTCGGCATCTTCCGGATTTTTACACACGTTATACGCCACCGCATACAAATTCTGTTGATAACATTCCATCAACTTCTTTAAATCTGTTTTCATGAGTACTCCTGATTACTTTTTTTAAAGGTCCTTCACTAATAGTACAAATGAGGTAGAGAAAAAGTTACAAATTGTTTTTGTTCACCGCGTCTTTTCCTTCTCCGCACCCAATATCTAAAATGCTATAGGGCTTAATCGGAGGACGAAGCGTTGGTTGAGGTAATTCAATAAGAAAAGAGAAATACGGTATTTCTACTGTATTTCTCTAATCAAATTACACTGTTATTGACCAGACTTGCGCTTAGAGTCTATCATTCGTAAATTAGCAATAAAATCTAATCTCCTTAAAATATTCATGCCACTTATCAACAATGAATTTATGTCTCGCTTCAGCAATATCCATGATTTTCTTCAACTTATGCTGAGGAATATTCGATTTATTATGACACAATAGGCAATGTCCGGATTTTGTCATCCATACTTTTGTAGCATCTTTCGTTGGGACACCATCGGTTATATGGAAGTGTACCGGTTCCAAAGGATCTTCTTCATTGCTCCAGAAATATAACAAATAACCGCCAATTTTAAAAATTTGAGGCATTATCAAAGCCTCCTTCTCTTGCAAGTTCAATAATAATATGGGCTAATGACTGAATAAACTCTTTATAATAATCCATTTCCTGTTCATTAAATCCATCATTATTACTCCATTCATAATCGGGCAAATAACACTGCACTGATTTGAATCCCAAGTGAATCGGTTTCTCAATATATACTTTTACCTTTTCTTTCCCGTCAATATTTAAAATTTCTGAATGCACAATTTCCGTTCCGTCATCAAGAGTCATAAATGGATACATCATATCTATTCACTCCTTAAAAATCATTTCATAATCTTATATTTCATTCCCGCTTCTCAGCCTTCAGCTTCACCCGCAGCGCCCTAAAAAAGTCCGTCAGCATTTTGCTGCACTCTTCCTCCAGAACACCTTCCTCTATTTCTACCTGATGATTAAAAGCAGGCATATTCAGAAGATTGATAATAGTTCCGCCACAGCCGGCTTTTACATTACGGCAAGCCTGAACTACCTTGGGGATTCTTGCCTGTACAATGGCTCCCGCACACATCTGGCAAGGCTCTAACGTGACGTAGAGGGTACACTCCTCCAGACGCCAGTCGCCCAGTTTTTTACTAGCCTTGGCAATTGCATTGATTTCCGCATGGGACAGGGTGCTTTTATCTGTCTTACGACGGTTATAGCCCCGGGCAATAATAGCGCCTTCGTGAACAATGACACAGCCGATGGGAACTTCCCCCAGGGCAGCTGCCTTCTTTGCCTCTTTAACGGCTTCCTTCATGAACTTTTCATCCGGCGTCAATCCTGCTGCCATGGTACATCTCCCGTTTCAGGGCCGAGCCCTTTTATTTTACGATAAATTTATAGATTGTTGTGGTGTCGTAAGGCTTATCCGGTCCGAACAAAGGTCTGGGGAAGCCTTCCTGATTGGCAGAATTGGGATAATACTGGGTTTCCAGACAAAGTCCCTGTCTGGGCTCATAGGATACGCCGCCTTTGGCGTTTTGATCTGCCATAAAGTTTCCGGCATAAAACTGTACTCCGGGAAGGTCTGTATAAGTCTCCATAAGGATTCCTGATACAGGGTCCTCTAAAGTTGCAACCTTCTTGATTTCACCATTCCAGTCATCCACAACCCAGTTATGGTCAAAACCGTTTACCAGCTTAAGCTGCTCGAAATCTGCGTTGATATCCTTGCCCACTGCCTTAGGTACAGTGAAATCAAGGGGTGTGGCACGCACTGCGGCAATTTCACCGATGGGAATGGCACCTGCCACTACCGGTGTATACTTTGCTGCCTTTATCCAAAGGATTTCGTCATACGCGGTTCCTGACTCATGACCGTTTAAGTTAAAGTATGTATGGTTGGTCATGTTAATGATGGTATCTTTGTCGCTGGTTGCTTCGTAATGAATTTTTAAGGCATCATCATCCGTAAGGGAATAGGTAACTTTTACCTTCATATTGCCGGGATGACCCATATCCATATCCTTTTTATCCAATTTAAAAGTAACGGAATTCTCGTAAAAAGATGCCTTCCACACACGCTTCTGAAATCCCTTTGTGTGGCTGCTGTGAAGGTTATTCTCGTTATCGTTTACCTCCAACTGATAGGTAACACCGTCAATTACAAACTTCGCATCCTTCGTTCTGTTTGCAATGGGTCCGATGGTTGCGCCGTGTCCGGAACCATCTGTTAAATATCTTTCCACGCTGTCATAGCCCAATACCACATCACGTTCTTTGCCATCTGCGCCTTTTACATAAAGATTTACGAGAATCGCACCGAAATTGGTTACGGATGCCCGCATACCGTTTGCGTTTTCCATGGTATAAAGCATTACTTCTTCTCCGGCTGCTGTTTTGCCGAAGGGTTTTGTTGTTACTGACATAAGCTTACCTCCCCAAATATAATTTACCCCGTTTATCCTGTAAATTCCAACTGCAAAATAACCTGACAGGCTCTTCTTTCAAGCCGGAATGTTACAACTCGATTCTTCCTTCTAAGGCTCTTAAAAGAGTCACTTCATCGATATATTCCAAATCTCCGCCTACGGGAACGCCGCTGGCAATTCTGGTTACCTTAATTCCCGTGGGTTTTACCAATTTGCTGATATACATTGCAGTGGTCTCCCCTTCCAGACTGGAATTGGTAGCGATAATAACCTCCTGCACATCTCCTTCCAGACGGACAATCAGCTCTTTTAATTTAATGTCTCCCGGTCCGATTCCAATCATGGGAGAAATCGCACCGTGGAGTACATGATAAACGCCCTTGTATTTGCCGGTTTTCTCGTAAGCGGCCAAATCTCTTGTATTTTCCACTACCATAATTACCGACTTGTCTCTGGATGTGTTACTGCATATCGGACAAACTTCCTTGTCCGTTAAGTTGCAGCATTCACTGCACTGTCTGATATTTGCTCTGGCTTCCATCATGGTATCCGCCAGACGTTTTACACGTTCCGGGGGCAGATTAATCAGATAAAAAGCCATCCGCTGCGCCGATTTGGCACCAATGCCGGGCAGACGTTCCAGTTCTTCTATTAACTTTCCGATATATCCGCTGTAAAGCTCCATTGAAAGTTCCTCACTTTTTACCGGAAATTAGAAGGGGAATCCGCCCAAATTCATACCGCCGGTCATTTTATTCATCATTTCATTGTTGGCATCCTCAACCATACGAAGTGCTTCGTTGGTAGCAGCCATAATCAGATCCTGAAGCATTTCGATGTCATCGGGATCCACTACATCGGGATCAAGAACAACCTTGGTTACTTCTCTCTTGCCGGTAACGGTTACGCTAACCGCACCGCCGCCTGCCTTGGCTTCAAATTCCTTGGTTTCCATCTCCTTCTGGCTTTCTTCCATCTGACGCTGCATTCTCTGCGCCTGCTTCATCAAATTATTCATGTTTCCGGGCATTCCGCCGCCCGGGAATCCTCCACGCTTTGCCATGGGGTTACCTCCTTATAATTCATACATTCATTTTACATTTTTATAAAAAGCTTCCTTCCGGAAGAACTTTTACCAGATTGGTCCGTCGTCTATTTCAATCTTCTCCCCGAATTTTTTCTCAATATTGGGGAAAAGCTCCCCGGGATCATCTTTCTTCTGACTTACCACCCGAACGGAAATTTCTTTGCCCACGCAATCATCCATTTCCTGCTTGAGTTTGTCAAAATACTCCGGATTGTTCAAATAGGACTCCGCCAAAAATGACTCTGCCACAAGAAGCAGTGTCTCTCCGTCAATACTTAAGTACACATCCTGCAAATAGGATTTAAAAGGCTGGTCCATCATATCCTTAATCGCAGACCAGTTCTTCATAACGATGTGAATATCTTCCGGCAAAGCTTTGGGAAGCTGAACCTTCGGTTTGCTCTGTGGTTGCACCGGAAATTCTCCGCCGCCGGAAACTGCTGCCGGACTGACTGCCACAACGCCGCCCGCAAGCTGATTCTCAATATCCCTGATACGCTCTAAAAGGGAATCCATGCCGGTTTCCATCTGAGGCTTACACAGCTTAATGATAGCCACTTCAATCATAATCCGCTTTTGGCTTGCATAGCGCATATTGCCTGCCAGCTCGGAGAAAATCCTGATGTAGCGGAAGATGGTATTTAATTCCACCCGCTCCGCTTCTTTTTTCATACGGGCAAGGGCCTCTGCGGAAATTTCCAGGGTATCCGGAGACACCTCAGAAGATTTGGCAAGCATCAGATTTCTCAAATACCAGGTAAAATCCGTGACAAACTGGGTCAAATCCCTGCCCTGTACCACAATTTCATCTAAAATACCGATGGCGCCGGTAATATTTTTATCAATGACACATTCCAAAAGATCCGCAAAAACTCCCGTATCCACGGAACCCAGTACATTTAAAACCTTCTCATAGGTAAGCTTCTCATTATAGTGGAACGCAATACACTGATCCAAAAGACTCAGGGCATCTCGCATGGAACCGTCAGCCACTTTGGCAATATGATTGATTGCCGCATCTTCAATGTCCACGCTTTCCGCGGCAACCAGTTCCCTGATTCTGTCACCAATGGTGTCCATGCCGATTCTTTTAAAATCATATCGCTGGCAACGGGACAAAATGGTAATGGGAATCTTGTGGGATTCCGTTGTTGCCAATATAAAAATCACATAGGAGGGCGGCTCTTCCAAGGTTTTTAACAAAGCGTTAAAAGCACCGGTAGAAAGCATATGCACCTCGTCAATGATATAAACCTTGTACTTTCCTTCTGCGGGAGAGTAATTTACCTCTTCCACGATTTCACGGATATTATCCACACCATTATTGGATGCCGCGTCGATTTCAATCACGTTCATTCCCGTGCCGGCAGCGATTTTACGGCAGATTTCACACTCACCGCAAGGGCTTCCGTCCTGAGGATTCTCGCAATTGGCAGCCTTGGCAAAAATCTTGGCAATGGTGGTTTTACCCGTACCACGGGTACCGCAAAAAAGATATGCATGGCCGATACGGTTTGACTTTATTTGGTTTTTCAGAGTAGTAACAATTCCTTCCTGCCCTTTCACTTCTTCAAAAACAGTAGGTCGGAACTTACGATAAAGTGCTACATAGGACATGTTTCTTTCCTGCCTTCTTTCCTGTTACATTCCGGAAGAAGGTGCCCTTCCGAAATTTTGCCGGAACTTCAGAGAAATTAGTCTCCGAAGCTGATACCCAGCATCTTCGCTTCTTTTACGATGCTGGAATCCGGATCTACATATTTTAACTTACCCGCAACTTCTTCCAGGGGTACTTTTACGATTTCACGATTTTTATATCCTACCATAAAACCATATTCCCCGTCCAATATCAGCTTTGCAGCTTCGGAACCGAGACGGGATGCAAAAACACGGTCATAGGGACAAGGAGAACCGCCGCGCTGGGTATGCCCGGGCACGGTCACACGCACTTCCTCACCGGTAACCTGCTTGATTTTATCAGCAATTTCATAAGAAATGCTGGGATATTTGCTGTCTTTTAATTTCTTCTGATACTCTTTCTTGGAAAGCTTGGCATCTTCTTTGGAGATGGCACCTTCCGCAACTGCTATAATGGTAAAACGGCTGCCGTTCTTTTTACGTTTATTGATGGCATCCGCGATTTTTTTGATATCGTAGGGGATTTCCGGAATGAGGATAATGTCCGCACCGCTTGCCATACCCGCATTCAAGGTAAGCCATCCTACTTTATGACCCATTACCTCCACAATAAAAACTCTTGAATGGGAAGATGCCGTGGTATGGATACAGTCTATGCAGTTGGTGGCAATATCCACCGCACTCTGGAAACCGAAGGTCATATCGGTTCCGTACAAATCATTATCAATGGTTTTGGGAAGGGTTACCACGTTCAGTCCTTCCTTGCGGAGAAGATTGGCTGTTTTGTGGGTGCCGTTTCCTCCGAGAATTACCAGACAGTCAAGATTTAACTTATAGTAATTCTGCTTCATTGCCTTCACTTTATCCAGACCGTTTTCATCCGGGTCCGTAATCGTTTTAAAAGGAGTTCTTGAGCTTCCCAGAATGGTACCGCCCTTGGTCAGGATACCGGAAAAATCCTGACTCTGCAGCATACGGTAATTTCCGTAAATCAAGCCTCTGTAGCCATCCAGGAAACCGTAAACCTCCACCTCTTCATCGCTGTTCATCATGGTTTTTACCACACCGCGCATGGCTGCATTCAATGCCTGACAATCACCACCGCTTGTTAACATACCGATTCTCTTCATGGCTGTTCCTCCTTTTTGTTTCTGTCTTTTATGGGAAATAATACGATTTGGAGCGGGCACGTTTCCCGCACCCACCCTATTATTATATCCTAAAACAGTGGAACACACAAGAAAAAAGAGGGATGTCCCTTTCTTTCCAAGGTATCCTCTGCCCGCTTTGGAAATCAATCATTTTGGGTCTTGCCATTCCCGGTTTTTTTAGATAGAATAAACACATTCGGAGCCGTATCGAAGTGGTCATAACGGGGCGCACTCGAAATGCGTTAGCCCTCCGGGGCACGAGGGTTCGAATCCCTCCGGCTCCGCTTTTTTATGCAGGAAAATTTTTTCCTGCTTTTTTTTATAAATTTTTTCAAAAATATTTTTACGAATTTTTTGATAGTTTTTCTTGCATGATAAAAAACTACCATGTATAATGTTTTTGTGTTTTTTTTAGAGTTGCCGGATTCTCGGCAGAAGGAGATGAAAAAATTATGGAAAGAAAAGTGGGAACCGTTTCAAGAGGTATTCGTTGTCCGATTATCAGACAGGGCGACAATTTGGTGGATATGGCTGTCAACAGCATTTTAGAAGCTGCTGAAAGCGAAGGCTTCAGTCTGCGTGACAGAGATGTCCTTGCCTTAACAGAATCCATCGTTGCCCGTTCACAGGGTAATTATGCTTCTGTACAGAACATTGCTGATGACGTAAGAGCAAAATTAGGCGGAGAAACTATCGGTGTTATTTTCCCGATTTTATCCCGTAACCGTTTTGCGATCTGTTTAAGAGGTATCGCTATGGGTGCAAAGAAGGTTGTTCTTATGTTAAGCTACCCCAGCGATGAAGTTGGTAATGCACTTCTTACCTTCGATCAGCTGGACGAGCATGGCATCAACCCCTACAATGATGTGCTTACCTTAGAGAAGTATCGTGAACTTTTCGGCGAAAACAAACACGAATTTACCGGCGTTGATTATGTTGATTATTATGCAAACATCATCAAAGAAGCCGGTGCCGAAGTAGAGATTATCTTCTCCAACCAGGCTAAAACCATTGTAGAATATACTGATTGTGTATTAACCTGCGACATTCACACAAGAGTAAGAACCAAACGTCTCTTAAAAGAAGCCGGTGCTAAGGTTGTTTGCGGTATGGACGACATTCTTACAAGCTCCGTAAACGGAAGCGGCTACAACACCAAATACGGCCTTCTTGGTTCCAACAAATCCACTGAAGATACAATTAAGCTTTTCCCCAGAGAATGTCAGGATCTGGTGGAAGACATCCAGAAAGAGATTTTAAATAAAACCGGCAAGCATATCGAAGTTATGGTTTACGGCGACGGTGCATTCAAAGATCCTCAGGGTAAAATCTGGGAACTTGCAGACCCTGTTGTATCCCCTGCTTTTACTTCCGGCTTAGTCGGAACCCCCAACGAGTTAAAGTTAAAATACCTTGCTGACAACGATTTCAAGAACTTAAACGGTGCTGAATTAAAAGAAGCAATTTCCAAGAGCATTCGCGAAAAAGACGGAAATCTTGTTGGTAACATGGCTTCCCAGGGAACCACACCCAGACAGTTAACCGACCTTATCGGTTCACTCTGTGACTTAACCAGCGGTTCCGGTGATAAGGGTACACCTATGATTCACATTCAGGGTTACTTTGATAACTTTACCGATTAATTAAAACAAACATATAAAACCCCGCATCCTACTGTTTCAAAACAGCTTGATGCGGGGTTTTTTGATGTTATTTTATCATTTTTTTGTCATAAAGATATAAGAGATTTTATTCCACAATAATCGGGTCAGCGCCACCGTTTGCATCTGCATGGGAGCCGGTAACAACAACCTTAACTCTTGTAGGTTCAACATAAATGTAGAAACCGCTTGCATCCTGAGACTGTAACCTCGAAATACATTCTTCTGCAGTATATCCGATGCATTCCTCAAAACCTTCTTTAAAAGTTGGGCCGGCATAGTCCAGCAGGGACACCAAATCTGCACTGACAGGTTCCATATAATCCGGTGAAGACACAATTGCGGGATCAAGGATACAGGTAATAATTGCTGTTCTTATGCAATCTGCCAACTGCGTGTCGGCGGAAACATTGGTTGATTCCAAAAAACTGCTCTCATAAACAATATCCACCGTAATATTATCCGTTTCTCCGTCTTCATAAGTAACCGTAACACTTAATTCTTCCGGCCGACCTTCCAGTTCCGGCTTTCCCTCCATAATTGATAACATACAGAAATGATCCTGTATTGCATCACCTTCATAGTCTACAAACATATTAGAGCTGATACTCTTTACTTTTTTCTCATAACATAAGAATATTTCCTCTAAATAGCCGTTCCACTGATAGCTTTCACCGTCTTCCAGTGAAATAAATGAATACGGACCTCCGTCGCCTTCAACAAACAGAAGTTCAAGAGGCTTCTCTTCGGAAGTATCTTCCTCCTCATCCGTTTCTTTTACATCCTCGTCCTCGGAAACATCTTCCTTCTCATTGGTATCCTTCGCCAAATCTCCTAACACGTCAGCCGTCGGAAGGGAACATGCCGCAAATACGGTTGCCATGAGTAAGGACATCAATACCATCCATACGCTCTTGTTGATATGCTTTCTTCTTTCGTTCTTTTTCATGTTATTCCTCCGTAGGTTTGCATTTTACGATGGTTTCAGTGACATCAGTCAGAACCAATTCGTTTCTTTGATTATACGCTTCAATAGCAAGCTCCACAAGTCTGTTTTTATTACACTTTATAAGACCGGTTGTGTTTTTAGTTCATATATTATATAATTTCTTTATGCATTAGTTAAACAAATGATTTTATTATTTTCTATCGAGATTTTCGATACAGAGAGGATTACAATGGAGCTGCGAAATTTAATTACTTTTATCCATGTTGCCGAGCTGGGAAGTTTTACAAAAGCTGCTGAACATCTTGGATATTCACAATCTACGGTTTCTTTTCAAATAAAACAACTGGAGGAAGAACTCGACTGTCTTCTGTTTGAAAGAATCAACCACTCAATCACACTCACCGAGCGCGGACATGAACTGATTACCTATGCTCACGGGGTTCGTGCACTAATGGATGAATTTAAAGAAAGCTGTGCCAAAGAAGAACTTTCAGGGTCTATTCACATTGTTACCCCGGATTCGATATGCGATGATATGATAAACTCCCACTATATTGACTTTCATAAAAAGTATCCATCCATCTCCATTCGATTTACCACCGGAGACTCGGCACTGATGCTTAATATGCTTGATCATAACGAGGCGGATTTTATTATTACACTTGATAGCCGCTTATATAATAAGGATTATATCATAGCAAAAGAGCAACCGCTTTCCTTGCACTTTGTTGCCAGTACGGCTTCAAAGTTTGCCGGCATCAAAAAGCTATGCGTTAAAGACATCATCAATGAACCTTTTATTCTGACGGAATACGGTCAGGGCTACAGACGAGTGATGGACCGGGAGCTTGCAAAAATGTCGTTGGAAGTAACTCCTGTTCTTGAAATCGGTCGAACCGACATCATCACCAGAATGATTGCCGAAAACAATATGATATCTTTTTTACCGGATTTTGTCACCAGAGATTTCGTTGATTCAGGGGTCCTCTGCTATCTTGATGTGTACGATATACACGTTGATATCTGGAAGCAGCTTATTTATCATAGAAATAAGTGGATTTCTAAAAGCATGAAAACATTTTTAGACTATGTAAAAGAACAGGAATTTTCTAATTAAATCCGGAAACGTAAAACTTTTTATTACGTAGGAAATTCTTATGCATAAAAAACAGGAATTGGAGCAAATGACCCGATTCCTGTTCTTTTATATTACTTGGAAAGTAATCCATCAATAAACTGCCGGGCAAGACGGGCGGATCTTCCGCCACGCTCTAAAACAAAACGCTCAGCCAGCATGTCAAGTTCATCCACAGGCATATCGATATGATTTTCCTCTGCCATACAATGCACGATATGAAGAAAAGTCTCCTTATCCGGTTTTGAAAAAGTAATATGAATTCCAAAACGTTCGGACAGGGAAATCAGTTCCTGCATGGTATCATTACGGTGTACATCATCGCCTTCACGGTCTGAAAATTTTTCTTTGATGATGTGTCGGCGGTTACTGGTTGCATAAATTACCACATTCGGGGATTTTACCGTAACCGAACCCTCCAGCACAGCTTTAAGTGCATTAAAATTATCATCGTCTTTCAAAAAGGAAAGGTCGTCAATAAATAATATAAATTTAAGCGGATTGCCGGACAGCTCATCCAAAATCTTAGAAATATCGTGAAGCTGGTCCTTACGTATTTCAATCACACGAATCCCCTCATCCCAAAGGGCATTTGCCACCGCTTTTACAGTAGAGGATTTACCGGTGCCTGCATCTCCCGTAAGCAGAATGTTAGCGGCAGGTTTTCCTCTGAGCAAAGCCTTGGTGTTATCAAGGATAATCTTTCTTTCCCGCTCGTAATCCACAAGATTGGAAAGGGATATTTTATCGGGGTGCAGAACGGGAACAATATTGCCCCCTTTCTCTACATAAAACATACGATTTCCCACATAAATTCCATAACCGTATTTGCTTATATTTTCTGCTCTGTGCAGATAAATATCTTTGAGTCTCAATCCCGTAGTTGTGAACTCCGGCAAAAATCCACGATAAGGAAGCCCTTTACAAAGCGCTTCCTTGTTCAGCTCGGATACCTCTTGCAGAATATCCAGCTCTGAATGAAGAGACGATACCATATATTTGGGAACATTCTTTCCGAGACCAATTGTTTTTACGTATATATTTTCGCTATTAAAACAAAGCTCTTTGATATATTCCCCAAGATTTCCACCGTTCGCCTGATAAAGCTGCGCAACAAAATCGGCATACGTCGAGCCTGCAGGGTTTTCAAAATAAGTGCATAGTGCTGAAAGAACCTTATCTTTCAGTAATTCTCTGAAAATACACAACGTTTTTAACTTTTCTTTTAAATCATTCATATCAGTTCAAAATCGCCCCCGATGCACCACCTGAAACAAGTGCCGCATAGCGCTTCAAATAGCCGGAAAGTTCTTTTTGTTTCGGAACAAAATTTTTCATACGCTCCGCAAGAACCGATTCCTCTACTTTTAACTGAATTGTGTTTTCAGGTATGTTAATACTTATAATATCGCCTTCTTCTACCACGCCAATGACTCCACCGGATGCCGCTTCCGGTGTAATATGACCGACACAGGCACCACGGGTTGCTCCGCTAAAACGTCCATCGGTAATAAGTGCCACGCTGTTTCCAAGTCCCATTCCCATAATTGCAGAAGTAGGATTCAACATCTCACGCATGCCTGGGCCTCCCTTGGGACCTTCATAACGAATTACCACAACATCTCCTGCTACAATTTTACCTGCATTGATTGCTGCCTGTGCATCCTCTTCACAGTCAAAAACCCGGGCAGGACCTTCATGAACAAGCATTTCCGGAAGCACGGCAGAACGCTTCACTACGCTTCCTTCCGGTGCAAGGTTCCCCTTCAACACCGCAATACCACCGGTTTCACTATAAGGATTATCTATAGAACGAATAACTTCCGGATTGAGATTATCACAACCGGAAATATTCTCTCCTATGGTTTTGCCGGTTACGGTCATGCAATCCCTGTTAATCAAACCTTTTTTGCTCAGCTCGTTCATCACGGCATACACACCGCCTGCTTCCTCCAAGTCTTCCATATAGGTCCTTCCTGCAGGAGCAAGATGGCACAAATTCGGGGTTTTTGCACTGATTTCATTAGCAATATCCAAATTCAATTCCACACCGCATTCATGGGCAATTGCAGGAAGATGAAGCATGCTGTTGGTAGAACAGCCAAGAGCCATATCTACCGTCAGTGCATTCATAAGTGCTGTTTGTGTCATAATATCCCGGGGACGGATATTTTTCTTAACCATATCCATGACTGCCATACCGGCATGTTTGGCAAGCTCAATACGGGCAGAGTATACTGCAGGAATTGTGCCGTTTCCTCTAAGACCCATACCCAAAGCTTCCGTTAAGCAATTCATGGAATTTGCCGTGTACATACCGGAGCAGGAACCACAGGTAGGACATGTTTTACATTCGTATTCCTTTAATTTTTCTTCCGATATTTTACCGGCAGAATAAGCCCCAACTGCTTCAAACATACTGGAAAGACTGGTTTTTTGGCCTTCTACCTTACCTGCAAGCATAGGGCCGCCGCTGACAAAAACCGTAGGAATATTTACTCTTGCGGCAGCCATCAGAAGACCGGGAACATTTTTATCACAATTTGGCACCATTACAAGACCGTCAAAACCATGAGCCATAGCCATAGCCTCAGTAGAATCTGCAATCAGATCACGGGTGACGAGAGAATACTTCATTCCCGTATGTCCCATAGCGATACCATCGCAAACCGCAATGGCCGGAAAAACAATGGGCGTACCGCCTGCCATTGCAACACCTAACTTAACGGCATTCACAATTTTATCAATGTTCATATGACCCGGAACAATTTCATTATAGGAGCTTACGATACCAATCAATGGACGGGATTGCTCCTCTTCGGTCAATCCCAACGCATGGAACAGACTACGATGAGGGGCATTTTGTACTCCATTGACTATATTTTCTTTTAACATAAAAATACCTCCCATTAGTTATTAATCAGTTTATCCTCATCACTCCAGCTGTAAAGCTTACGGATATCTGCACCCACTACCTCGGAAGGATGCTCGCTTGCCAGCTTTCTCATAGCATTAAAATGAACCTGCGCTCCTGCAGAAGACATATCCAAAAGGAAATCTTTTGCAAAAGTGCCATCCTGAATATTCTTCAGAATCTGCTTCATAGCCTTCTTGGTGTCTTCCGTTATAATCTTCGGACCTGTAATATAATCGCCGTATTCAGCAGTATTAGAGATGGAATAACGCATACCCGAAAAACCGCTCTGATAAATCAAATCAACAATAAGCTTCATTTCGTGGATACACTCAAAATAAGCATTTCTGGGGTCGTATCCTGCTTCCACTAAGGTTTCATAACCTGCCTGCATCAGAGCGCAAACACCACCGCAAAGAACAGCCTGCTCACCAAATAAGTCGGTTTCCGTCTCGGTACGGAAATTGGTTTCCAGTACACCTGCACGGGCTCCGCCAATACCAAGTGCATAAGCAAGACCAAGATCCCATGCATTACCTGTAGCATCCTGTTCTACAGCAATCAAACAGGGAACACCTTTTCCTGCCTGGTATTCGGAACGAACCGTATGACCGGGTCCTTTGGGCGCAATCATAATGACATTCACATTCTTGGGAGGCTTGATACAACCAAAATGAATGTTAAAACCATGTGCAAAAGCAAGTGTTTTACCTTCTGTCAGATTGGGTTCAATGCTTTCTTTATAAAGTGCTGCTTGTTTTTCATCGTTGATAAGGATCATGATAATATCAGCAACTTTTGCTGCTTCTCCGGCAGTCATAACTTTTAATCCCTGTGCTTCTGCTTTTGCCCAGCTTTTGGAGCCTTCATATAAACCTACCACAACTTCTACTCCGCTGTCTTTTAAGTTTAATGCGTGAGCATGCCCCTGAGAACCATAGCCGATAATAGCCACTGTTTTGCCACTAAGTTTCTGTAAATCACAATCCTGCTGATAAAAAATTCTTGCCATAATTCATTTCCTCTTTTCTTTTATAAATTTATTATTTGACGAATGGTTGTACTTCCCTTTTCAAGGGATACGCTGCCGGTCCGGCAGATTTCGAGAATTTTATAATCTCTCATTAAATTGATAAAATCATCGATTCTTCTTGTAGTGTCCGCAAGACGGAACATCATATAATCTTTGGAGTAATCCACGGTAACGGCACCGAAAGCATCTACAGCGTTACGGATATCATCCCGGGATTTTACTTCATTCTCCATTTTAATTAAAAGCAATTCACAACTTACCGAGTTGTCTTCACAAAATTCCTTAATAGAACAGACATCCGGTAATTTATAGAGCTGATTCACAAGCTGTTGTTTGGCTGTCTCTTCTCCGCTGAATACAACGGTAATACGGGAAAACTCGCTTGTTTCTGTCTCACTTACAGTCAAAGCACTGATATTAAACTGTCGGCGGCGAAACATACTGGTTACACGATTCAGTACGCCGAACTGGTTTTTCACCAATACTGCTACAGTATATCGTTTCATGATTCCACCTCCAACTTCACGATAATATCATCCATGCTGCCCCCCGGAGGTAACATGGGCAATACGAATTCATCCTTATCGATTTTGCAATCAATAATATATGGTCCGTTGTGCTTGAATGCTTTTTCAAGCGCCCCATCCAGTTCTTCCGGTGTATGTACAGCTTCTCCTTCCGCTCCAAAGGAACGTGCAAAAGCAACAAAATCGGTTTTTCGGTTCAGCACAGTATTGGAATAGTGCTTTTCATAAAACAACGTCTGCCATTGCCGTACCATACCAAGTACTCCGTTATTCATAATCAGCACCACAACGGGAACATTATATGTAACAGCAGTTGCAAGCTCATTTAAGCTCATTCCAAAGCTTCCGTCACCGGTAACCAGAACACTTCGTTCTTTTGTACCAAATGATGCACCTATTGCGGCACCGAAACCAAATCCCATGGTACCGAGACCTCCACTGGAAACAAATCTGCGAGGTTTTTTAAAAATCAGATTTTGTGCCGACCACATCTGATGCTGCCCCACATCGGTACAAACAGCAGTATTTTCACCTAAGTGTTTATTGAGCGTCATAATCGCTTTACGGGGCGTTAAACCTTCCCGATTATCCAAATAATCATTTTCTTCCTGACGAAAAGCATTCACTTTTGCCATCCAGTCCGGTTTGCTATCCTGCTTGAGAAGCAATAATAATTTTTGAAGTGTCAGTTTTACATCACCACGTAATCCACAGACAACATTTACCGTTTTACAAAGTTCAGATCCGTCCACATCGATGTGGATAATGTTTGCACCGGTAGCAAATTTAGCACGATTACCGGTAACACGATCATTAAATCTGACACCCAGAGAGAGAATCAAGTCAGCATTATGCATAGCCATGGAAGATGCGTAATGTCCGTGCATTCCCTGCATACCCAGAAATCTCGGATGGTCAGTAGGAATTCCGGAAAGTCCCATAAGGGAGCAACCGATAGGGGCGTCTATTTTCTCCGCAAGAGCCAGCACCTCATCCTCCGCATCTGCCGTAATCACACCGCCACCAAAATAAATAAACGGACGTTTGGCAGAATGAATAATGTTAGCTGCTTCTTCAATTCGAACATCCTTGGCTGCATAGCCTTCTTCCTTTTCTGCCGGAAAACCGGTTTCATATTCGCATTTTGCAATTTGAACGTCCTTCGGAACATCAATCAACACCGGTCCGGGCCTGCCTGACTTTGCAAGCTTAAAAGCTTCACGGATGGTATCTGCCAATTCGGAAACATCACTTACAAAATAATTATGTTTTGTAATCGGCAATGTAACACCGGTAATATCAATTTCCTGAAAACTGTCCGTACCAATTTGTGTTGTAGGAACATTGCCGCAAATAGCCACCATAGGGATGGAATCCAGATAAGCGGTTGCAATTCCGGTTACCAGATTGGTAGCACCCGGACCGGATGTGGATATTACAACACCAACTTTTCCTGTAGTTCTTGCATACCCGTCTGCAGCATGAGCGGCGCCCTGTTCATGTGCTGTCAGGATATGATTCAATTCGTCCTGATATTTATATAAGCTGTCGTATACATTTAAAATTTGTCCTCCCGGATAACCAAAAACTGTATCACAACCTTGTTCAATTAAAGTTCTAACAATGATATCTGCGCCGGAAAGAAGCATAACATCACTCCTTTCTAAGGTTGCTGATAATCAGCTCACCACATTTTCTACAACCGACAAGTCTCTTTCCTTCACTCATAATGTCAGCAGTACGATAATCTGCATCCAAATAAGCAGATACCGCATTTTCAATTGCATCGGCTTCTTTTGACATATCAAAACTGAAACGAAGCATCATTGCCGCTGAAAGAATAGTACCAATCGGATTGGCAACATCTTTGCCTGCAATATCGGGAGCAGAACCGTGAATCGGTTCATATAAACCGCAGGTAGTACTACCCAGACTGGAAGAAGGAATCATACCGATAGAGCCGGTAATCATGGAAGCTTCATCCGACAGGATATCGCCAAACATATTCTCGGTTACCACAACATCAAACTGTGCAGGATTTTTTACAATTTGCATGGCACAGTTATCAACCAGCATATCGGAAAGCTCCACATCAGGGTACTCTTCTGCCAGGTGGTGCATTACCTTTTTCCAAAGACGGCTGCTATCTAAAACATTGCTTTTTTCTACAGAACAAAGCTTTTTATTTCTCTTTCTTGCAGTCTCAAAACCGATTCTTCCGATGCGTTCAATTTCGCTTTCACTATACTTTAAAACATCAATGGCAATATCCCCTTCTGTTTTGTGTTCGCCAAAATAGATGCCACCAATTAATTCTCGAACAATGATAATATCATTGCCCTGATCCACAATGGATTTTTTTAACGGCGTTGCATCGCTTAATTGTTTCCAAATTTTTGCAGGTCGATTGTTGGAATAAACACCCATACCGGCACGAAGACGAAGCAACCCTTTTTCAGGACGCATATGTCCCGGCACATCATTCCACTTTTCGCCTCCTACCGCACCAAGCAGAACGCTGTCAGAATTCACGCATTTTTGCAATTCTGCTTCCGGCAACGGATCTCCATATTTATCAATGGCACATCCGCCCATATCTACATCGGTATACTGAAAAGTATGTCCGTAAAGCTCCGCAACTTTATTAAGTACATTTAACGCCTGTTCCACGATTTCGGGACCAATACCGTCACCACGAATTACTGCGATATTTTTAACCATTTTTTTCACCTTCTTTCAGGGATTTTAACAATCCGCCGCTTTTAATAATATTCTGGATAAAAGGCGGAAAAGGCTGGGCTTTGTAAGTTTTACCGGTTGTAATATCGGTGATCACACCGGTATCAAAATCCACCTTAACCTCATCATTTGCATTAATTTCTTCTGCTGCTTCCTCACATTCCAAAATCGGAAGACCAATATTAATGGCATTGCGGTAAAAGATTCTTGCAAAGCTTTTGGCAATGACACAACCGGTACCACAGGTTTTAATTACCAGCGGAGCATGTTCACGGGACGAACCGCAACCAAAATTCCAGCCTGCAACCATAACATCGCCTGCCTGAACTTTTTTGACAAAATCTGCATCAATATCTTCCATGCAATGAAGCGCGAGTTCATTGGCATTGGGAGTATTCAGGTAACGCGCGGGAATAATAACATCCGTATCCACATTATCCGGATATTTAAAAACTTTTCCTTGTGTATTCATCTTTTAAGCCTCCTTATATTCCGTAATATAGCCTGTCAAAGCACTGGCAGCTGCAGTATGGGGAGAAGCCAGATATACTTCACTTTCTACATGTCCCATACGACCGACAAAGTTACGATTTGTAGTAGCAATACAACGCTCACCCGCTGCAAGAATACCCATATATCCCCCAAGGCAGGGACCGCAGGTAGGTGTCGAAACAACTGCGCCTGCATCAATAAAAGCGGTGTACCAGCCACGTTCCACACATTCCCGAAGAATCTGCATTGTGCCGGGAATAATAATGCAACGAATGCCGTCCGCAACCTTTTTACCTTTTAAAATGTGATAGGCTGCTTCCATATCTTCCATTCTGCCGTTTGTGCAGGAACCTATGACTACCTGATCTACTTTAATGTCATGTAACTCGGTTGCAGGATGTGTATTTTCCGGAAGGTGCGGGCAGGCAACAGTGGGAACAATCTTGGAAAGATCAATATGAATAACCTTTTCATATTCCGCATCCTCATCCGCTTCATATACAACGGGCTTTCTTTCACTTCTGCCTTTTAAATACTCCAACGTTACATCATCCACAGGGAAAATTCCGTTTTTGGCACCGGCTTCTATTGCCATATTACAAATGCAAAGACGGTCATCCATTGAAAGTCCGTGGGCACCATCACCTACAAATTCCATACTTTTATAAAGAGCACCATCCACGCCAATCATACCGATAATGGTAAGAATCACATCCTTACCGCTGCAATTGGAAGGCAGTTGGCCGGTCAGATGAAACTGAATGGCCGAAGGCACTTTAAACCAGGCTATACCGGTTGCCATACCTGCTGCCATATCGGTAGAACCCACACCGGTGGAAAAAGCACCAAGTGCTCCATAGGTACAAGTGTGGCTGTCAGCACCGATAATACAATCGCCTGCGGTCACAACACCCTGTTCCGGGAGAAGCGCATGTTCAATCCCCATTTTTCCCACATCATAAAAATGACTGACACAATGGAAACATGCAAATTCTCTACAGGTTTTGGACTGTTCGGCTGCTTTGATGTCCTTATTGGGAACAAAATGGTCAAGTACAATTGCCACTTTGTCTTTATCAAATACCGATTCAAAACCTGCTTTTTTAAATTCATTTACCGCAACAGGTGTGGTAATATCGTTACCAAGTACAATATCTAACTTGGCATTTATCAGTTGTCCCGCTACTACCTTCTCAAGTCCGGCATGAGCAGCGAGAATTTTTTGTGTTAAAGTCATTCCCATTATTCAACATCTCCTTTGGTCATATTGTAGAATGCACTAAAAAGTGCTTTTGTGCTTGCAGTAATAACATCCGTATCCGTACCGGCACCCCAGAACATCGTGCCATTTTGGGTTTCCAATCCAATGTAAGAGGCGGCAACACTATGAGAACCCTGTCCCTGCATACTGTGTTGTGTAAATACCTGTAATGTATAATCTTCTCCGGTATATTCACTCAATGCATTATTAATGGCACTCAGTGAACCGTTTCCTTCCGCCTCCAGCTCGGTTTCTTCTCCGTTTCTCATAAAAGTGATATTAATCTTGACTGCTTCATTCTCACGCATAAAATCAAAATCCGTTATCTCAATACCACTATCCAGATTCAGATAATTGTTGACAAAAATATCAAATACTTCGTCAGGTTTCAGTTCCTTATGCTCATGGTCGGAAATATTTTTACAAAGATAACTAAAATGCTCTCGCATTTTTTGCGGCAGATTGTAACCAAAACTCTGCTCTAAAAGGTAACCTATGCCGCCTTTACCGGACTGGGAATTGACGCGGATTACATCTGCATCATATGTACGGCCAATGTCCTTGGGGTCAATGGGAATATAAGGAACATTCCATTCATGAAGTTTATTTTTTGTTCTGTACTTCATACCCTTTGCAATGGCATCCTGATGGGAACCGGAAAAAGCTGCAAATACCAATGCTCCTGCATAGGGCGCTCTTTCATAAACACGCATACGGGTACAACGCTCGTATTTTTCCACAAGATAATTCATATTTGAAAAATCAAGCTTCGGGTCTACACCATGAGAATACATATTCAGTGCCAGTGTAATAATATCAACATTTCCTGTTCTTTCACCATTTCCGAATAACGTACCTTCTACACGGTCGGCACCTGCCAAAAGTGCCAGCTCCGTATCTGCAACACCGGTACCGCGGTCATTATGAGGATGAAGGGAAAGTGTTACAAACTCGCGATATTTGAGATTTTCACTCATGTACTCAACCTGTGAAGCGTAAACATGGGGTAGACTCATTTCTACCGTTACAGGCAGATTTATAATGACATTATTATCTGCACTGGGTTCTAATACATCCAATACTGCATTACAAACTTCCAAAGCATATTCAGGTTCCGTTCCCGTAAAAGATTCGGGAGAATATTCAAAACGAAAATTACCTTCGTATTCACCGGCCAGCTTTTTTACAAGCTTTGCGCCATCCACAGCAATCTGCTTAATTTCTTCCTTTGATTTTTTGAAAACCTGTTCCCTCTGTGCAACACTGACAGAATTATAAAAGTGAATGATTGCACTGGGTGCACCTTTGCAGGCATCAAAGGTTTTACGAATGATATGCTCACGGCATTGGGTCAATACCTGTACGGTTACGTCCTCAGGAATCATGTTATTATCTATCAAAGTCCGTAAGAATTCATATTCTGTTTCGCTTGCTGCAGGGAAACCAACTTCGATTTCTTTAAATCCTACTTCCAGAAGAACCTTATAAAATTCCAGTTTTTCTTCCAGACTCATAGGAATCACAAGACTTTGATTACCGTCTCGCATATCTACACTGCACCAAACAGGCGGTTTTTCAATATGATCTTTGTCCACCCATTTTTTATATTTTTTATCTACAGGAAAATATCCCACTTGATATTTACTCGAATCCATTATAATTTTTACTCCTTTTCTGCTATGACTTCCACCTCGACCAAAGCTCCTTTGGGAAGTTCTTTGACTGCCACACAGGAGCGGGCAGGTTTTTGGGTAAAATACTGTGCATAAACTTCATTAAAAGCTGTGAAATCCGCCATATTACTCAGAAAACATACTGTTTTTACGGCACTTTTCAGTGAACTTCCTGAAGCAGATAAAACTGCTTCCAAATTCTTACAAACCCTATGTGTCTGCTCTGTAATGTTCTTTCCTTCCAACAGTCCGTTTTCAGGATTTAGGGGAATTTGTCCGGAAGTAAAAATAAGATTTCCTGCCACTACTGCTTGTGAATACGGTCCGATTGCTGCCGGTGCCTTGTTGGTCTGAACTTTGCTACTCATCATTTTAACTCCTTTCAATCATTACACTATTTTGAATCCTTCACCACGCAGAGACTGTGTGATCAGATTAACATGGTCATAATCTTTCGTTTCCATTTCGATACGCAGGAAACAGCCGTTGACACTTTCGGTGTTACCTTTTTCATAATGAACACCTGTTACATTGCCGCCACAATCGGCAATGATACGTGATATATCTTTCAGCTGTCCGGGTTTATCAATTAATTCAATCAATAAGCTGGAGGAACGGCCTGAATTCAAAAGTCCTCTGTCGATTACCCGGGAGAGGCTGGTAACGTCAATATTACCGCCGGATACAACTGCTACTACCCGTTTGCCTTTTAAATCAAATTTATGAAACATCACCGCGGCTACTGCTGTAGCTCCTGCGCCTTCCGCAATCATTTTTTGCTTTTCCATAAGGGCTAAAATGGCACTTGCGACCTCATCATCGGTAACAAGAGCAATTTCATCCACATATTCTTTTACAAGTGCGTAGGTGTTATCACCCGGTTTTTTTACTGCAATGCCATCTGCAATGGTAGATACGAACTCCAGACTTTCGATTTCACCGTCTTTTATGGAGTTATACATGCTTGGAGCACCGGCAACCTGTACACCGTACACCTTCACGGAAGGTCTTATTTGTTTTGCGGTATAAGCAATTCCCGAGATGAGACCACCTCCGCCAATGGGAACTACGATTGCATCAATGTTATCCAGTTCATTCAGTATCTCAAGTGCAATGGTTCCCTGACCTGCAATTACATTCTCATCGTCAAAAGGATGTACAAAGGTATAACCTTCGCTATCTTTCAGCTCCAAAGCTTTTTGATAAGCATCGTCATAACAGCCTTCCACCAGACACACATCAGCGCCATAACCTTTGGTTGCTTCGATTTTGGAAATAGGCGCTGAATCCGGCAAACAGATTAATGACTTGATTCCGTTCTTTGTTGCTGCCAGAGCAACACCTTGCGCATGATTTCCTGCGGAACAGGCGATTACACCTTTTTTCTTCTCTTCTTCAGAAAGCATGGCAATTTTATATGTTGACCCTCTTACCTTAAAAGAACCTGTAATTTGTAGATTTTCAGGTTTTAAATATAGTTCACAATCCGGAGCAATACCGTAAGCCCTTACTACGTTCGTTTCACGAATGATATTTTTTAGTACTGTTTGTGCATTAAAAACTTTGTCGAGAGATAACATTTTTTTCACCTTTCTTTTTTTCATTTTTTGACCTTTCCTTTTGCGTTTTTGCTTTGAAACAATAAAAAAACCCGTCTCAAAGCATTAAATATTGCTTTGAGACGGGTGTAAATACAATTTATCACTCGCGGTACCACTCAAATTGCGGATATAAACACTCCGCCACCTCTTCGAAGTCTATCAACTCCTATGCACTTACGTAGCATACACGGGAAACGCCTACTGGGTGTTAAAACCTTTGGGGCTTCCGGCTCAGAAGGGATGGGAAGTTCTACAGTCCTTTGCCGGGATCACACCATCCCCGACTCTCTGTGAAATTCGTTGCAGATTCCGTCTTCATCAACGCCTTTTCTTTCGAAGTCAACTAACTCCTATGCACTTACGTAGCATACACGGGTCGCCCTACACACTTTCGCTTCAAGCTCCCAGCTCAGAAGGGAGAAGACAAGACTTTTACATGCCGATTTACACCAGCCATCGGCTCTCTGAAATGTTTTATCACCTTGACCATTCTTCGTCACAGCTTTTAAAAATATTTAATTTGTTTTTAACTTGTGTCATACTTTACTCTTCAAAAAACAAGAAGTCAAGCAATTTACTAAGATTAGCAATCTGAATTTTTTTAAAGATTACCATCGATATTTTCGATGATGAATGCAAAAAAGATACGGTGTAACCCTGTTTTTCTGGTTTCACCGTATCTTACATAAATTACTTCTTTATGACGCCGTGGCATTATAAGATCTTTTTATTTCAACGCATTCTGGTCTAACAATTCAAGCCAGTCTCTGATAACCTGTGCTTCTTTTCCGGCTTCTTTACGACAGGTGCTTTCTTTTACTGCCTTATAAACAGGTGCTTCCAGAGAATCTTTTCTTCTGCGGATTACAAGATATACCTGCTGTTTGTCAAAGAATATGGCAATGGGTCCGCCTGCGGAAAATTTACGCAAACTCTTCTGGAAGTCTTTGGAAAGAACCTTGTCGGCTTCTTCTCTGCTTTCCACATACATTTTATAATGCTTATCAAAGGATTCTTCACCGGTTATGTAAGGGAATAAATCTTCCGGCTTCTCATATGCGGTACGACCGACTGTAAATTTATCATCCACAATCTGAAGTTCTCCTTTGATGATTGTTTTATTACCGCAGGTAATTACTACACAGTCGGATTTGGATGACTTCTTTCCTGCAGAAAGTTCTACGTCATAACGCAGGAAATCAACACCTTTGTAACGACCCTCGATACAGTCATTGGCAGTTGCGGAACGGGATTTCTTCAACATGGAGCATTCACTGATTTCTTTGATGGAAATCTTGTCCGCTTCTTTATAAACGGCATTGGGGAATTCTCCCTCAAATACAGGTTTTAAAAAGGCTGTCTTGTATTCCAGAGAATAGGTTTTGTACTTGGAAGATCTCTTAAGAATAAGAGGTAAAATATAAAGGCATGCAAGTACAATCACAAGAAGAACCACTCCTATAATAATTCTGGGAACATTCTCTCCTTTTAAGAATCCGGTAAAAAGCAAAACAATATAACCAATGCATAAAAGCACGCTTGCGATGCAGGAAGCTTTATAAATCAAATCCGCTTTGCAATATGCTTTGCGCTTATCATTGAGTTTTTCCAACGGCGTTTTCTCTACCGGTGTTTCAACGGTTGCAGTTACAGTTTCTTTGTTCGGTTCCATTTTGGTGTCCTCCTTTTCGGAATAGGTGATATAATTTTTGATTGCTTTATACGATACTCTTATTTTGTCAAAATTTGGTGAATTTCTTTTAATTCCTCTGCGGAAGGACTGGTGGGATTCCAAAGAATTTCCTGTCCGTCATTTTCATATCTGGGAATTAAGTGTAAATGAAAATGAAATACGGTCTGTCCTGCACAGGGATTATTGTTCTGGACAAGATTAAAACCGTCACAGCCAAGCTTTTCCGTCATGCTTCCGGCCATTCTCTTGGCAAGTACCATAGCTTCTGCTGCCCAGTCCTCGGGAAGCTCATAAAGGTTCGCATAATGCTCTTTGGGTAAAATCAATGCATGTCCTTTTGTGGCAGGTCCCATATCCAGAATAACACGGAATTTTTCATCCTCATAGATAGAATTTGTAGGGATTTCCCCGTTGGCAATTTTACAAAAAATACAATCGTCCTTTTTCACTTTTATATTCCTCCGTTTTATTTATTCCTACCCTTATACGGTAGCATTAAATTCTTTTCCTTCCGAACCAAACACAAAAAGTTCATCCAGAGCGCATAAAATTTTAAAATCGCCCTTCATGGTCATACTGCCTCCCATAAAAGCTCTCTGGAAGGAATTTTTACCGGAAATAATGGTATTCAACATAGATTCCTCCAGCTGGATTTCCACATCCGCAAATTCGCTGGTGCCGAAAAAGCAACGACATGCGCCCTTTTCCACCTTGATAATCAGGGGTTTTTTATAGTTTTTAACGAGAATACGGTAAACAGCATTTACGCCGGCCTGGGGACGGAAATGTTTCTCAAATTTATCTACAAGAGCAGGCTCCGGCTCCACTTCCCGATTCTCCATTCTGTCCTTAAACAAGCTGGTTAATTCCTTAATATCCTCTTTCTGACGCTGTACATAATCTTCGTCAGAAGCATATTCGGAGAGCTGCTCCGTTTCCTGAGGTGTAAAATTCACATTCTGGGTAAAGGATACCTTCTGCTTTACCGCCTGATTACTAGCCGGGAAACTGGCAAGCTTCTGCTGTATGGTACGATACATACTCTCCGCTTTTTTCTCAATGATACGGTCATAATCCTCGCTGCATTCCAGCATGGAAATCTCCGGAATATAGCCGCAGATTCCGCTGCAGGGAAGTCCACCGAGAATCTCCCATGCAGTAGACAGCGTCAATTTGCCGTCACGCTCTCCGTATGTGGTACTCATAACAACGGGACACATGTAAATCTGGGAAATTTTCTCCTTGTCACCATAAAGCCAGCATGCATCCAGAAACTGCTGCATATAACCGCCGATTCCGTACCATTCCACCGTACTTGCCAGAATAATACCATCCGCATCTTTTAAGGTGTTGGGAAGAGTGGTAATCACGTTTTTACTTTCCGACAAATCGAATCGCTCCACATTTACATTCAATTCTTCCAGAATTTCCTGCATTTTACCAATCACATATAAGGTCGGGTCACCAATCAGTCCCCTACCGCCGTAATAAATATTTACCTTCATTTTTTCTGTCCTTTCCCGCGCCTTAACATAAGCAACGTAACAACGGCAAAAATGATACCGTAACAAATTCCGCTTAAGTGAGCCACATTGTCCACTCCCGGGGTCAGAAATCCTTCCTGAATGCCTAACGCAATACAGAGAATCATAAGAAATATCCTAAAAACGGAGCCCCGTCCATAGGTTCTCCACTCTGTAACAATCAAAACAATCACCGCACCTACAACGGCATAAACTGCGCCGCTTGCACCGATACACAGGCTGGGATCCTGCAAAAGATACTTCACAAGAAGTGAAATCAGACCACTGACGATAATGGCTGCAATATATAAAATCAAATAGCGGAAATGTCCGAATTTCTTCTCAACCAAATCCCCTGCAATATACAACATCAGCATATTGTTGGAGAGATGATAAATGTCCATATGGAGAAAGGCGAACGTAAAAATACGATACCATTGATAATCCGTAATAATGCGCAGATCCTGTCCTCCCCATTGGTGGATAGTATCCCCCACCATAACACTTATCAGAAACACAATAACGTTAGCAATCACAATTCCGATTGTAACCCAGGGAATGAAGGGTTTCTCCGGTTTTATCTCCCGGCACATCTGCATCACCGCTTCAATCTGCTCATTGGCCTCTTCCGGTTTAGCAAGAAAAGTTTCAAATAACTTCTTCATCCCGTAGAAATCCGACACCTTCCCCTCATCAATGATAAGCGTACGGCTCGGCTTGTCCATAATCCATGTATTCCGCTCTTCAGTGCACAGACTTCTGGCATATTCCACATCATCGGTCATAATAAGCGTCAGGGCGTGGATATCCATTTCCATTCCCGGCTGTTTGCGGAGAAACTCCTCCGCGGATTCTTTTATTTTATAATAATGTTCCTGACTACAGCCGTTTCCCTTGTCTAATTCAAGGAGATATATCGCATTCACATGGGAAAATTCCCGATTCAAAAATAACCGGAACACCGGCAGGTTGGAATTCACCGCCGTAAATCCATGTAAGGTCAGAAACGCTGTCAAATATTGCTTCATATTTTTCCCTCATATAAGATAAATATAAGGTTTTTTTGACAAAAATGCAATCTATTCATAAATATATTCCTGATTTGCAAAGGCAATTTCATCTCCCGGACACAATTCCACGGATTCATTGGCCTCTAATGGGAAGCCGTTCTTGGATGTGCCGTTTAGGCTGTTCATATCCTGCAGGTAAATTTTGCCGTCTTTTTCATAAATTCTGGCATGAATCCGGCTCACATTCGGTGAAGGAATTACCACATCCACACTATCCTCCATTTTGCCGAAAACGCAGGGTAATTTCTCCGGCAAAGGTATTATTTGCTTTCCGTTTACACTCCGCAGATGGTTTTTCTTTTCAGGAGACACACCAAGTACCATGGTTTTACCCCAGTTTTTATCCCGTTGTATTTCCTGCGACGGCATATAAAAAGACTCCCGCGGCACCGCTGTTTTTTCTTCCCGAAGCTCTTCTCTTCTTTCTCCCTTTTTAAAAAATCCCTTAAAATCAAATGATGCCAGGGAATTTAAAAAGCTTTTCCCTTCCCGTGATTTTTCGTCGGTATCAGGTATGGCACTTCCTTTATTTTCCCATAAAAATTCCTCTTTCGGCGGCGAAATTTCTTCAACAACCGGCGCATTATCTTCCCACTGCTCAGGATATTTTTCTGCCATGTATTCCATAATCCGCTCCATGACAAAATCATCTTCCCGCACATATTTATAAAACCGGTAGACCACGTCAACTGCCGCAGCATCCCCATAATCCACATGCTCTAAAAAGAACTCTCCCAGACCTTCATAATTTTCACCTCCCCCGGGATAAAAAAGCCAGGCACTCTTATGCGTTTCCCCATCATAAAAACAATACTCCGGTCTTACCGGAACATCTTCCCTGTCCAAAAGAAAACGTTTTAATTCCCCCTCCAGACAATACAAATCATTCAGAACATGTTTCAACGCCTCATAGTTGATCTGCTTTTTTCCAAAAAACACATCCAATGGCTGCAAAGAAGTAATATCATAATAATATTCCTCCTCTCCGTTCCACCGGCGCAGGGTAAGGGGCAACAACCCGGGAATTTTGTTTTCCAGCACCATGCGAAGCCTGTAATCCCTATTCTCCATACCGTTTAAAACAAGATAATTATGTCCGGCTTCCCTTTTATATTTCACCTGCTTCATCTTCCGCATTCTCCTTTCCCTCTTTTTCAATCAGTTCTTTATAAAACAAAATAACCTGTACCTTTCGGAACAGTTCCTCCGGCGGACTGACGGTTTCCTCCCAAAACACATTTAACTTCCAAATTTCCTCTCCCGATACTCCGGGCAAAAGAGATATGTTTTTTTGCCATCCCGATGCCGAAACCCCTGTTTTATCGCCTTGAACCGTCACGCTGCAGGTAAGGTCTTCCCCTCCCACGGTATATTCTTTTATACCGGTTTTCGCCACATAGGAACTTCTGTCCTTAATTGTTACATTGGTCTCACCGCTTAAATAAAAACTCTGTTTTGCCGCCAGAATCACCTCTGCCTGCATCACACACCGGTTATAAAAAGACAATGCAAGATAAAAACACAGAATGAAAACCCCAATGATAAAAGGCATTAAAACTGCTGCTTCCACGGTCTGACTTCCTTTTAAATATTTATACCTTCTCATAAAATCCCCTCCTGTCCGACGCCTTCCGTCACAAGCATAATGCAGGTCAGTAAATATCCTGATATCATAAAAGGAACAAAGGGAATTCTTCTTTTACGGGAAGAACGGAGTAAAAACAGAATGCCTGCTGCCACTCCCGAGCAAAGAAAGGAAAAGAACAACAGAAATAAATTAACCCGAAATCCAAGCAGGACACCGGTGGCCACAAACATCCATCCGTCACCGTACCCGATTTGTTCCCGGCTGACTCCTGCAAGAAGCAAAAGAATCCCTCCGATGGCGGCTCCCAAAAGCATACTCTGCCAATACATCTTCCATTCCGGGATACACATAAAAATCCCCATACCCGTGAAAATCAAAATAACCGGCAGAGAAACCTGCCTTTTACGAAAATCCCTGATTCCTTCGGAAAGTAAAAGAATCCATACTGCTGCATAGGGCAACAACTCCAATATGTTACCTACCGTCAATGATTGAACCATACTTAGCTTCCTCCCGATTTTGAACACCGTTTACAAGCCCGTCTGCTTCCGGTTTCTTCTTGTGAAATGACATAAACTGTCCGCTTAAGTCCCGGGCAGTTCAGACTCTGGTGAAAACACTCCCCAACCGGGGCAATATAGACGTTTCCTGCAATCACCATATCCTCTTCCATACAGTATTCGCATCGTCTGTATCTGCTCCCGTCTTCGCTTCTGTAAGAGTCAAGCTTCCCATAAGGAACACTTTGAATGGTGAGTTTTAGATGACTGCAATCCCTGAAAACATGATATATTTCACTGTCCGCTGTCACATAATATACCTTCTCTTTTTCCTTCTCTCTTGCCGGATCAAAACCCGTAAATGCCCGGATGCAACACCGGTGTACCATTTTCATTCCTTTTAAACCAAAGAGGTTGAACCGGGGTTTAACCCGATAGGTTACCACCAGATCAATATCCTCATTCTCCTCTAAAACAGACGACCGCCATAGAGTGACTCCCAGAGAACCGCCTGCAATCATGGAATCCACCGGATAAGCTTCCTTTGCTTCACTTATCGTTTTAGGACCCGCATAGCCGTATGAAAGAAGCATACTCGTTGCCTTTTCCATCAATTTCTCTTCATCGGCATCCGTTACAGCCGCTTCCGATGCAACTGTATTTTCCGTTTTTTTCGTATCTGCAATCTCCTCGCCGGCATTCTCCGGAAACACTTCCTCTTTTATCTCCAGAATATATGCGTACCCTGCCATTTCCCGGGCGGTTTCCTGTAGTGCAGCCTCCATTACAAGATAAACCTGAAGCATTTCAAACACGGAAATCAGATTTAACAGAAGAAAAAGAAACATGGGCATTACCATCGCCGCTTCCACCGTCAAACTACCTTTTTTTCTCATATTTACCGACCTTTCCCTTAAACAACTTTATAAACTGCAAATTTACTCCCCAAAAATAATCAAACTGAATTAGAACTTTATATAAGAGGCGGGGAAAAGCATCCTTTCGGGGTGCAAAGAATATATGTAACGCAGATTTGTCGAGAGAGCATTAGATATGATTTAAGAATATATGTAACAGACGCTACCGACAAAAGGATGCTCTTCCCCGCCTCTTATATGTTTTTAGAAAAAGTCGTATTTCCGGTCTACCGTATAAAAATGACCAAAGGAGGTATGCACTGCGAATTCAACACTTACCGCATCCACACATCCGTCTAGGCGAAAATATTCATTCCCTTCCGTCAGCCGGATATCCGCTTCTATCATATCTCCGCAACGGGTTGCTTTCACGGTCCGGGGTATCCCCGTCAGAAACAACCGCAGATAATCTTCATAGGCCAAACCGACTTCCGACACCGGTTCCTTTTCATCTTCCCCGGGTAATAATTCCGCGCCAAGAGATGTCAGACCCTCCAGTGAAACCGTAAAATCTTCATATTTTTTGATGAGTTCCACCCGCTCTCCGTCAATAAGACCATGCACATCCGCAACGGATTCAAGGGCACACCAAAGCATATAAATCAGCGCCTCGCTCACCTGAGGCGGAATCTTAAAAATTGTCAGAAGTTCGCTTATCGGCTTGACAATCTGCTTAGCCTCTTCGCTTTGTAAAAGCGGAATTATATTAGCAGCACAACGTATATAAAAAATACTGTTTAAAACAAATGTCATGTTTTCACCGTCGGTAGGCAGGCCGACAATGATATATTCCACCTGATAATCTAGAGCGGAATCCTCCCTGACATCTCCGTAATGACCGAATTTGGATAAAATGTACTCCGAGAAACAGAAGTCATTCCAGGGATTTCCCATATCCTCCGGTTCCAATGCCTCACTCCCCTTATTCTTATCCCTGAAAGTCAGTAAATTGGCAGGATTTATCCCCTTCTTGGACATCTGCAGATCTCCTGCAAGAAGATAAGTTGCCGGTCTGGTAAAATACATAATATCCAGTTGCGGATACACCTTCGTAACACTCCAGTCTTCGTCTCCCACAGCTTCCGAAGCCTCTTTCAGCAATTCTGCATTCTGCTCTTTTACCGTCTCGCCGTCTATTTCATATTCTTCCTGCACTTTTATCCATCCCTGTACCTCTTCGTACAAATCAGCCGAGACAAGATCCTTCATATAAGACACCGCCTGATTATAAAAAGCACCGCACCACATATCCGTAAAAGTACGCACTCCCGATACCGTAACAGCAGTGTCAGTCACACCAAACCAGTCATCCGCAAACAGCAAAGACTGTTCCCCTTCCGGATGCATATTTTTCTCGAAATACAACAAAAGCCTGTCTTCCAAATTGGCATAACTCGGACTGTCCGTTCCAAATGAACTGTCCACAAAAAGAAGTCCGTATCGTTGTGCAAGCCCTTTGTGGTACTGGGAAAACAATGAATATACGGCGGTTTGCGCAGCACATTCCAGCTTCACTTCCAGTGCCGCAGAACGTGCCGCCGCCACCATGGAAAGAAAGACGGACAATATAAGCGTAAATACCAAAGACATTGCAATTGTGATCTGGCCCTCATATCTGTTCTTCCCAATCGGTTTCCCTTGTTTTATTTCACTCATATTTCCTACCTTCCTTTCCTGTGAGCCTAGCTCACTTTCTTAATGTTTTTGGTAATACTGTCAAAGACGGACTCGACGATTTGAATCATCTGGTCCTTAAAGATGAGAACAAGACCTACAAGAACAACAAGAATAAGAATGATTTCCACGGTACTCAAACCGTCTTCTTCCCGTATAAAACGTCTGATCATTTCCATATAACCTCCTCCTTTCCCAGAATATATTTAGAGCGTAAAAGAAGAAAATGCGGGTATCATAATCATGACCATAACAATCAGCAATAACAAAAGCATTGGAAATAAAAGCTTTGTTCCCGCTACTTCCCCCTTTTTACGTATCTCTTCCCGTCGGTCTGCCAAAGCCTTCATGGCCTCCTCCCGGAGCAGGCAGCTTAAACCCGCCTGCCCCTTACGCAGATTGGAGGATAAGAGATTGGTAAACTTCCGCATTTCCATGATGCGGCAGCGAACACCCAGATTTCCGTAAGCGTGGCTCTCAGGCACACCGCTTTCCATTTCACGGATTCCTATCAGGATTTCCTCGTATAAAACATTCTTTTTACCATTCTGCACGTAACTTCTTCCTATGGTTTCCAAGGCCTGACGCAACGTCATTCCTGCGGAAATTAACATAGAAAACTTCAACACAAACGCCGGATACGCTTCCCTCATTTCCCTGTCTCGGATTTTAATAAGCTCCTTCTCTTTGGAGGCACCTGACATAAAAACCAATGCGCTGATGACAACCGTTATTCCGCCCAGAACCAAGGGCAGTTTCCCTTTTTCTTCCGACCAGGTAAGCTTTCGCCCATGCAAGTCCTCCGGCAACAGATAAAAATCCTCTGCCTCCGTCTCCTTTTGCTGTTCTTCCATCTTGTCAGAAAGCGCCTCAATCCATTGCGTCTCTTCATCTTTTACACGTGGAACAAGCCGGATGGGGAAGCTGTATTCCCCCTGCCAGTCCTCATAAAATCCGTTCACCTGAACAATACAAACACATGAAGAAGTGATTTCTTCCCGAAGGGAACCTGTACTGCCGATGTATGTGGGAGCATCTGTTTTATATTCCAGTAAAAAGGGATACCCTTCCAGTTCTTCCGGATAATTTAAGTCATCCGTCACCTCGTCCAAAGACTTGTTTTCGTTTAAAATTGCCTGTTCCAGCTCGGGCTGCATTTGTATCCATAAGCTTTCCAGTTCTTCTTCCGAAAAAATCCTTTCCTTTACTTCATACGCAACCTTGGAAGTATGCACTCCGTCCGTCACCTGTAATACAAGGGGAATATCTCCCTCCCCGTAAGAATTTCTGGAGATTTTATTTGCATTTAAAATTCCTTTTCCCGGAAAAATAGCCGCAATCAGGGTAATTCCCATCCCAAGAATAAATACAAGTCCTGCTTTTTTGATATCCTTTTTCATATACCTCCTCCTCATCCGATGGCAGTAATTTTATTCCCCCAATAAAGAGCCCCCAGGTAAACCATCAGACAAACCGTCATAATCAACACGCCGCTTATATTGTGATACAGAACATCAAAATATCCCCGATTGGTCATTCCGATATAAGCCAGTATAAAAAAGGGAACCAGGCACATAATTTTATGTTCAAATTCCTTAGATGCAATCACCAGACGCAGTTCCCTCCTGATTTCTATCTTTTCCCGTATCGTATCTGCGGTATCTCCTATAATCTCCCGTAAATTCCCACCGGTACGCTTTGCAACCGCAAAAATTTCCGCAAAGTCTTCGATTTCCTCAATCTCCGTCCGCTTTGCCAAATCAAGCAGCAGATGCTCCAACGTCAGATTGTTATCAATTCCTCTGGCAATCACGCCGAATTCCCCGGCAATTTCGCTTTTTGTCCCATACAATTCCCTCAATTCACCACAGCTTCTCCGAAAAGCATTTTCAACGGAATTTCCCGCCTGTAAATTTCCCGAAACCATCATAAGTGCATCTTTGAATTCCAGCGTCATTTTCCAGCGACGCTTATCCAGAAAGGCCTTTTTACGGTATTTGGCATAAAAAGGAAGCAGAAGCCCCAGTAAAAGAAATGCCCAGATCGAGCGATAAAAGAAATAAGCAAAAACGCCGGATATTGCCAGCCATTCTCCTCCTACACGAAGCCATTCGACAGGAGACAATCTGTATTTTGTATAATCCATCCCTATTCCCCTTTCATTTTATAAAGTGCCTGAACGGGATTTATCCGCACAAGTTCCGAAGCACTTCTCCCTTCTTTTCTCTCTCCCCTCAGAAAAAGAGGATTCAGACGGATTTCCTCCCCTTCCACATTCAGAACCTCATGAATTTCCACAACTTTTCTGCTTTTATCTTCCATACGGGCAAGATGTACCAGCAAATCAATTCCCGAAGCAATCTGTCTTCGCACTGCGGCCAGCGGAAGCTCCACACCCATTAAAACCATGGTCTCCAACCTTGCCAGCATATCCCGTGCGGAATTGGCATGTCCCGTAGACAGGCTGCCGTCATGCCCCGTGTTAAACGCCTGCAGCATATCAATTGCTTCACTCCCTCTTACTTCCCCTACCACAATCCGGTCCGGCCGCATACGCAGGGCACTTTTCAGAAGGTCCCGCATGGTGATTTCCCTGCATCCTTCTCCCGTGGCATTTCTGGTTTCCAGCCGCACCAGATTGGGAACCCCTTTTATCTGAAGTTCGGCACTGTCTTCTATGGTGATAACGCGACTATCCGCAGGGATATAACCGGATAACACATTCAGAAAGGTTGTCTTTCCGCTGCCGGTTCCCCCGGATATAAAAATATTGCACCCCCGTTCCACGGCCTTTTGCAGAAAAGAGGCCGCTTCCGTGGTAATACTCCCTAGCTTAAGAAGTTCCTCCATGGTAATGGCACAATCGGGAAACCGTCGTATGGTAATAATGGGACCGTTTATGGCAGGCGGCGAAAGCACCGCATTCACACGGGAACCGTTTTCCAGTCTGGCATCCACAATGGGAGAGCTTTCGTTTACAACCCTGTTTACCCCCGCAACAATCTGCTGGATAATATCCTCCAGACGTTCTCCGGACTCAAAACGCTTGTCCAGTTTGGAAATCCGCCCCTTTTTCTCTACAAATATATTCTCCGGCCCGTTTATCATAATTTCCGAGATTTCCTCATCCTCCACCAGTTCCTGTAAGACATCCAGCTTTCTGATAGAGTTAAAAATCCGTCGCGCCATACCTTCTCTTTCCTTCAGTGAGTAAAACCCCCCTCTGGTTTCTTCCAGAAGCATTTTATGTATGGCAATATGCAATTCTTCATCCCTGATTTCCCGGGATAAATCCAAGCTTTCCCGAATCCGCTTCCCCACGTTTTTGATGATTTCTTCTTTTAAAATTTCCTGTTTTTCCATGCTTCCTCCTTCCATAAATCCTTGGAAATATGCTTAAGCCATTCCCCAAACCGCCCTCTGGTAAGCAATTCCTCCGGCTCTTCCGGCATTCCCTCAGGCAAAAAGCAACGGCAGGTTTTATTCTCAATATCCTGATAACCGAATTCTGTTAAAACCCTTTTATAATGGGCAAATGCCGCTTCTGACACCTTGGATTTCCCTAAAAGGGTGTATACTTTCGTGCAGCTTTCCATTATCTCAAACAGACCTTGCAGGGAATCGGATAAATCCAGAATGATATATTCATAAATTCCCCCTTCTTCTATCAGACGGAATAAATTTTCCCAATCTTTTCCCTCCATACGAAGCAAGTCCTGATGGCAAAAAACCGGAGGAAGATATTCCAGACCATGCAGCTCTTCTTTTACCTCCAGAAGGTGTGCAAAAAATTCCGCCGGCAGATTCGCTCCGTAGTATAAAAGCTCCGCCAGATCCTCTCTGTATCTCCTTCCCAGCAGTTCCTCGAAGCCTGCATGAGGCCGTAAGTTCAGGTATAAAACCCTGTGACTTTCCGCAAGAAGCTCCCCCAATCCAAGGGCGGCAAGGGTCTGCCCCCGGCCCCCTTCCGGCGCATAAAATCCCACAAGTTTCATCTTTTCCCCATAAGGTACAAATGTTTCACCGGAAGAACTTTTTATTCTTCCCAGAGATTCTGTTACATCCCGCACAAACGCATCTGCGCTGCGATATCGGTAAAAACCCCCATCCGCGGGCTCTTCCGTAAGAAGAATGACACCTTCTGCCTTTTGCTCCCCTTCCGGTAAAAAACCCTCCGAGGCAATCACAAGGTCAAAATGTTCCCGTTCCCGACAGGCTGTAAAACTTTTATATTCCGTAAAAACCTCCGGTTGAAAAGGCAGATTTTCCTGCTCCCTTAAATACACCTCCAAATGCTGTAAATAACTTTCATTTTCGTCGCAAACAGCTACCTTGAACCGTTTCATACCACACCTCCCATAACCAATATGCCTCCGATTAAAATCGGCAGGGCAAAATGTACCTTCTGCCAGGGCTCTCCGCTTTGGTCATACTCCGGAATGCCTCCCCCTGCAGAAAGACTCAGCCACAGCGTCCTGAAATAACCCACCGGACGAAGCAGCCTCTCTTTGATACCCCCTTTTAGGAGAAGATTCCAGACACCTATGCAGGCTCCGACAGCCACCGCTACGGCAAAAAGCTTAAAATTATCCCCCGGTCCAAGATAGAGTCCTGTCACCATAAGAAGCTTTAAATCTCCCGCTCCCATGGCTTTTATCATAAAAAGCGGGAACAATAGCCCCGGCAGAAGTACCATTCCGAGAACGGCTCCCCAAAAAGCCCCTTCCTTCCACTCCATAACTCTGTAAACCGCGCCGCACAGCAGCCCGATGACAATAAAAAAATTGGGAATTTTACTCCGCAGCACATCCGTAACCGCAGAAAATAAGAGAATCAACAAAAGAAAACCGATAGAAATGCCTCCTCCCGATTTGAAGTAAATATTTAAAAAAATTAAAAATTGGAAATTTGCGAAAGAGTTTCCGCAAGTTTTTTGGAGCCGGAACGCTCCGATAAGTGTGTTTGATTATAGCCAAAGAATTTTTACTTTGCAAGTCTTCTTTTATATTTTTGCAAAAAAAGAAAGTTTTCTAATTCTATTTCATAAAAACATGAAGTTTTTGAACTTTTAACCCTAAAAACCCAGAGAAAACCGGAGAAAAACCACAAAAAGAATCAGGAGAAATCCGGGGAATCCAAAGAAGGCACAAAGAAGAAAAGTCGCGATATTAATGGCTGCAAACCCTTCATATCCCCGCTCTGCCAGAATCATATTTAACATATAAATACCCACCAGACTCACGCTTCCCCGCAGTATAAAATTCAGAATTTTATCTCCCTTCATACAATCCTCCCGTAAACAGACTTCCTGTACAAAAATGAAACAGGCCCTTTTACTCCATTTTATGTAGGAGGGAAAAATTTATTCCTTTGTGAATATTTTCCTGTTTTCGGTTCAAACTATGGGTAAACATACCATAAAAAGGGAAATAACAGACACCTCTGCCCAAGGCAGAAGTGGGAAAGGATGGGTTCATGAGAATCGGTTACTATGAAACCAAGTATCGTTTTACATCCGATAAACCGGTAAATGACCGGGAAATACGGGAAGAAATGAGGAAGGCGCTTATCGCTCTGGAATGTGCCTACAGCGGCTTTAATTACTCAACGGACCCGGATATGATTGACTGCTACATCTATCGGATCGATTCCGCCTTAAAAAGATACCGCCATCTGCTTCTGAAGGCTGAAAAGCTTTATGCGGATGCGGAAGAAATACAAACTCCGCCTTCACGGGAAGAACATCTCATTCCCGCAGGCGGAGCAGCTGTCTGATTTGATTCAATTATACAAAATAACCACGGGACGCGCCCTGGTCTGCCAGGTTTTCCCGAATATCGTTGCGACCGTAGGTCATGCCTGCCACAACGGTCTGGGTATTGCACATGACTGCGGGAGAAGTATCCGCCTCGCTGACTTTTTTATAAGTTTCGTACAGAGAGGTCATGATTTTCTCCCCGTTTATGATGCAGGCAGCGTCTTTTTTCATCCGGGCACGAATCAGTTCCCTGTTTACGTACATATAAAGACTTAAAAGGTTTCCCGAAGGCTCCATGGAGAAATCTAGGGATTCCATAAGCTCACTTAAACACTTCCGTGCCATGTCCAGATTTCTTTTAAAAGCGGCATCATCCCCGGTTTCCAATGCCTGTTTGCCGTCATCGGTATAGGTTAAAAACATCTCATATAAAATCACCACAAGTCCCGTAGGATTTGCCTGACTGATACGCAGGGTAAACTCCTGCTTTTTGGCATCTGTCATATTACACTCCATTCCACCGTCACCAAGACCGGTACCAATTCTTCTCCGCTCACTACGAGGCGGGGCGTGCAAATCAATCTGTCCCTGCAAGCTTACTGAAGAAGCTGTAACACCTGCTGGGGTCTTTCGTTTGCCTGCACCAGCATGGAAGTTCCTGCCTGGGAAAGCACCTGCTGATTGGTGTATTCCGTCATTTCCTCAGCCATGTCTACATCCACGATTCTGGAATATGCGGAAGTCATGTTTTCATGATTGATATCAAGACTTTCCGTAGCGGATTCCAGACGGTTCTGATATGCACCAAGTCTGGAACGTGCAGCAGAAATATAGTTCTGGGCTTCGGCAATGGCTCCTGTTGCGAGAGCGGCGTCTTCCTGGGTTGCAATACTTAAATCATCCATTCCCATATGTTTTAAGGAAACGGTAGGAATGCGGATTTCCAGAACCTGACCTTCCATGGTACCAATCTGCATACGCATTGCGCCGATGCCGGTCATATCAAGGTTAACATCCGTTGCATCTTTCGTTGCTGTAATTTTTACTTCAAAACCACCGGAAGCCTTGATGGTCGCCGTATCACCGTCAATCTCGCTGACATAAGCATCCTGGGGGAAGGAATTCTCACTTCCGTCCTGAAGGAGTGCCACCTCCTTAATAACGGTATTTCCCTTCTCGTCCAATTCCGTGGTAACGGAACTGATGGTATAGTCTTTTACCTGAACCTCGTCAGAGTAATACATAACGCCTACATTGCTGTTGCTGCTGTAAGCTCTTAAGTCGAATCCGCCGTCTAAAAGAGGCTGTCCGTTAAATTCCGTATCCTTGGCAATACGGGTAATTTCTTCTTTTAACTGCTGAATTTCTTCATCCAGATAGGAGCGGTCTTCATCGGTTTTGGTTCCGTTGGCCGCATCAACCGCTAACTCCGTCATACGATTTAACATGTCATGAATTTCATTTAATGCACCGTCTGCGGTTTCCACAATGGAAATACCGTCGCTGGCATTATCTCCCGCCACGGAAAGTCCGCGAATCTGGGAATTCATTCTTCTGGAGATTGCCACACCTGCGGGATTATCCTTGGCGTGATTGATTTTTAAACCTGAAGAAAGTCTCTCTAAAGACTTCGCCAGTCTGTCATCTGTTTTTGCAAGAGTGTTTTTCGCTGTAATCGCTGAAATATTATAACCTACTCTCATATTGCGCACCTGCCTTTCTTATTCCTGTAAGCCGGTTACAAAAAGCTTGGCAAGCTCATAAAGCTCCTTGCCGGAAACTTCGTCCGTAACCATAGTATCATGTCTTTTATAAAAGAAGGTCGCATCCAGGCTTTCACTGTAAAGATAGCGCAAATCTCCGATTTGTCTGTTTGAATTCTCCAGTGCCTTCTCAAATTTCTTCTCGCTTGCAAGCTTTTCCTGTCCCGCAGGACTGTCGCTTGCGATGTACCCGTTTACTTCGCCCTGACTCATATAAAATCCGGCAACCACGGTACCGTATTCCTCCGTATGGAAGGATGCACTCACTCTGCCGGCGGCTTCCCCGTCGTGAATGATTTTTACACGGATTCCCACATAGCCGTCTCCGACCTGAACGGGAATCTCGTAAGCCTCTTCCTTTGCCATATTACCCATAATGGTAAGCTGCTTAAAAGCGGTATTCATCGCCTTGATGTCAAGACGCTGCGTTTCCTCTGCCATGTACAGATTGGTCAGCATCTCACCCGCAAGGTCGGTAAGCCGCTCCAGACTTTCCGACGCTTCTTCTTTTCCCGTAAAATGCTCCGCAAAGGAAAGCATTTCTTCCGTCCAGGCATCCTGTGTTTCTGCCGCATCTTTTATCTCTTCTTTATCGGACTCGGATTTATTTTTATTCTTCCGGAAAAGATTCCAGGGACTGTTTTCTTCCCCTTCTCCCGTCATACGGGCCATCATGTTTTCCATGGCAGTTACCATAGAAGGGGAAACTTCCGTTCCATAGGAAAGAAGTGCTTCCAGGGTTTCGCTGCTTACCTGTCTGGTCTGTTCCCTAAGCTCCCGAAGAGACTCATTCCGCAATGCTTCGTTTACCTCTTCCCCGCCAAGGGCTGCGCTTTCAAAGCCTTTTAGAATCTGTTCCGTAATATCAAAACCTAATCCCGCTTCTTTGGCAAGCATGCCCACCGACTCATCAACGGTATAATCAAAGCCTGTTCGTTTGCCGGTTCTTACCGCTGTCAGGAGATTTTTGAAACTTACTTCGGCCTGACTCTTTAGAACACTTCCCAACGCCGCACCGTCAGATTTCTCTATCTGATGTAAAAGCCGGTAAATACCGATATAAGAATCTCTCTCGTCTGCGGTAATCTCCCCGTTTTTATCCAGACGATACAGGAAATCGCTGTATGCCTGACTCGCTGCTTCCGGCTCCTGATAATAGGAATCCAGTGTGTTTTCCAGAGTTGTCAGATTGGTTTCCAGAGGATTTATCCCCTCTCTTATCATGCGCAGGGTTGCCGCCGGATTCATTTTATTCATGATACGCTGTAATAAAGCATCCTGCTCCCGCACCGCATCAATGTTTTCCGCTGTGATTTCCATGCTGCTGTATCCTAAAATACGTACCGCACGGCGATTGGTTTCATTTATCTCCAATGATAAATCTTCTAAAATAGTATCGGCAGAAGCGAAGGCTTTCTGAATGCTGTCACCCAAATCTCTTCGAATTTGTGTGCCAAGCGTTTCGTATGCCTGTCCTGCTTTCTCATATTCGGCACGTAAAAGCGCCCCGGTTTCACATACATAAGAAAGGGAAATCTCTTCATGCGCCTGCACGCATTTGCCAACGGTGGAAGCAGGTGCCAAAGCCAGTGTAACCAGTCTGTCATTGGTTGCCTGCCAAAGGCTTGCCTTCTCCGCAGCTTCCGTGTATCCCGCTCCCGGCTCCGGTTTGCCGAAAAGTGCCGCATATCTGGCTTCTTCCGCCTGTTTTAAGGCCTCTACAAGCTTGGACAATTCCATAGTTTCCACAGGAAGTCCCTGCTTCATCAGCATATATGTATTGGAAGTGGTCATGCGGAGTCTCGTTTCCTCCATCAGTCGCATGGCACTAATGCTTTCAACGGATTCCGCCTCTATGGTAATGCTTGCTTCGCTGTATTGGATGCTTCCCATAGCCACCCGAAGTTCTCTGATGTTTAAGGTAAGGGATGCTTTGACGACGGTGGTTACGGCCCTGTCATCTATTTTCTGCACTTCCGCAGCAAGGTCCGCAGCCTTCTGTAAAAGATTCTCCGTTTCACTTAAATATGCATCCTTGGGGCTGGCTCCCCTTGCCACCGCATTGGCCACCGCATTGCCTAAGGCCTCGTCGGTCAAAGGAAGTTTTATGCTACGCAACTTATGAAGCCTTGACATATTGTCCGGATTTAAATAAATGCCTCTTTTTACAAGCCAGAGGGCTTCTTCTCTTGAGGTTTCGTCGACAGGAAGTCCCGCCTCACGAATCACTTCATCAAGCTGCTTCTGTAAGGCTTCCCCGTTTACCTCGCCGGGTTGCTTTGCCATATATCCGCCCACATCCTGCGTATAATAACCGCCTCCGGTAGGATAGCTTTCCGCACCGGAATATCTGACTCTGTAAAGGTTTTCCACGGTAAAATCAAGTCCGTTTCGAAGCAGATAGTCCTGCATTCCTTCCGTAATTTCCTGAAGTTCTCCCGCTTCTGCCATGGTTTTGGCCGTAGCGGCGGCATTTTCTTCCGTTAAGGGAATGTCCGCTTCCCGGAAAGCCTTTTCTATTGCAATGGCAGTACTTTCACTGCCGGTTACTTCCATAAGCACTTCTTTGCTCAAATCATCATTGTATCCCTCAATCACCACACCGCTCTGGGCAAGCTTCGCCTTGATTTCATCTAAAACGGTAACCGTTTCTTCCGGCACCGCGTCCCGGGGATTGTAGCCATCTTCCATCAGTCTGGCATAATCTTCATCCGACATGGTATTGGACATTACTGTCATATATTTACGACTTGTTTCTACATCCATGGTACCGGCAAGACTCATGATGTCTTCACGAGAAAAACGCTGCCCTTCGTATGCAGAATAATCCGAGGCAGCGCTGTCAAGCCCTGCAGCCATATCCGATGCCTTCACGATACGAGACAAAGAAGGACCGGCAGTCTTCAGGGTTCCTTTATTCACTTGTGTATCATCTGTAAGAGAATTGGTATAAAGCTGAATCATAATGCACCTCGTGTCGTTTTAAAGTGTCATTATTTATTTCGGCTCGTTTTTTAAATTAATTAACCTCAATCCTCTTAAACCCATTATTTCACACTGTCACACAGCCGGTCAATCATGCGGAAGAAGGTCTCCTGCTCTGCTGCCGTCATGTCTTCCGTCACACGGAAATCTTTCTCAAGACGGGATGCAAACTCTGTACGGAAAGGCAAATAAGGCTCCCTATGCGTCAAAAATCCCTTCATGGTATCTTTTTATAAAATACTGTCGAATTCTGCCCTTTCGGAATTGTTTTGCATATAAAAAGTATGTATAATCTAATCAACCAGGGAAACCTTGAAGGGAAGAGGGAGAGAAAATGAATACAACGGAACAAAATAAAAAAGACGAAATGCGCGCCTTAAATGACATTGCCGCCGGCGTGGCAGGCGCTTTTAAATGGATGGACAATACGGAAACAGCCAAAGTTTTGGAAGAATACAAGCAGGAAATGCTCCAATACCTTACGCAGAAGGACTCCGCGAGTGAAAATCCGATGAAAAGAGCGAGCCAGGAGCATTGGTACAGCTTATACCTTGAGAAAAAACGTCTGGAAGCTCACCGGATACAGGTGCATTACGACCAATATAAGCATGTATCCAACAGACCCGGGGAGAAACCCGTCACACTTTTTAACAACAGACCCGATGGCAAGTATGCTCTTACTTCAGCAAGACAAACCACTTTATTCCAAAAAAAATATATCCGGAATCATGCGGTTATCGGTCAAACGGGAAAGACCTGCGAAATGGATTATTATATCCTTCATTCCCGAAGCAAAGAGGGATTATACATCTGCCCCGGCTGCGGTGCGGAACAAACACTGGACCAGTTGCTGGACGGCTGTGATTACTGCAATGCCAAATTCGACGTTTCCGCTTATGATGCCAAGGTAATATCCGTTTCGGAAATTGATAATATTTTTAAATCCAGGGAAACAACCTCCAATCAGACTGCGGCAATAATACAGGCTGTTATCCTGACACTGATTGGATTACCGGCCATTTTATTCGGTTCCTTGCTGGTACCTGTTACCTTGGGGTTGTCTCTCATTATTGCTGCTGCCGGCGGTGTTGCACTTTATTTTGTTTACCGAATTATTGTGAATAACTACAAGAATACCTTTGAACCGGTTTTTCGTATGCGGGAACATAATCCCGGCTTCTCCACGGAGGAATTCATCGGCTCGCTGGACTCCAAGCTGAAAGCCATCCATTACGCATCCGACCCGCAAGAACTGGGAGCTTTTGTAAAGTGCGATATTACTCCCTGCCTCAAGAACTATCAGAATATTATAGATTGTGAGACCGGACAGATTTGTTACAAAAAATTCAGCATCAAAGATGACTACCAGTACATAGAACTTCACCGTGAAATAAGGGTTTTAAATGATTGCGGTAACAATATAAAAGCCGGACGTGGCATCGTAAAAGTAGTTCTCGCCAAAAAGCTCTCACATAAACTGAAAAACGATGTAGCTTTATACCGTTGCAGCACCTGTGGTTCCTCCATTTCCCTTGTAGAAGGTGGTAAATGTAAGTACTGCGGAAACGAAATGGATTATGCAGCCTATGACTGGGTTGTGGTACATTATCGTCATGTACGGTCACTCTGATATCTGAACCGGAACGGGTTTTGCACATACTTCATACATAAAAACATTAATAATCATCCACCCGCATAGCGAGTGGTTTTTCCTTTTCGGGCATAGCCCTAATACTACTAGCTAGCACAAATGTGCTCTCTTATTGACCTGCCAGTCACGCGCAGGGTTATTTGCTACCCGTAAACGGGTCTCGTGGGT
>JAFUJA010000008.1 GCA_017473905.1 Lachnospiraceae bacterium | reverse complement strand
GTAATGCATCAACAGTCCATCATAGATTCTATCCTGGAAAAATTGGACACACAAAACTGTGAGGTGAAATGTGTTTCACTTATTGCTGATGAAGCCAATTTGCGAAAGCGATTGACTAAAGACGTGGAAAAAGGTATTCGCTCTGAGGATGTGATTGAGAGAAGCGTAGCAAGAATCCTGATGTATAAAACACTCAATACGATAAAAATAGATACTAATGAAAAATTGGTATCTATGGTTGCAAATGAAATTGAGCAGTTATGATGTTGCAAATACCGTTTGTGGGAAACAGAAACTTTCAGTTTGCTGGAGCGTCAAATTCCAATTTGTCGAATGGCTGTTTTCTGTGGATATACTTCCCTCCGTCAAAATGACGGAGAGAAGTTCTTTATATCCCAAATCAGTCCAAAAGGTAATTGGGAGTTTTTATTTGTTTCCTTGACGGATTTTGAGAAAAGATATAGAATATTTTAGATGTTTTCGAATTTTGGAAAAGAGGAAATGAATTTTCGTAACGGGAAAAAGGAATTCCTGGAAAGCGGAAAAGATTTCTCAAAGAAGAAAGAACAGCAACGAAAGCGGTGAAATGATGAAAAGCAGAGTAGAAGAGGCGGTAAGCAGATTTGAAAAAGGTTATAACTGCTCCCAGGCTGTTTTTGCCACCTATGCGGATTTGTTCGGCATGGATGAGGAAACGGCATTGAAGCTTGCAAGCTCCATGGGAGGCGGAATGGGACGCATGCGAGAAGTGTGTGGTGCCGTGTCTGCAATGGCGCTCTTGGAAGGTTTAAAAGAAGGAAACACTGACCCTGCCGATAAGACGGCTCAGGGCCGAACTTACGAGACGGTGCGCGATATGAGCGACAGTTTCGCAAGTGAAAACGGAAGTATTATCTGTCGTGAACTCTTAGGGATAGCCGCAAGAGAAAAAAGCGCCGCACCGTCGGAGCGTACCAAGGAATATTATCAATCCCGTCCCTGCACGAAGCTGGTGGCATGTGCAGCACGGATTGTGGAAGAGCAGTTGCTCGCAGATAAAATGGAATAGGCAATACAGATTACGGATATTGCATGGAAAGGCGGAAATTAAAATGAAAATTACTTTAAAAGACGGAAGTGTAAAAGAATATGCACAGTCAATGGCGATTATCGACATTGCAAAAGATATCAGTGAAGGACTGGCCCGTGCAGCATGTGCCGGTGAAGTTGACGGCGAAGTGAAGGATTTAAGAACCGTTATCGACGGAGACTGTCAGTTGAATATCCTGACAGCAAACGATCCGAAAGGACTTGCCGTATATCGTCATACTGCAGCTCACGTTATGGCTGAGGCTGTAAAGAGACTGTTCCCGGAAGCTAAGCTTACCATCGGACCTTCCATTGATAACGGATATTACTATGACTTCGATCATGCAGCCTTCTCAAGAGAAGATCTGGATGCGATTGAAGCAGAAATGAAGAAGATTATTAAAGAAGGTAAAACTCTTGAACGTTTTACTTTAAGCAGAGAAGAAGCGATTAAATTTATGGAAGAAAAAGGGGAACCTTATAAGGTAGAACTGATTCGTGACCTTCCTGAAGATGCGGAGCTTTCTTTCTACAGCCAGGGAGATTTTACAGACCTTTGTGCAGGACCTCATCTTATGAGTACCAAGCAGATTAAGGCATTTAAGCTTACATCTTCCTCAGGTGCTTACTGGAGAGGTAAATCCGAAAATGCAATGCTTCAGAGAATTTACGGTACTGCATTCGGTAAAAAAGAAGAACTGGAAGAATATCTTGCATATCTGGAAGATATTAAAAACAGAGACCATAATAAAATCGGTCGTGAGATGGAACTTTTTACCACTGTTGATGTCATCGGACAGGGTCTTCCTCTTCTTATGCCTAAAGGAGCTAAAATGGTACAGACCATGCAGCGCTGGATTGAAGATCTGGAAGACAATGAGTGGGGTTATGTACGTACCAAAACACCTCTCATGGCAAAAAGTGATTTGTATAAAATTTCCGGACACTGGGATCACTATAAAGAAGGCATGTTTGTAATGGGAGATGAAGAAAACGATAAGGAAGTGTTTGCACTTCGTCCCATGACCTGTCCTTTCCAGTATTATGTATTCAAAGCAGGACAGAAATCTTATCGTGACCTTCCCATCCGCTACGGTGAGACTTCTACCTTGTTCAGAAATGAAGATTCCGGTGAAATGCACGGTCTTACCCGTGTTCGCCAGTTTACCATTTCCGAAGGTCACTTAATTGTAAGACCTGACCAGATGGTAGAAGAGTTTAAGAACTGTCTTGCACTTGCAAAGCATTGCCTGACAACACTTGGTGTGGAAGAAGACGTAACCTATCACTTATCCAAGTGGGATCCTGATAATAAAGAAAAATACATCGGTGAGCCTGAGGTTTGGGAGCAGACCGAACAGCATATCCGTGATATTTTAAATGAACTGGGTATTCCTTTTACAGAGGATGTGGGAGAAGCTGCTTTCTACGGCCCTAAGGTAGATATTAATACTAAGAACGTATACGGTAAGGAAGATACCATGATTACCATTCAGTGGGATGCACTTCTTGCTGAGCAGTTTGATATGTACTACATCGACCAGAATGGCGATAAGGTTCGTCCTTATATCATCCACAGAACTTCCATGGGATGTTATGAAAGAACTCTTGCATGGTTAATTGAAAAGTATGCAGGTAAATTCCCCACCTGGTTATGTCCCGAGCAGGTTCGTGTACTTCCTATTTCCGAAAAGTATGCTGAGTACGGTGAAAAGGTTCTTGCAGAGCTTAAGAAAAACGGTATCCTTGCAACCATTGACAATCGTTCCGAAAAAATCGGTTACAAGATTCGCGAAACAAGAATGGCAAGAGTTCCCTACATGCTTGTAGTGGGTCAGCAGGAAGAAGAGCAGGGTAAGGTTTCCGTAAGAAGCCGTTTTGCCGGTGATGAAGGACAGAAGGATGTGGCTGAATTCATCAAAGAAATCTGCGAAGAAATCAGAACCAAGGAAATTCGTAAGGTTGTAGTGGAAGAACAGAAATAATTTTATAAAATGTATAAAAACTGCCATAGCGGTAATACTGTAAATGAAATTTTATTTCAGGAGGTGTTAAGGCTATGGCAGAATTGTCTTGTAAAGTAACAAACTGTACCTACAATAAGGACAAATTATGTTGCAAGGGTGACATTCTTGTAGGCGGTACTCATGCAAAGGAAAGCGGTTCAACCTGTTGCGAAAGCTTCGTACAGAAGAAAAGCGATTCCTATACAAGTGCAACCGCACATCCCAGCAATACAATCAGCATTGACTGCGAAGCTGTAAACTGTGTTTACAATGCAGATTATAAGTGCAAAGCAAAGAAAGTTGATATCCTTGGTAACGGTGCATTAAACAGTGCAGGAACTTCCTGCGGCACTTTCAAGGAGGCAAAGTAATTTTTCTCCTGCCGTGAAGGCTCTTTGATTGATTTTTTGTGATGATCCTGCCCGTAAAAGGGCGGGAATACATATTTTTATAAAAAATTAAAAAACTACTTGACGACAGATAAAAGTTATGATAAATTTATATAGGTTTTATGACCGAATAAGCAAGCAGAGTTTCACTCTCACCCCGAGGCAAGAGGGCTGTCGGGCGTTCATACGGATGGTACAAGGATTTTTTTCTTGTGATTTCTTTATGAAGTGGATGGCTTGCGCATTCACTTTTTTTATGCTCCCTGCGGAACGCGCATTCATGATAACACAGTACCGCATGGTGCGATGTTTTCCTTGTAATAGGGATGCAAAATGATATCCCTGCATTATTCTACGGAGGTACAAAGTCATTAGCGATTATTTAATTAACGAACAAATCAGAGACAAAGAAGTACGTGTAATCGGAGAGACCGGTGAGCAGCTTGGTGTAATGACATCCAAGGAAGCACAGAAGCTTGCAGATGATGCAGGACTTGATTTGATTAAAATTGCTCCCACTGCAAACCCTCCTGTGTGTAAAATTGCGGATTACGGCAAGTTCCGTTATGAGCAGGCACGTAGAGACAAGGATGCCAAGAAAAAGCAGAAAACCACAGAAGTGAAAGAAATTCGTCTTTCTCCCAATATTGACACCAACGATTTAAACACAAAGATGAATGCAGCAAGAAAGTTCATCAGCAAGGGAGACAAGGTAAAAATCACATTGCGTTTCCGCGGAAGAGAAATGGCACACATGGCTAACAGCAAACACATTTTAGATGATTTTGCTGAAGGACTTTCAGATGTAGCCGTTGTAGAGAAAGCTCCTAAGGTGGAAGGCAAGAGTATGACAATGTTTTTAACTGAAAAACGCTAAAGCACAGTTAAAATAGAACAATTCGAATCAGGAGGAACGAGACATGCCTAAAATGAAAACAAGTAAGTCAGCAGCAAAGCGCTTTAAACTGACAGGAACCGGTAAATTAAAAAGAAGTAAAGCTTACAAGAGCCATATCTTAACAAAGAAGTCTACAAAGAGAAAACGTAACTTAAGACAGTCTGCTATTACAGATGCAACCAACGTTAAGAATATGAAGAAGATTTTACCTTATATTTAAGAAGCAGAGAGGAAGGATAGAACATGGCAAGAATTAAAGGCGGTTTAAACGCTAAGAAAAAACATAACAGAGTATTGAAACTTGCAAAAGGTTACAGAGGAGCAAGATCCAAACAGTACCGTATTGCTAAGCAGTCCGTAATGAGAGCATTAACCTCTGCTTACGCTGGCAGAAAGCAGAACAAGCGTCAGTTCAGACGTCTTTGGATTGCTCGTATCAACGCAGCTGCAAGAATGAACGGTTTATCTTACAGCAAATTTATGTACGGCTTAAAGCTTGCAGAAATCGATATCAACAGAAAGATGCTTGCTGAAATGGCAATCAATGATGCTGCAGGATTTACTGCACTTGCTGATATTGCAAAGAGCAAAATTGCATAATTTATTTTAGAGTAAAGACCGGTTCCTATGGAGCCGGTTTTTTTTATGCATGGGAAATTTCCGCGTAGTCCCTATAACAGTGAAAAAAACATTCCATTTTTGGGTAAAATGTGGTAAAAGTATTTTATTGGTATTATTTTTTACAAGGAGAAGCATAATGCAAAACGAAAAAGGAAGATTTTTATTCTGGCTTAAAATATTGGTAACCTGCGCGGCGCTAGTGTTACTGGTGATACATTTTAAGACGGTATGTTTGATCATTAAGGAAGTGTATTCTATTTTGTTGCCGTTCCTGGCAGGAGGTGTTATCGCTTTTATATTAAACATTCCCATGAGGGGGATTGAGAAACTCCTGTTTTCCAAGGCGAAAAGCAAATTTGCACAGAACATAAAACGTCCGGTAAGTATCATTCTTACCCTCTTGTTTTTCTGTGCCCTGGGTGCATTTCTGTCTGTCGCGGTAATTCCTCAGGTGACGGAAACCGTCAAAACACTTCCGGAGCAGATTACAGGATTCTATAATACAGCACTGGAAAAGATACAGGCTCTCATGGAACAATATCCTCAGATAACACAGACGCTGATGGTTGAAATAGAGAAACTTCAGGAGTTAAAAATCAACTGGCAGGAAGTAATCGGCGGCATTACGGATTTCTTTATGAGCGGTTTTGGTGGTTCTTTTATCAAGAATACCTTTAGTGTTGTGGGTAAAATCGGTAATGGTGTTTTGGATGTTGCGATTGCGGCAATTTTCTCCATTTATATTCTGGCCCAAAAAGAAAAGCTGGGAAATCAGGGAAAACGTATTTTAAGTGCTTTCCTTTCTGAAGAAAATTACGGGAAAGTAATGAAAGTAATTTCTCTATTGGGAAATAACTTCAGTAATTTTATCGCAGGTCAGTGTATTGAAGCGGTTATTCTCGGTTTGCTCATTATGATTGTAATGCTCATTTTCGGGTTTGATTATGTGCTTCTTGTGGGCGTTTTGGTAGCATTTACCGCACTGATTCCCGTTGTGGGCGGATTTATCGGCGGAGGCATCGGAGCCTTTTTATTCCTGATGCAGGATCCTTTGACTGCATTATGGTTTGTTATCCTCTTTGTAATTGTACAGCAGATTGAAGGAAACTTAATTTATCCTTATGTTGTAGGAAATTCTGTTGGGCTTCCTTCCATGTGGATTCTGGCTGCAATTACCATCGGCGGAAGTGTGATGGGTGTTGCGGGTATGTTATTTTTTATTCCCTTATGTTCAACCGCATATATGCTTTTACGTGACAGTGTAAATGATAAAAATGACCGGAAAGGCTGGGTGAAAGAAGCCTGGGATACGGATTATCTGCCGATTTCGGAAGAGGAGCAGAAGAAAAAAGGCGTCGGTGGCATGTTCGTGAAAATTACGGACAAGGCAAAGGCGGTTTTGGGTCATAAAAATCAGCCTCCCAAAGCAGAGAATGTGAAAAAAAATCCGGCAGAACCTAAAATAGAGCAGATAAAAAAAGAGACTCCGGCAGAAACGGATAAGGGAGAGGAACAGATTCAAAATCACACGTCCGTGAACCGAAACATGAGAAACTCCAACGGGAATAACAACAGAAATAAAAAGAATTAATCAAATAAGAATAACAAAAGAAAATAAAGAGAAAACTAAAACCGGTGACAAATTGTACTAATTACAGAAAGAAAGCGAAGGAGTGCAATGAATAAGAAAGAATTAACATCGGTTTCGGTAATTTTGGGAATTGTATTGGCAGTGGTATTCGGTGCCGCCAATGCCTATCTGGGATTGCGGGTAGGTATGACGGTATCCGCATCCATTCCGGCAGCGGTTCTTGCCATGGGAATTATGCAGGGGATTTTACGTAAAAAATCTACCCTTGAAAGCAACATGGTGCAGACAATCGGGTCTGCGGGAGAATCTCTGGCGGCAGGGGCTATTTTTACAATTCCCGTTTTGTTTATGTGGGCAGCGGAAGGTAAAAGTGAAGCCCCGGGGATATTGGAAATATGTCTTATTTCCCTATTCGGAGGTTTCTTAGGTATATTGTTCATGGTTCCCCTGCGTCAGACACTTATTGTAAAAGAGCATGGAAACTTGATTTATCCGGAAGGAACTGCCTGTGCAGGGGTTTTAAAAGCGGGAGAAAAAGGTGGAAAACGCTCCGGCATTGTATTTGCAGGCTTGGGATTAGCCGCAATATATAAGTTTCTTGCAGAAGGGTTTCGTTTCTTTCCTTCTGAAATCGACCTGTCATCTAAGCGGCTGAAAGGTGCCGGCGGAGGTATTGATGTATTACCGGCATTACTTGGTGTGGGGTATATCTGCGGACCGAAAACCTCCTCACTTATGTTTGGAGGCGGTGTTCTTGCATGGCTGGTTTTAATGCCCTTGATTTATTTTTTCGGCGGTAATGAGATATTTTACCCGGGAGATGTTCCGGTTGCGGAGCTTGATACCTGGGGACTTTGGAGAAATTATATCCGTTATATCGGAGCAGGTGCCGTAGCGACTGCAGGTATTATCAGTTTAATCAAAACTATGCCTTTGATTATCAAAACTTTTGTATCCGGAATAAAGAGTTTTCGTAAAAAAGGTGAGGATTTACCGCTTTGGATTGTATGTGCGGGTATTTTACTGATTGCACTGGCTATGTGGCTTCTGCCTGTTATTCCTCTTAATTTCTGGGGTGTGTTAATCGTTATTTTATTTGGTTTCTTTTTTGCTACGGTTTCTTCCCGTATGGTGGGACTTGTAGGTAGCAGTAACAACCCCATATCAGGCATGACCATAGCGACATTGATTATTGTGGCATTTTTATTTAAAATCACCGGTAATGAGGGAATCGATTCCATGATTGCGGCAGTGGTAATCGGTTCTGTGATTTGTATCGTTACGGCAATGGCGGGGGATACTTCCCAGGATTTAAAAACCGGTTATCTTGTAGGCGCATCCCCTATGAAGCAGCAGATTGGAGAGTTAATCGGTGCCTTGGTATCTGCTCTTGCGTTAGGAGGAATTTTACTTCTTTTCGGCAAGGCATGGGGGTATGGTTCCGAGGAACTTCCTGCAGTGCAGGCGACTTTGATGCGTATGGTGGTTGAAGGCGTTATGGGAGAAAATCTGCCCTGGACATTGATTCTTGTCGGCTGTGGAATTGCCATTGTTGGCGAAATTGTGGGAATTTCAGTGCTTCCCTTTGCAGTGGGAATGTATCTGCCCATTCATTTGAGTGCGGGCATTTTATGCGGCGGTCTGGTGCGTCTCCTGGTTGAAAAGCGTAAAATGCGTCAGGAAGAAAAACGGACAGCCTGTGTGGACCGGGGGTTTCTTTATGCTTCCGGCATGATTGCGGGAGAGGGGCTTGTCGGAATTCTTTTGGCACTTCTTGCCATTATTCCCGCAGGAAACGGGAACAGCATAGCAGATGTCATCAATTTCGGCCGTTTTGCAAACTTTGGAAAAACCGGAGCACTGATTGCGTTTCTTGTTTTCATTCTGATATTTTTACTGTATATTTATAAAAGAGATAAAAATTCCGAAGAAGAACCTTCATACAATATAGATGAGTAAAAAAGGAGAACTTTTATGATAAAGGAAAAACCGGAACCGAAAAGGGTATATGATTTTTTTGAGGAGATAGCAGCAATTCCTCACGGAAGTTACCATATTGATGAAATCAGCGACTACCTGTATCAATTTGCACGAAAAAGAAATTTGTGGTGCAGACAGGATGAATGGAAAAATGTATTGATAAAAAAGCCTGCCACACCGGGATATGAGAACGCTCCGGTGCTTATGATACAGGGACATATGGATATGGTTGCAGTAAAAAAAGATGACTGTCCGCTGGATTTGGAACGGGATGGACTGGATCTTATTTTGGAGAATGGTTTTTTGTCGGCAAAGGGAACCAGTCTGGGCGGAGATGACGGGATTGCCGTTGCTTATGCTCTGGCAATTTTAGATTCAGATTCTATTCCTCATCCGGCGTTGGAAGTGTTATTTACCGTAAACGAAGAAGTGGGTATGGAAGGAGCGCTTGGAGTGGAACTTGCGGATTCCGAAGCCACCTGTCTTTTAAACATTGATTCGGAAGAAGAAGGGATTCTGATTGCAGGCTGTGCCGGTGGTGTAAGGGTTGCAGGAAGCTTCCCTTTTACAAGGGTTAAAAAAGAAGGAACGAAACTTTCACTTTCCATAACAGGATTGAAAGGCGGACATTCCGGTACGGAAATTCATAAGGGCAGATGTAATGCTAACTGCGTTATGGGACGGATTCTTACTATGTTGAGTGAAACGGTTCCGTATGCAATTGTTTCTTTGAAAGGCGGAGAGAAAGATAATGCGATTCCCCGTTTTGCCCATGGCGAAATCATAGTTGATAAGCAAAACTTATCAACGGCAACAGAAAAACTTATGAACATCAAAATTCTTTTAAAACAGGAGTTTGGCGGCAGGGAAGACGGCTTTTCTTTTGAAGTAAAAGAAGGAGATAACGGTAGTTATGATGTGGTAACCGAAGAAGACAGCTGCAGAATGGCAGAATTTTTATCTGTGGTACCTGACGGTGTTGTTGCCATGAGCGCAAGGGTTCCCGGAATGGTAGAAACCTCTTTGAATCTGGGAATTTTAGAATTGAAAGAGGAAAAGATGGAAACGGTTTTTGCCTTGCGAAGCAGTATAAAAAGTGCCAAAGAAGCTTTGAAGAAGCGGATGGAAGCATTGGTTCGCATTTATGGAGGAACTTCTTCCTGTGGCGGAGACTATCCGGCATGGGAATACCGTGCAGAGTCTCCGCTTCGTGAGAAAATGGTGCGGATTTATCAGAAGCAATACGGCAAAGAACCGGAAATTACAGTGATTCATGCAGGTCTGGAATGCGGTATTTTACTTGAGAAGAAGCCCTCGCTGGACTGTGTTTCCTTTGGACCGGATATTTTAGATATTCACACGACGGAGGAAAAAATGGATGTGGCATCCGTTTTACGTACATGGGAATATCTTTTGGCTGTATTGGAAGAGAAAGTATGGTAAAATATATGCAAATCCTGTATAATGCAAAGAACGGATACAGGTTTTTCAGGATACGTATCTGTCAGTTACTGCTCGTGTAATTGACGCAGATAAAAAGGGAGGTTACAAAAGAATGAAAATGAAACGCAGGATTTTAGCTCTTTTGGTGTGTCTGACCATTTTAATGTTCGGTACAACCGTATTGGGAGCGGAAAACCCGGAGACATCGGTGGAGGTTGTTGAGGAAACGGCACTCACCGAAGAAGAAATCATGGAAGCGGCATTGGATTATGTAGATAACTATGATTCTCACCTGATGGAAGATGGTGATGCATTTGATGCCAAGCTTCAGGATGCAGTTACAACAATTAAGGGAGATGTGAAGCTGTATGCTACAGCACTTTCACTTTTGCCTCCCATTATTGCGATTGTGCTTGCATTGATTACCAAGGAAGTATATCTTTCTCTTTTTGTGGGTATTTTATCAGGTTCCTTGTTATATACCATGTTCCATCCTGTGGTAACGGTGACGAAAACCTTTGATACAATTATTTCCAAGCTGGCAGACGGCTGGAATGTGGGCATTATCATTTTTCTTGTAATTTTAGGAATTCTCGTCAGCATGATGAATAAAGCCGGCGGTTCTGCGGCATATGGAGAATGGGCTTCCAAACATATAAAAAGTAAAACAGGTGCTTTATTGTCTACCTTTGCATTGGGTGCCATGATTTTTGTAGATGACTATTTTAACTGCCTTACCGTAGGTAGTGTTATGAAGCCCGTAACGGATAAGCAGAAGATTTCCAGAGCAAAGCTTGCTTATATTATTGACGCAACGGCAGCACCGATTTGTATTATTGCCCCGATTTCATCCTGGGCAGCTGCGGTTACCAGCGTGGCACCGGAAGGGGAAGGTTTGTCTCTCTTTATCAGATCGATTCCGTATAATTTCTATGCGCTGCTTACGATTGTAATGGTAATTGCAATTTCCCTTTTGAAATTTGATTATAGTCTTATGAAGAAGCATGAAGCCAATGCTCTTGCGGGGGACCTTTTTACATCCGGGGACAAACCCGAAGAGGAAGCAGCTGTTTCCGGAAAAAAGGGAAGTGTAATAGATTTGGTACTTCCCGTATTGGTATTAATTGTTTCCTGCGTGACAGGTATGATTTATACCGGAGGATTTTTTGATGGTGTTGATTTTATTACAGCTTTTTCCGAATGTGATGCATCCGTAGGGTTGGTGCTTGGTTCCTTTATTGCGTTGGCATTCACCTTTGTGTTCTTCCTGATTCGTAAAAGACTTACTTTTAAGGAAGCTACTGCATCTTTTACGGAAGGATTTAGGGCGATGGTGCCCGCAATTCTGATTCTTACATTTGCGTGGACATTAAGCGGTATTACCATGGATCTTGGTGCTAAGGTATTCGTAGCAGAATTTGTGCGTAATAATGTTGCCGGATTAAGCTGGTTATTACCGGCAATTGTATTCCTGATTGCAACAGGTCTGGCCTTTTCGACCGGTACTTCATGGGGAACCTTCGGTATTTTACTCCCCATCGTTTGCGCAGTATTTTCAGTAGGTGACGAGATGTTAATCATATCCATTTCCGCATGTCTTGCCGGTGCGGTTTGCGGAGATCATTGTTCACCGATTTCGGATACAACCATTATGGCATCTGCAGGTGCAAAGTGTAATCATATCAATCATGTTTCCACGCAGTTGCCTTATGCATTGACTGTTGCCGGTGTTTCCTTTGTCAGCTTCCTGTTGGCAGGTTTGATCCGGTCATGGTTTATTGTTTTACCCATTGCAATTCTTTTGATGGTAGCAACATTGTTTGTCATTAAAATGTTAAGTAATAAGAAAAAAGAAGCTTAAATGAAAAACCCCGGAATACGGTATCGCTACCGTGTCCGGGGTCTTTTGGTTCGTATGTGATTTAATCAATGCCCATTTTCAGCAGACAGGTATTCCCCTCTTTCTCACTGCCATAAAAAGATAAATCCGTTAGCGTAAAAGAAAATGTGGGAGTCAGGCCGTTTTCTCGTAAAAGAGCCCTGCATTTCTCTGCACCTTCCAAAACGGAATCGAGATTTCCTTTTACGGGGAGAGCGGCGTATTTACCCGGCGGTGCGATTAAAGAAGGTTTCACGCCGGAGTTACCGGTAAGGATACAGCCGATTCTGGTAAAACGGGGTTCTTTTCCAATCGGAGCATGCCAGCATGCTATCATGGGAAAAGGTGAGATGCCTAAAACTCTGGCTTCTTTCAATAGCGAACGACATCCTTCCTCCAGGCTGTGTTTGCCGGTTTCCCCCTTTTTATCCTTGGGAAGGGTGACGGTATAGTAGGCTTCCTGTGAGCGTTGCTCAAATAAAACCGGCATATGTAAGTTGTCACGATTGGTTAGTTTATCGAAAAGGGCAACTTTGTCCAATTGAAGGATGGACTGCTCCAGACAGTTCTTTTTATATTCTAGAAGGTCATGTTGTTCTTTTAAAAAGCCGATATAATCATCCGGAGTGGAATCCAGCATGGTTTTCAGGGTGTCCAGAGGAATCCCAAGCTGGGATAAAAGCCGGATGTTTTCCAGACGGCTTACCTGTTGGATACTGTAATAACGGTAATGGTTGTCGTCAATCTTAACGGGATGCAGCAAGCCGACTTCGTCGTAGTGCACCAGGGCATCTTTGGTAGTACCGCAAAGAGCGGCAAATTTGCTGATGGACAAATATTGGTTCATTCAGTAAATCTCCTTTGAAAGAATGAAGTTAGTATAACATATTTTGCGAAAATTGCATATTTTTTTCCGACTCGGCATCTTCTTGCTTTTCTATCCGGAGTCTGATAAACTGATACAAATAAATCGGAGGGACGAAACGAGTATGAGCAGACAAAATTGGAGACCGGGAAATATGTTATATCCTCTGCCGGCGGTGATGGTAAGTTGCCAGAGACCGGGAGAAAAGCCGAATCTTATTACGGTGGCATGGGCAGGAACCGTTTGCAGTGACCCTGCGATGGTATCCATATCTGTTCGTCCCGAGCGTTATTCCCACGATATCATTAAGGAGACGGGAGAATTTGTCATTAACCTGACCACGAAGGATTTGGTTCGTGCCACGGATTATTGCGGTGTCCGTTCCGGAAGAGATGTAGACAAGTTTAAAGAAATGAAACTGACACCTTTGCAGTCTGAGAAGGTATCTCCTCCCGGCGTGGAAGAAAGTCCTGTTTGCATTGAATGTAAGGTAAAAGAAGCTATTCCTTTGGGGAGTCACACTATGTTTCTTGCTGAGGTGGTTTCTGTTTCCGTAGATGAAAAATATTTCAATGAAAAAGGGAAATTTGAGTTGAATAAAACGGACCTTGTGGCGTATTCCCACGGGACCTATCATCTTTTAGGGAAGGAAATCGGCAGCTTTGGTTATTCGGTCCGTAAACCCAATAAAAGGAAAGGAAAAGCTAAAGGAAGCCGTTGACTTTTAACTTGGTTACGATATAATAAAAGTAGGAAGAGACATCCTATTTTATACATAAGAGAGGGATATAAAAATGGCATGGAAACCGCAGAATGATGTTGCAATGGCAGAAATTAAGAAGATTGACGGATTTATTGCACAGGTTGAAACAGACAAAAAGGATATGATTTACCAGATTGGTGAAACCTTTTTTAAGAAATATAAAGACAGCGAGAACATGGACGAAGAACTTAAAATTCTCGTTGATAATATTAAGATTTCAGATACCAACCGTAAGGTTTGGATCAATCGTAAGATGAAAATGCAGGGAATGCGTATCTGTGAAGGATGCGGTAATGTATTACCCTATGACAGCATGTTTTGTAACCGTTGCGGTATTAAATTAGGACCTGTTGCGGAGGATCTGGTCCAGCTTAAGGGTGTTGCCCCTATGATGCAGCCGCCGGTTTAATATAATTTGGTAACAGCCTTCCGTTTGGGGAAACGGACAGGAAAAGAGGATACTTTCGGATATTTGGGTAGAAGAGGAATGGAGGGGTTCATTATGGCTGGTGAATACTACATTGCGCACAACACCAGAACAGATGAGTATTTGGCTGAAAAAATGTTTCGTGGGTTCTATCTCACACCGGATGTAACATCCGCTGTTAAATGTAAAAGTGAGTTGGAACTGCAGAAAAAAATTGACAAAGCGGTGATTGACTACAAATCCCAGCTTGTGATTGAAACGATTACAGTTTACTAAAAAACAAGCTTGGGTACAAAGGGGATAGTGTTGTCATTTTAAAAGAAGTAAAAAGACGGGGAGACCTGTCTTTTTTTATGCATGGGAAATTTTGTTCATACACGGGACGTGTAGATATCCCTTTACTTTTTTGCTTTAAAGTGGCATAATTATCTGTAGATTTATAAACTTTTGGAGGAAAGAGTAATGCCCATTACGGAAATTTTACAGCAGAATTGTAAATTATACGGGAATGATATCTGTCTTGTGGAAATCAATCCTGAAATCAAAGATACAAGAAGGGTAACATGGAAGGAGTACGAACTGATTCAGCCGGATTCCGCACCTCACTACAGAAGAGAAATCACCTGGCGTGTATTTGAAGAGAAGGCCAATCGTTTCGCGAACATGTTACTTTCCAGAGGCGTAAAAAAAGGCGATAAGGTAGCTATTCTTCTCATGAATGGTCTGGAGTGGCTTCCTATTTATTTCGGTATTTTGAAAACAGGTGCCCTTGCGGTGCCCTTGAACTTCCGTTATGCTTCCGATGAAATCAAGTACTGTCTGGAACTGGCAGAAGTTGATATTCTGGTATTCGGTCCGGAATTTATTGGCCGTGTAGAAGAAATTGCAGATGAAATCAGCAAAAACAGACTGCTTTTTTATGTGGGTGAACATTGTCCTTCTTTCGCAGAGGACTATGCGTCACTGACTGCGGATTGCTCCAGCCAGTGTCCTGATATTACATTGACGGATGAAGATGATGCAGTTATTTATTTCTCTTCCGGAACCACAGGTTTCCCGAAGGCGATTTTACATAATCATGAAAGCTTAATGCATTCCTGTAAGGTAGAGCAGAACCATCATGGACAGACTAAGGATGACGTATTTTTATGTATCCCGCCTCTGTATCATACCGGTGCAAAAATGCACTGGTTCGGTTCTTTTCTGGTAGGTGGTAAAGCTGTTCTTCTGAAAGGAACTAAGCCGGAACTTATTATGGAAGTAGCTTCCAAGGAAAAGTGCAGTATTGTTTGGCTTCTTGTGCCCTGGGCGCAGGACATTCTGGATGCCATTGACAGAGGAGATATCCGTTTGGAAGACCATGACCTTTCCAACTGGAGACTGATGCACATCGGTGCACAGCCCGTACCTCCCAGTCTGATTAGCAGATGGAAGAATATCTTCCCTCATCATCAGTATGATACTAACTACGGTCTGAGCGAGTCTATCGGCCCCGGTTGCGTACATCTTGGTGTGGAAAATATCCATAAAGTTGGAGCTATCGGTAAAGCAGGTTACGGTTGGGAAGTTAAAATCGTAGACGAAAACAAGAAGGAAGTTGCCAAGGGAGACGTGGGTGAGCTTGCGGTGAAGGGCCCCGGCGTTATGACCTGTTATTACAGAGATGAAAAGGCAACCAATGAAGTTCTTGCGGACGGTTGGCTTTTTACCGGAGATATGGCCCAGGAAGACGAGGACGGTTTTATTTTCCTTGTTGACCGTAAAAAAGATGTGGTTATCAGTGGTGGTGAAAATATTTACCCTGTCCAGATTGAAGATTTTATCAGAAGTAATTCAGCAGTAAAAGACGTTGCGGTTATCGGTATTCCCGACAAACGTCTTGGCGAAGTTACCGCTGCCATTGTAGAAGTAAAAGAAGGCTTTAGCCTGACGGAAGATGAGTTAAATGAATTCTGTCGTAAATTGCCCAGATACAAGAGACCTCATCAGATTATTTTTGCGGATATTCCCCGCAATCCTACCGGTAAAATTGAAAAACCCAAGCTTCGTGAACGTTACTGCGGTGAAAGCCTTGTAGCGGCACAGAACAGAGGATAAAAATGTACTCCCGTAAGTGTTTTTATGAAGAATAAAGAAATGTGAATCGGGAATTCTACTGTAAGAAGGAGAAATGAAATGTTTATCACTGACGATATTAAATACATTGGTGTAAATGACCATAAGGTGGATTTATTTGAGGGACAGTATATTGTACCCAACGGAATGTGCTATAATTCCTATTTGATTAAAGATGAAAAAATAGCCGTTATGGATACGGTTGATAAAAATTTTGCGGAAGAATGGCTTGAGAACTTGCGTAAAGAACTTGCCGGTGCGACTCCGGATTATCTGATTGTTCAGCATATGGAACCGGATCATTCTGCAAATATTTTCCGTTTTGCAAGCGAGTATCCTGCGTGTAAAATTGTTGCATCCCAGAAGGCTTTTGCGATGATGAAGAACTTTTTCGGCGATGATTTTAAGGAAAAACAGATTGTTGTTGGAGAAGGAGATACGCTTTCTCTCGGAAGTCATGTTCTTACCTTCGTAACAGCTCCCATGGTTCACTGGCCGGAGGTTATTGTAACCTATGACAGCAAGGATAAGGTATTGTTCTCCGCAGACGGATTCGGTAAGTTCGGAGCCTATGATGCGGATGAAGAGTGGATTGACGAAGCGAGAAGATACTTTATCGGTATCGTTGGAAAATACGGTGTGCCCGTACAGGCTCTTTTAAAGAAGGCAGCAGGACTTGACATTGCAATGATTTGTCCACTTCATGGTCCTGTTTTAAAAGAAAATCTTGGTTATTACTTAAATTGTTATCAGACCTGGTCCTCCTATCAGCCGGAAGAAGAAGGTGTTGTTGTGGCATATACATCTGTATACGGCAATACGAAAGAAGCGGCAACACTTCTTGCAGAAAGTCTTAAGGAAAAAGGTGCTGCCAATGTGGTAACCTATGACCTGGCCCGTTGCGATATGGCAGCTGCGGTTGCAGATGCATTCCGTTACAGTAAGCTGGTTTTGGCAACCACAACCTATAACGGAGACGTATTCCCTTTTATGAAGGAATTTATCCATCATCTGACAGAGCGTAATTTCAGCAATCGTACCGTTGCGTTTATGGAAAACGGAAGCTGGGCACCTACTGCAGAAAAGGTAATGCGTAATATGCTTGCAGAGTGTAAGAATCTTACCATTGCGGAAAACAGCGTTAAGATTCTTTCTGCCGTAAATGCTGACAGCAAGGCAGCTATTGAAGCACTTGCTGCAGACTTGAGTAAATAAATGACAGCATATCAAAATGCCCGGTTGATACAGCCGGGCATTTTATAAAATAGTTTAGTTCATTTATGTTTCATGCGGTGCGCATAAAGTTCTAATGCATGATTTTTTACGCATGAAAAAAACCTGAAGCAATTTGCTTCAGGTTCTCATAAAAGTCGGAGTGACAAGATTCGAACTTGCGACCTCTGCCTCCCTAAGGCAGCGCTCTAGCCAAACTGAGCCACACCCCGATGTGATTGGTTTTCGCAACTCACGAATGCTATTATAAGCGGAAACGACTGTATTCGTCAAGTCTTTTTTTGAAAAAGTTTAAAAAATATTTAGGAGTGTAAAAATGAAGAATCAAAGTGATACATATTTTAAAAGTTATTCCGGGAAAAAAATAAATCCGCTGGACCCGCAACCTGAGGAAATTGCCTTGGAAGATATTGCACACGCCTTGTCACTTTTGTGCAGGGGGAACGGGCAAACAAAACATTTTTATTCCGTGGGACAGCATTGTTTGAACTGTGAAAGAGAAGCTGAGGCCAGAGGAGAAAGTCTTCGGGTTCGTCTTGCCTGCCTTTTACATGATGCGGGGGAAGCTTATTTGAGTGACGTCATCCGACCTATCAAAAAATATCTCCCCCAATATTATGAAATCGAAGACCGGTTCTTAAAGGCAGTGTTCGTTCACTTCGGTCTGGATGATTTAACGGAAGAGGAATGGCAGAAGGTAAGAAAAATTGATGATGATTTACTGGTGTATGATCTTGTGGAACTTCTGAAAGAAGATATGCCGGAATCCGGATTCTGCTGCATTTTAAAACCCAGACTCGAGGTGGAGCCTTTTGAACAGGTGGAACGGGATTATAAAAATCAGGTTATGTTTTTGATGGAAGAAATAAAAAAAGAATCATAATCTTTTAGAAAGAAGGGAAGAATATACGCAGGCGACGCGCCACACTTTAAAACAGAAAGTGAGGGACATCAAATGTGTAACATGATTGATTATTTAATGGAGCATGGAGATAAAACCATGCAGGAGAGACCTTTTGCGGCAACGGATGCCCTGGTTCTTTCACAGCTTTCCTACGTAAATTGGAGTGGTATTGTTACCGGACGCATGGATCCGGAACGGGGGATTACCCTGAATGAAATATTACGCAGAGGAAAGCAGAGACAGATTGCCAGGGGTTCCTTTTACGGAGCACATAATTTAAGCCTTGTTTGTCTTTGTGCCGCCAGCAGACGTTTCTCCGATTTAAAACTATACGGTTACAGGGACTGCTGCGACGGAAGGGAAAATCTTCAGTTTGCAGCACTTTCTTTTTTGCTGCCCGGCAAAAAGACCTGTGTGGTTTTCCGGGGGACGGATGAAAGCTTAAACGGCTGGCAGGAGAATTTCAGCATGGTATACCGATTTCCGGTTCCTGCTCAGGAATATGCAGCCTCCTATCTGCATCAGGCGGCGAGGATATCAAGAGGCCCCGTTTATGTAAGCGGTCATTCCAAGGGCGGGAATCTTGCAGTATATGCCGCAGCTTATTGCGGAAGTCATGCCCAGTGTAAAATCAGCCGGGTATATAACTTTGACGGACCGGGATTCTGGCCGGAATTTTTTCAGACTCCCAGATATAAAAATATCGCAGATAAGGTTCGTAAATACGTGGTTCCCGAAAGCTTTGTCGGTTTGCTTCTGGAGGATGAAGGGAAAAGTTTCATGGTAGAAAGCACGGGACACGGTATGGCACAGCATGACCCTTTTAAATGGGAATTGAAAGAGTGTAAATTAAAAAAGGCTTCCCATTATGATTTGGAAAAAAGACAGCGTGGAGAGGCATTAAACAAGCGGATTTTATCCATTCCGAAAGAGGATGCAAAAGTAGTAATTGATACATTCTTCGATGTGGCAAGGAAGCGGGGCATCGGCCGGGTGACACAGCTGCGTCCGGAAGATACCATAGCGGTTTTAAAAACCTTTCATGACGAGAAGTTGTATAACAGAGAGTCGGTTCTGGTACTGGGAAATCTGGTGTTTTATTTTATCGGAGTTCCGTATGTGGGGAAAAAATCGGGTAAGGAACAAGGAAATCATCAGATGCCTCAACAAGAAAGCTGTGTCGAATCCTAGAAGCAGGGGTGGAAAAGAAGGAGGAATTTTGATATAATGCAGATGTAAATGCGTCCCGGGAGGTATGGTATGGCAGCCAATATTAAAATTGAGGGTATTATTAATAAAACAATCAGTTATTCCATGCAGCAGAATCGTATTCAGGCAATGAAAACGATTCGTATTGTGAACCAGTCCGACAAGGAGTGGTCCGGTCTTAAGCTGCGTGTCCGTTTTCAGCCGGAGTTTGCGGAAACAATGGAGCTTCCGGTGCTGAATCTTTCTTCTTATGCAAAGGTGGAGATTAAAAATCCCGTACCTGTTATGAAGAGTGATTATATGATTTCTCTGACGGAGAAGGAGACCGGAACCATTACAATGGAACTGTTTGACGGCGAGGAATTGCTCTGTAGTCATGTGGAAGAAATCAGCGTTCTCCCGTATGGACAGTGGAGCGGTATGGTTTATATGCCGGAGCTGCTTTGTGCTTTTGTTATGCCTAATCATCCGTCCGTAACCGGACTTACCGCGGCGGCAGCAAAATGGCTTGAAAAATGGAAGGGAGATCCTTCTCTTTTAGGATATACCACCCAGAATCCCAATGATGTTAAAACACAGGTTGCAGCAGTATATGAAGCTCTTAAACAGGAAAATATTGCTTATTCCCTTCCGCCTGCATCCTACGAATCCGTGGGTCAGAAGGTACGCACACCGGATGAAATTCTGGGTCAGAAGCTGGGTACCTGTCTGGACCTCACCCTTTTATATGCTTCCGTACTGGAAGCCATGCGTCTGCATCCTATTTTAATTCTTTTAAAAGACCATGCCTATGTGGGTTGCTGGCTGGAAGAGAAATCCTTTGCGGAATGCATTCAGGAGGATATTACCGCATTGCTAAAAAGAACCGCAGAAGGGATTGATGAGCTGCTTTTGGTGGAATGTACCGCTTTGGTGGCAGGAAAGAATCTTTCCTTTGAAGATGCATGTAAGGCGGCTAAAAATACTCTGGTAAATGAGGCTGATTTCCGTATGGCAATCGATGTTTCCCGTTGCCGCGGCAGTAATATTCTGCCTCTTCCAGCCCGTGTACTTGAAAACGGCAGTTATAAGGTTGTGGAGTACAAAGGAAGCGTACAGGAGGCGGATGCGCCCAAGGCGTTAAGCAATGCGGGACGAGGCGCCAAGGTAGAAGAGAATACCATGACCAAACAGAAGCTTTGGGAACGTAAGCTTCTGGATTTAAGTCTTCGGAATACACTTTTAAATTTCCGTGTTACCAAGAATTGTGTACAGTTAATTATTAATGATCCTGCTCTTTTGGAGGATGCCCTTTCCAAGGGAGATGATTTTGCAGTTTTTCCCATTCCCCAGGAATCCGGTATTTCTCCCGGTCAGGATAAAATATATGTGGTTTCCGAAAGCGAAGATTTGATGACGACTGCGGTTTCGGAATTTAAAAACAAGAGAATCCGTACCTTCTTACCGGAGGAACAGCTTGCCGTAAGCATGAAGTACCTTCAGAGACAGGCAAAACACAGTTTGGAGGAAAACGGCTCTAATACCCTGTATCTGGCTTTGGGATTTTTAAAATGGTATGAAACCGATGTGAGTAAAAAAGAGCGGTATGCGCCTTTGATTCTTTTGCCGGTGGATTTGACCAAGCGTCTTCAGGACAAGAGCTATCATATTAAAATCAGAGATGAAGAAGCTCAGATTAACGTGACGCTCCTGGAATTTCTTCGTCAGGATTTCGGAATGGATATCGGTGGATTGGATCCCCTTCCTGCGGATGAAAACGGCCTGGATATTCCGTTGATTTTAAATACGGTGCGTCAGAGTATCATGGAAAAGGCACATTGGGATGTACTTCCTTATGCCTTTTTGGGAATCTTTTCTTTTAGCCGTTTTATTATGTGGAACGATATCAGAAACCGCTCAGAGGATATTCTGTCTAACAAAGTGGTTGCCAGTCTGATTTCGGGTAAAATGGAATGGGAGCCAAAACCTGCCATTGATGCCCATGAAAGTGATAAAAGGGTAAAGCCCAACGATATGGCTGTTGTAATGAGTGCGGATGCTTCCCAGATGGTGGCTATTGAAACCGCGGCAAAGGGTGAAAGCTTTGTGTTACACGGTCCTCCGGGAACCGGCAAGAGCCAGACTATTACCAATATGATTGCAAATGCCTTGTATCAGGGCAAATCCGTTTTATTTGTTGCCGAAAAAATGGCAGCTCTTTCCGTTGTGCAGAAGCGTCTGGAGAAGGTGGGACTTGCGCCTTTTTGTCTGGAATTGCATTCCAACAAAGCCCAGAAACAGGCTGTTTTAAATCAGTTAGACCGTTCTCTGCAGGCAGCAGGAGCCAAGTCTTCCGAAGACTATGAGAAACAGGCGGAGCGTTTATACAAATTAAGATGTGAATTAAATGATGTGGTGGAAGCACTTCACCGGAAGACTGAAACAGGATTTTCCGTCTATGAACTGGTGGGAAGCTACGAGAATACCAAGGAGTTCGAGAACCGTCTTTGCATCAGCGAAGAAATGGCATCTAAGATCAATGCAGAGAGCTATCAGGAGATAAAAGATACTTTAAGCGAGCTTGCGGTTGTGGGAAAGGAATGCGGCAATATTTGCGACCATCCTTTGCGGGCATTCCGCTTAAAAGAGTATTCCATGGAGCTTCGTAACGAATGGGAGAAACTTCTGGATGATTATACGGTGCTTTTAGGTGATTTAAAAACACCGTTGCAGTCCATTTTGCAGCAGATGGGATACACAGGTTCCGTAAGTGTAAATGATTTACTGCGTCTGGAACAGGTGTTAAGAGCCATTCTTCATGTGGAAGATTTGTCTGCACCACTTCTTGCGCAGAATAATGCCGTTAGTCAGGAAAGTTACATAAGGGGAAGAATTCAGGCGGGAATTGATTACCGTAACATGCGTAATGAAATGCTGACTCATTTTAAACCGGGAATTCTTACCTACGGAGTAGACCAGGCATCCAATCGTCTTGTGGCAGCACAGGGAAAATGGTTCCTTGCGAAGAATTCTGAAATCAAGGCTCTGATTAAGGAATTAAGGTTCCTTGCCATCAATCCCAATATGGTTCAGGAACAGAACCTGGAACAGCTTTACGAAAGAATCCGTCTGTACCATACGGCGGAAGCGAATATGGGCGTAAATGTATTCTTTGAGAATGCTTTCGCGGGAATTTATCACAAAGAAGAAACAGACTGGGAGGCACTGAAGGCCTTTTATGAAAAGCATCTTGCATTATGTAAAATGCTGGAAGAAGGAAGCGGTGCGCCTGCTCTGGAATCAAAAATAAAAGAAATGTTTGCGACGGGAGTTTACAGTTCATTTCACACGGATAAAAGAAGTGTGGCAGAAACCTTCCTTGCCAAAAGACAGGAGTGTCTTACTGTGGAAAACCGTTTGATTACAGGCTTTGGTCTTGAATGGAATGAATTTGTAAAAGAATCCGATTTTATTCCGGCCATGGAAGAATCCATTGCACTCTGGAAGGGGGCAAAGGAGGAACTCCGCTCTTATGCCGCATATTGTCACTCCGAGAAAAAACTGGAAGCCTTCGGCCTTACCGAAGTGGGAGAAAGCTATCGTTTCGGTGAGTTAAAAGAAGAAGAATTTCTTCCTGCTTTTATCTGTAATTTCGCGAAGGCGGCAGCAGGAAACATCATTGGTAAAAATCCTGTATTATCAGGATTTAACGGTGCCGGTTTTACGGCAGCCATTGAAAACTTCTGTGAAGTGTCTGACCGTTTTGAAATGCTTACCAGACAGGAAGTGGTGGCAAGACTTTCTGCAAGGATTCCCAAGGCGGGAGAAGGTTTTGCACAGAGTTCGGAACTGGGAATTTTACAGAAGGCAATTAAAAGCCAGCGCAGGGCAATGCCTATTCGTAAGCTTTTTAACCAGATTCCCACATTGCTTCGCAGAATGTGTCCCTGTATGCTTATGAGCCCGATTTCCGTGGCGCAGTACATTGACCCTTCTTTCCCGAAGTTTGATTTGGTAATCTTTGACGAGGCATCCCAGCTTCCTACAGGCGAGGCGGTTGGTGCTTTGGCAAGAGGAACGGATGTGATTGTTGTGGGTGATCCCAAGCAGCTTCCGCCTACCAGTTTCTTTATGACCAATCAGCAGAATGAGGAAACCACGGAAGTGGAAGATATGGAAAGTCTTCTGGATGACTGTCTGGCACTTTCCATGCCTCAGAGCCATCTTTTATGGCATTACCGTTCCAGACATGAAAGTCTGATTGCATACAGCAACATGACTTACTATGATAATAAATTGTATACATTCCCTTCACCCAATGATTTGATTTCTGAAGTAAAATGGGTGCCGGTGGAAGGTTTTTATGACAGAGGAAAAACCAAACAGAACCGGGCCGAAGCGGAAGCTGTCGTGGCAGAAATTATGCGACGTCTTGCAGACGAAGAACTGCGTAAAAGCAGTATCGGCGTCGTTACTTTCAGTGCGGTTCAGCAGGAACTGATTGATGATTTGCTGCAGGAAGCATTACACAAGCAGCCTGAGCTTGAGCAGTATGCGGTGAATGTGGAAGAACCCGTGTTTATTAAGAATTTGGAAAACGTACAGGGAGATGAGAGAGATGTTATTCTCTTCTCCATCGGTTATGGTCCGGATGAAAAGAATCATGTGGGATTAAATTTCGGTCCCCTGAATCAGGACGGAGGCTGGAGACGATTAAATGTTGCTATATCAAGATCCAGAAAGCAGATGATGATTTTCTCAACTTTGCGTCCCGAGCAACTTGATTTGTCCCGAACCAGTGCAGAGGGCGTTATCGGCTTAAAGGGATTCCTGGAATTTGCGGCAAGAGGAAAAAATGCATTTTACAGAAATGCAGACAGCATGAAAGTAAGAAACAGCGACGTTGCCCGTGCGGTGGTAAAACGCTTGCAGGAGGGAGGATATCAGGCAAATCTGGATATTGGTACTTCCGAATATAAGGTGGATATCGGTGTGATTGACCCTCAGAATCCGGAACAGTATTGTCTGGGCATTCTTTTAGACGGTGAAAATTACATGGCAGCAAGTACTGCCAGAGACCGTAACTTATTGCAGCCTTCCGTTTTAAAAGGACTGGGCTGGAATATTTACAGAATCTGGACCTTAGACTGGCTGGATACGCCGGAACGTGAATTTGCCAAACTTGAAGATGCAATTCAGAAAGCACTGCATCCCGAACTGTTTCAGGATGAAAATACAGAAACCGTAGCGGGAGCGGAAGGCGGAGAAGAGCTTCAGGGTTGTATACAGGATGTGGCGGAAGAAACTCCGGCTGAGAAAGAAACGGTGAATCCCAACCGCAAAGAATATGTGCATGCGGAATTGCCCCTTTTAGGAGATATGGAGGATTTCTATCAGCCCAAAACCAAGCTTCAGATTATGAAGGCGATGGAAAAGGTTCTGACGGCAGAAGCCCCTGTTGAATACGGACTTTTTAAGAAGAAAGTGGCAGCATGCTGGGGCATGTCCCGGACTTCACCCAAGGTGGATGCTCTTTTTGAAGAAGTACTGAGAGAAATTCCGGTAACCCGTACAAATACGGCAGGAAATACTTTCCTGTGGCTTGATAATATGGATCCGGTTAACTATCACATTTATCGTGTACACGAGGACGGAGATGCAGAGAAGCGCAGTATGGCGCAGATTCCTGCGGAAGAGCTTGTAAACGGTGTGAAAGAAGTGACAGATAAGAACATTTCTCTGACAAGGGAAGACCTTATCAAAGAAACCGGAAAATTATTCGGATTCCGCCGTGTGACTGCCGAAATGGACCAGGCTGTAGGTATTGCAATTTCCTACGCCGAACAGCGGGGATATGTTGAAATTTCCGAAGACGGAATGAAAGTAACACAGAAGCAGGGGTAGAAGAATACCCCTTGCTTTTGTTGACATTACCGGTTAGTGGAATTATAATTATGGAAGTGTGATTTTAGGAGGAAACGTAAAATGCCTTTGGTAGAAGCGAAATGTACGAATTGCGGAGCTGCATTGCAGGTTGATGATCAAAAGGACGCTGCAGTTTGCCAGTATTGTAATTCTGCTTTCATTGTAGAAAAAGCAATACAGAATTATGAGATACATAATTCTTATAAAATTGAAAATGCCAACATCATTATTCATGATGAAAAATCCGTGGAAAACCGTCTTGCGGCAGCGGATAAGTATATGAATCAGCTGAAAGAATATGATCAGGCATATGGTATTTATGCGGAAGTAGAAAAGTATGCACCGGATAATTATCGGGTATGGTATGGTAAGATTGCATCCGGAACCGAAGGATTTAATGCGGGACTTACAGCAGGTAAGATTGTAAACAACAGAGGTTATTACAAGTCCCTCGAAAGAGATATTGCAAACGCATATACAACTGCGCCGGCTGAGGAAAAAACAGAATTTTGCCGGCAAATTACCACATTTCTGGAATCCTGTAATACGGCACTGGATGAGGTCGTTTGTGATTGTGTTACGGAAAAAGGAAGAGCGGCAGAACAGGAACTTTTAGAAAGAAGTGATGCGGAAGCCGTTAAAAAGTCAATTAAGGATATTGATAAAAACATTCGTAAAATGAACAGCCAGATTTCCGTGTTTGAGGTTCTGGATAAGGTAGTAGGTGTATTTTTGAAGATATCCCTTGTCACAGGTTTCTTTGCCACTTTTGTAGGAATTATCGGTGCATTTATGACTGTGTTGGGTTCAGGGGACTATGCACTTATGACTGTTTTTCTTTTGTTTATAGGAATCGCACCTACGGTAACATTGTTTATTTTACATAAATTCTTCCAGATTAAAAGTTCTTACAATCGGAAGAAAATTAACAAAGAGAATTTTAGAAAATCCGCCACTTCCAGAGATGCTTTCTCGAAAGAAGAACAGGCAAGAACGTCAGGTCAGCGTGTGCAAAACGTGCAAAGCCGGATTGATGAGTATCGTACTCATATGAAAAACATTGAAGCAACCATACAGAAATATCGTGTATAAGTGTATTGGCTGATAAATAATGATTAAGTTAAGGAGTGGATTTTAAAATCTGCTCCTTTTCTTTTAAATGAGGTTTGAAAATCGGACACAAGAAATCGTGCCAATGTGTTGTCATGCAAAAGCAGGAAATGATATGATAAGGAAAAGTGGGATAAGCAAAATTTATTCCTTGTTACGATAAGTAACAGCAATGTTGCGATAAATGTATGGTCATAGGATTGCTTTTTTATTAGGATATGAAAAAAAGGAGGTTGGT
>JAFUJA010000007.1 GCA_017473905.1 Lachnospiraceae bacterium | reverse complement strand
ATTGCCTCTGATATCGCTTCCGTAGACTGTTCTGTCGTGGGTTCTGCCTTTTCTCCACAGCCTGCCAGGATACACGCTCCCATAGAACATATCAATATCATTGCGGCTAATTTTTTCATCATATCTCCTCCTTGCAGTTTCTTTTTACTTTCTGCGCGTATTTCCGGCGTATTTTACACCAGAGAATTCGATGAAAAAATTATACTACAGTTATACCCCCCTCAAGCGTTTTTTGTGATTTTGTAAATGTTTCTCACTTATCTGCACTATCGTGAGGCTATTTTCATTCCATAAAGGACCGTGTAAAAACGTCGGCACTTAACGAGTACAAACAACGTGCAGTACGAATTTAGTGTCCGTTACGTTTTTAAATGACGAGTCGTCAAGACTCGTCTGCGCCCATGTGCATACGAAGTACAATTTCCACTGCACATGGTGCGCATAAACTTACTGTGCGCAATGCGCATAGTACGAGAGCGCGTCCTGTTGGAATGTAAAATACGCCTCACTGTCCACCACCTTTTTAGTCGAGCAAAACCACATAAAAACCCCTTTCCGTCCGGTTCGCACCATGGGAAAGGGGTCTTTTTTTATTTATCCAAGAAATCAGGATCTACATAGAATACAAATACCACACGACGGGAAGCGTCTTTGTCTTCCTTGCCGTTTTCATCGTAAACCAACTGGTCGGAGGAACAGCCTTCCGTAACAAACAGGGATTCAAACAACGCAGTTGCTGTTGCATCATCAGCCAAAGCGTCCATGATACAGGTCTTAACCGCATCTGCTCTCTGCTGGGAAAGCGTTTTGTTGTAATCGTAATCTCCGTCGGAATCCGTATGTCCCTGAATCACAACCTGAGAAATAAGGTTTGCATATTCTTCTTTCTGCAGTACTTCAGAGAATACCTTGGAGAAGTTTATAAGCGCTTCCTTACCTTCTGCTGAAACGGTTGATTCATTTTTATCAAATAAAATGGAAGAATCAAATAAAATTTCACCGGTTTTGGGGTCTACGGCAGCACCAACACCGAATTCAGACAATGACTCAGCAAAATCGTTAAGAAGATTTTCCTTGGTTTCTTCCAGTTTCTTCAAATCTTCCTCTTCTAAGGAAGCAAGCTTTTCCTGGTCCTCGGCAGTTACGTTAAGGCCGTAGGTATCTGCGTAGTTCTTTTCAATGTAAGCGATATAATGGTCTAAATAGATATAATTGTTCTCTCCGTCGCTGAAAGCAACACCGTTTCCGCCCAGAGGGAAGAATACATACTCATAACTGTGAACCTTTCCGCTTTCATCCTGAAAAGCAAACTGGATAATTCCGTTGTCATGAATTTTAATCTCCATATTAGCGTTATCAGGATAACCTTTTCCCATATTGTCCGGAGCATACACTGCCCAGAAATAAGCGTTGTTGTCCGGAGAATCGGAATACGAAAGTTCAAATGTATCAATATCAGGAATGGGATTTATCGCAGTTGAACCATCTACGGAAAACCAATTATTTCCTATGCTGTAGGAATAAAATGATTCATCTAAAAGTCTTACTTCACAATTTTCTCCCGCAAGAATCAGCTCCATACCATCAAATCCAAACTGATATTTCAGTTCGGCACCGGAGAAAGAATAAGTAACAACTCCCGTTTCCTCATTTCCCTCCACGCTGGAAAGAGGCTTAATAATCAGCTCGTTTCCTCTTACTTCATAGGATGCATCAACGGTAAAGTCGCGCAGTTCGTCCGTTTCCGTATTTTTAACGGCAAATTTTAACTTGCACCACTGATAGTCATTGATTTTAGACAAGTGGAAATTTACTTCTGCCGTACCTGCTTTAAAGTTATAAGGTAACACTGAAAACAAATATTTATCAGCATTATAATAAGTTTCAAATCCCAGAAGTTCCGTATCTTTTTTCCATGACATATTCTCTAAAAAGCTGTCCCCGGGCACGAAAGTATCATACTCTCCGCCTTCGGTTTTAAAGCTTCCGTGGCTACCATATAAAAGATATTCATTGTACTCAATCTTTGAATAAACTTCTTCAGGATCCAAAGTAGTTTCCTTCGGAATCATACCGCTTGTGGCTCCGTCCCCTAATAAAGCCATATTAAACGGGAACCAGGAATTATAACGGTTTCCTACATTTTCCTCTGCAACCTCTGTATCCCCCTCTTCGGTTGTGTCGTTTTTGTCCGTTGTTTCTGTTCTGTTCGTTTTTTCTGTCGTCTCTGCCGCATCTTCTACTTTGAACTTACCGCACGCTGCAAGCAGACAGTATGTAAAAAGAACACAAGCCAGAACAACAACCAATTGTCTTTTCTTTTTCATGTTTTACCTCTCCTTTTACTAAAAATAACTTCGATTTTATATCATACTCCTCAAAAATCAAAAAAACAATTTTTTTGTCAATTTTCTTCGAAATTTTACTTATTTTTTACCTAAAAAAGCTTCCGCCCCGGATTCCCTAACATTTTTTTAAAAAATATGAAAAAAACACTTGCAAACTGGGAAAAGCTATATTATAATCAATCTTGCTTGTTGGAAAGCACCTAGTTTCATATATGCGCGATTAGCTCAGTTGGTAGAGCACCTGACTCTTAATCAGGGTGTCCAGGGTTCGAGCCCCTGATCGCGCACTTAAGCACTGGTTTTGTGGACGAAAGAGCCATGGGGTTGGTGCTTATTTTGTATTTAAAACCTGTTTTTAGATGGAGCAGACGGAATTGGGAAGGGAACGGCTGTGACATCTGCGTGTAAAAAGAAAGGAGATTTTTTATGAGTAATAATACTTCAAGCGACGCACTCGTCGGATTATTTTCATCGCTTTTTGCCGGTGGTTTTACCATCGGAGTGTTTCTTTTAGTTTTGCTTTTCATTCTTTTGGTATTTCTTCTTTTGATTGCAATTTTTATCGTTACGGAAATACCTGTTTACAAAATGGCTAAAAACGCAGGGTTTCCCCATCCATGGCTGGCATTTGTGCCTTACGCATGCAGCTATGTGATGTTTGCGTTACCCCACAAGGAATTCAACATTTTTAACTGGATTAAAACACACAACCGTACCAATGCCTTCCTTTGGTATCTGGGTATTTCGTTTGTACCTGCAGTGATTTATCCTCTTGTTATGGTAGTAGCATTTATTCCCCTTATCGGATCCCTCCTGGCTACAGGCTTAAACGGACTTATTTCACTGGTTGTTTACTTCTTCCTCTATATTTTCCTTTGGAGAGCCCGCTACGATCTGCTGGCTACTTTCGGTGCAGGTGAGAATACGCTCTGGGTTTCCATCGTATCCCTGTTTGTTCCGTTTGTCTGGATTGTGTTCTTGTTCATCTTAATGAACAATGAGCCTGACTACGGTAACGGAAACTACGACAGTTATTATACACAAACTGCGTAAATCAAATGATTAAATAAAAGAAGCACGGCATAATTCTGTGCTGTGCTTCTAAAAGTGGAGTTCTTATGTTTTTTTTATTTTATTTCTTTGCCATTGCGTTTCTTATAATTGGCGAATACCTGCAAATCATGCAAAATCTGCCGCCCAGCGACTGGATTTATGATGATACATGGCTCGTTCTTACCATTTTATTCCTTGTCTGCTTTGCAGTGGGAATTATCATCGCAGCGTCCTGTCTTATCAGTTATATTGTACCGGCAATCCCTTTGTACATTATGGCAAAGCGGTCCGGCTACGCAAAACCCTGGCTTGTATTTGTTCCGTACGGCAAGGCCTATGTGTCTTTCGCCCTTCCTTTACGGCAATACTCGTATATCGGTATGTTTAAAACCTACAACCGCACTGCGGCAAGCTGGACTTATATTTCCCTGCATTTTCTCACACCGGTCATTGCAATGTTTACTTCCTGTTTCGGTTTAATCGGTTTTCTTTTTATGAACTTTTATTCCATCGGAGTAAGCCTTATGCATCAGGGGGAATACATGGATTTGTACATCACCTATGGTATAAAAAAAGATACCGCATTATGGCTTTCCATACTGGGTGTCTTCCTTCCCATCGTTCACTGGGTTATGCTCTATATCATCTATATGAAAGAGCCCGACTTCGGTCTGGGACGGTATTATAACCCCCGCCCCGCTGACGAAGACGAATAATTAGGAAACTTTTTCAAACTGGCTGTTATACAGCTCTGCGTAGAAACCGTTCTCTGCCATTAAGGCTTCGTGGTTTCCGCTTTCAATCACATCCCCATCTTTCATAACCAGAATCAAATCAGCATTCCGGATTGTGGAAAGACGGTGGGCAATCACAAATGACGTGCGTCCGTGCATCAGACGATCCATAGCTTCCTGAATCAGGACTTCGGTTCTGGTATCTACCGAGCTTGTGGCTTCATCTAAAATAAGCATGGGCGCATTTTCTATCATTGCACGGGCAATGGTAATTAACTGTTTCTGACCTGCTGAAAGGTTTACCTTATCATTTAAAACCGTCTCATAGCCCTGTGGCAAAGTACGGATAAAATGATAAATTCCCGCAGCACGGCATGCTTTCTCCAGCTCTTCTTCCGTTACCCCTTCTTTACCGTAAACAATATTCTCCCGTATCGTTCCCTCAAATAACCATGTATCCTGAAGCACCATACCGAACAAACCGTGCACATTGCTTCTGCTCAGTTTATCCACGGGAATACCGTCAATATAAATATCACCGCCGTTTAATTCATAAAAGCGCATCAACAGATTCACCATAGTGGTTTTACCTGCTCCGGTGGGGCCGACAATGGCAATTTTCTGACCGGCTTTGGCTTCCACGGAGAAATCTTTTATAATGATTTTCTCAGGATTATAACCGAATTTTACATGAGAGAAGGTAATATCTCCCTTCACATCCTCACCTTTTAAGGTAACAATGTCTTCTGCTTCCGCAGACATTTCCTCTGCATCCAGAAACTCAAATACACGCTCGGCAGCTGCTGCCGTTGATTGCAGATTGGTTGCTGCCTGGCCTAACTGGTTTAAAGGCTGGGTAAAGTAGCGTACATACATCATAAAAGCAATAATAACCGCAAATTCCATATGACCGTTCAGGGCAAGAAGCGCACCAAACACACAAACCGCTACATAACCCAGATTTCCGGTAAATCCCATAAGAGGAGGCATAAGTCCTGAGAGGAACTGAGCCTTAAAAGCACTTTTACAAAGCTTACCGTTCAAATCCTCAAACTCTGCGCGTGCTTTATCCTCCCCGTTAAAAGCTTTTACAATATCGTGACCCGCATAGATTTCCTCAACGTGGCCGTTTACCTCACCTAAGTACCGCTGCTGTCCGAGGAAATACTTCTGGGAGGAACCCATGATAATAAACATCAACGCCAGACCCAGAACGGATGTAATAACCGCAATCAATGTCATGGGAATATTGGTAATTACCATCATAATCAGACAGCCGATAAAAAGCGTTGTCGCACTTACAAGCTGGGTTGCAGTCTGGCTTAGGGTGTGGGAAACCATGTCAACGTCATTGGTAACACGGCTTAAAATATCTCCGATGGTGGTTCCGTCGAAGTAGCTTAACGGCAGACGGTTGATTTTTTCGGAAATATCCTTACGAAGCCTTCTGGAAATGTGCTGTGTTACCGTGGTCATAATCAGACTCTGGATAAAACCGCAGGCCGCACTTAACAGATACAGTACAATCAGGAAAAGAGCAATCCGCCGCACGGCATCCAAATCCATGGGGCCGGTAATCCCTGCCTGGATTACCGCAGTAATATCCTTTAATTTATCCGGACCGATAATAGTAAAAATATTGGATACCAGAGACAGAAACAGTGCAATTCCCATAAAAGGAAGTATTTTTTTGTTATAAACCAGCAGTTTTTTAATACTGCCTTTAAAATCCTTCGCTTTCTCTCCGGGAACACCTCTTCTTCCCGGTCCTCTTTTAGGAGCTGTTTTGGCGGAACCGAATTCATAATTTTCTTTTGCCATTATTCCAATTCCTCCTTTGACAGCTGTGAATATGCAATCTGGCGGTAAACCTCGCACCCTGCCAGAAGCTCTTTATGGGTTCCCTTTCCTGCCACTTTACCGTCATCCAGAACGATAATCTGATCCGCATCCATAATGGTTCCGATTCTCTGGGCAACAAGCAGGGTAATGGAATCCCCGGTTACTTTTTTTAATTCTCCCCTTAAAATCCTGTCGGTTTTATAATCGAGGGCAGAAAATGAATCATCAAAAATATAAATATCCGGCTTTCTGCAAATGGCACGGGCAATGGAAAGACGCTGCTTCTGACCGCCGGAAAAGTTGGTTCCGCCCTGGGCTACATGAGCATCCAAACCGTTCTCCAGCTTACTTACAAACTCTTCCGCCTGGGCAATACGAAGGGCTTCTTTTACATCCTCATCCGTATATTCCCGATTGTCTCCCTTTTCTCCGTAGGCAACATTGGAACGTATGGTTCCGCCGAAAAGAATTGCCCGCTGGGGCACCAGACCGATTTTGTTGCGAAGAGCGGTAAGGTTGTAATCTTTTACATCAACGCCGTCCACAAGAACGCGTCCCTTGGTGGCATCGAAGAAACGCAACACCAGATTAATCAAAGTGGATTTACCGCTACCCGTGGAGCCGATAAATGCCACGGTTTCTCCTCTTTTAGCCGTAAAAGAAATATCACTGAGCACTTCCTCTCCCGCATCCGGATAAGAAAAAGATACATTTTCGAAGGTCACCTCACGTACACCCTCCACACCTTCCGTTACGGTGCCGTCTGTAATTTTGCTTTTACGGTCCATTACTTCCATAATACGTCTGGCAGAAACCGCCGCACGGGGAAGAATGATAAAAATCATGGTCAGCATCATAAAAGACATGACCACCTGCATGGCGTAAGAAGAAAACACGACCATATCGGAAAACAGGGTAATTTTGGTTTCTACAGCACCCGCCCGGGAAATCAGATATGCTCCGATCCAGTAGATGGAAAGGGAAAGTCCGCTCATGATAATGCTCATGCCCGGATTTAAAAATGCCATACTTCTTCCTACGAACAAATGGGTATTCGTCAAATCATCGTTGGCTTCTTCAAACTTGCCCTGCTGGAACTTCTCCGCATTATACGCCCGCACAACTCGGATACCGGTTAAATTTTCTCTGGTGACCCGGTTTAAATTATCTGTAAGGGTCTGTATTTTACGAAACTTGGGAAGCACAATCACAACGAGGGTGAGAATAATCGTCACAAGAAGCAATACCGCAACACCGGTAGAAAATGTCCACTGCCAGCTCTTGGAATAAATATTTAAAATTGCCATAACAGACATCAAAACGGAACGGAAGAGAATTCCCATTCCCATCACAAGCAGCATCTGCACCTGAACAATATCGTTGGTGGAACGGGTAATCAGACTGGCGGTGGAAAATCCGTTGATTTCCTCCATGGAAAAGCCGGTTACCTTCTCATAAATTTTGGAACGCAGACGCATGGTAAAACCTGTCGCCACCATTGTGGAGCAATATCCCACCATAATAGCAACCACAAGACTTCCGAAAGCACATAAAAGCATACTGCCTCCCGCTTTCAGAATCTCTCCCATATCCTGCTGACCGGAGCTTAAAATCGTGGTTATCTCCGACATATATCCGGGGATCAGCAACTCCAAAAACACCTGCAATCCGGTAAACACAAAGGATGCAAGAATAAATAACACATCTCTTTTTCTTAAATAACGAAATACTCTGAACATAAAATTTTCCTATCTCTTTTTTATAAGCGGTCAACTATCCTTCACCGCAGTGCTACAATATTTTATTTTAATTATTTTACACCGTATGGCAACTGTATTTTTTACATTTTAATAAAAAAAACACATTTTAGCTTATGTAAAATGTGTTTTTATGTAAAATTAGATTTCTTTCTTAAAAATGACATGCACTCTGGGAGGCATTCCGCCTAATCTGGGTTCATCTTTCACCTGCTCCAGAATCCATCCTTCACCCGCCATGCGGTTTAACAGCTCTTCAAAGGTTTCAAAATCCCCCGCAAGATGTCCTTTGGGTCTTTCGTCTTCCGTAAAAAGACGGTCAACCACCACATCCTTATACTGATAACGTACGTTCGAAAGCTTCTCCAGCTTCTCATCAATGGCATTTAAGGCTGCGGACATACATACGCTTACCGTATCACGCAGTTCACTTAAGCTTGCCTTCTCGAACAAATCCCTCTCAATAATCTGGAGTTTCTTTACGATAACCGTATCGTATCCTTCGGAACACTCAAGAATCATCTGCTTGGCATATTCCAGATTGTCTGCTCTGCGACGGTAACCCTTTTCATCCAGATAGTTCAACGCTGCCTCTGCAATGTTCTCCTCTGTTTTGGGCAGACCGGTATCAATGTACTCCTCTGCCTCGCTGATGGTGTAAGTCTGGATGTTGGGATTCCGGCGAATCTCATCCATCATGATTTTCTTTAAATCAGCCATATTCAATTCCCTCTTTTACATTATAGTCGGATTTTCCCAATCCTTGCTCATTATATCACATATTTTTCCATATGAAAACACAAGCTTGACAGGGTATTTCCAAATTTATCAGATTTCGGACAGAACTTTTCTTTCAGAGGAATCCGTGATAGAATAAAAACTGACTTTACTGATACAAAGGAGGGGGCTATGAAGCTTTACGGCCTGAACAAAACCACACTTTTGGATTATCCGGAACATGTGGCCTGCACGGTTTTTACGGGAGGCTGTAATTTCCGTTGTCCATTTTGTCATAACGCAGATCTGGTGCTGCCTTCCCAAGGCCCTGCCCCTCTTACGGAGGAAGATTTTTTTGCCTACCTTCATAAAAGAAAAAACATGCTGGAGGGAGTCTGCATTACCGGCGGAGAACCCACGTTACAAAGCGACCTTAAGGATTTTATCCGTAAAATCCGCTCCGTAGGATACTTGGTGAAGCTGGACACCAACGGTTACCGGCCGGAAATCCTTGCATCCCTTTTAGAAGAAGGACTTCTCGACTATGTGGCAATGGATATCAAAAGCTCCCGTCAGGGCTATGCCGCTGCCGCAGGTATTTCTGACCTTACCTTATCTAAAATAGAAGAATCCGTTACCCTTTTGAAGGAAGGAAACATTCCTTACGAGTTCCGCACCACCGTGGTAAAGGAACTTCATACAAAAGAGGATTTCGAAGATATCGCATCCTGGCTTGCAGGCTGCCGGGCCTACTATCTCCAGTCCTACACCGACGGAAACGCAATTCTCGGACACCGTCTGACTCCGGGCTGTACCTTCCATGCCTGTGACCCTCAGGAAATGCGAAATTTTGCGGACCTTTTAAAAGAAGCGGGCATTCCGGCCTTTTTACGGGGCATGAATTAAAGAATCCGCCTGCTTTTTGCATGAACCGAAGAATATACCTGCTTCCTACGGAACATGATACAATACAGTGCTTTTTACAATTCCACGGGAATAAGGTAATATCCCAGATTTCCGGTGAATTCATATCCGATAAAACCAAAAGCGGCGGCAAGATTCTGCTCTTCTCCGGTGAAACTTCCCGGGGCACCCACGTAGAAGCTTTCATCCGCTTTTTCCTTATATTTCCCTAAAATGATATGCCGGTACCGGTAATACGCGTGATTTAAGAAGGAATTCTCCATGAGATGGTGATATTCCTTTTTAATCATGAGAAGCTCTTTCTCCCGAAGAATCACAAATTCGCCCTGATCCGCAAAGGGATAAAAAACCGGATGCATCATACAGATGTCCTTCCACTTATCCCCGCTGGAAACACAGAACCGTTCTTCCCTGTTTTGTTTCTCCCATTTGGCAGGATTGTACTCATCCGGTGACTCTTCCTCATTTCCTTCCCGTTCCAGGGACAGCTGACAATACCCCAGATTGTTTTCACTTAGACGGAAGTATAATGCGGCATCACAATTTGCCGGAACGGTTTCTTCTTTTATAATAAAAGAAATTTCACCCCGCTCCTTCTGCAAAACCACTTCGCCCAGAAAATGTCCGTCCTCGGGAATGCCCTTTCCTTTTAGGATGGGATTCTCATCCGGCTCATAGGCCCCCTTTTCACTGACTACCAGATAAATACTGCATCTGCTTCCCGCCGCTGAGGAGATTCCGCCGATACAGGCAGTAAACATTGCTTTGTCGTTTTCACATTTTTGCCGAAGCACACCCATGTTACCGCAGTAAATACCGCTTACATAGTAGTCGATAAAACTGATTTTTCTTTTATACTGAAACATTTTATATCCGCCTTTTTTACATAAAATAAGGGGATTTTGGCTGCGATGATATCCCCTTCTTATATAAAGATATGCGGACATGACTGAAAAAATTTCTTTTTTTACCCATAAAATGATAAAACTGCCCCGTATCTATATCAGAAGAGCAAAGAAACAGATACGGGTGAGAATGAGAAAACCCGATGCTGAAAGGAGTTTTATATGAAGCGTAAAATTGTTGCAATCATTTTAATGATAGGATTGTCTTCGATGATGCTGCTGGGCGGTTGCGATGGTGTGAACACCTTACTCCTGGGTCCGGACGCAGCTGCGGCAGATGCTGTTGAAGAAACCTTTATCCCCACTACACCACCGGCGCCGGAAACGGAAGTCGTTACGTATAACGGGGACTATGATGCCGCGTACAAGGATTTTAGTTTTGAATTGTTCAAACAGTGTTATACGGAAGGAAATACCATGTTATCTCCCGCTTCGGTGCATTTCGCACTGGGCATGGCGCTTGCAGGGGCGGACGGAGAAACCGCTACCCAGATGAACAACCTTTTATCAGAAAGAATTACCACGGAAGAAAATCTTGTGTTCTCCCGTAATCTGGCAAACAGCCTTATGAATGATACGGAAGAAAGCTTTCACATAGCCAATTCCTTATGGACCAACGAGGCAGTGCTGCCCAATGGCATGTTAGTGGATTACACCACTGTACTTACCGATTATTTTAATGCAGAATGCAATACGCTGCCGTTTAATAAAGAGGCTACCGATAAAATCAATGACTGGGTGAGCCGCAATACCATGGAAATGATTCCCCGTATTATGGAGGATATCAACCCTGATGCGACCGCATATTTAATCAATGCCGTGGCATTTGAAGGAAAATGGGAAGAAACCTTTGAAAAAGACATGATTTCCGAGAGTACTTTTACCTCTGCATCCGGTGAAACACAGGATGTTACCATGATGACGGAAACCCTGGACGGATTCTATGAAAATAACCTGGCCACAGGTTTTATGAAAACCTACGAAGGCGGAAAGTACGCATTTTTAGCCATGCTTCCTAAAAAGAACGGAGATTTAAAAACCTTCGTAAACAGCCTGAATGCGGAAAACTATCAGGAATTTCTGGACAGTCGGGACGAAAGTTGTCAGGTTCATATTGAAATGCCAAAATTTACCTATGAATACCAGACAAGTCTCACTTCTGCCCTTCAGACAATGGGCATGACGGATGCATTCAGTGATACTGCGGATTTTACGAAAATGACCGGAAGCACATCTTTACAAATCAGTGATGTGATGCAGAAAACCTTCATTGAAGTAAATGAAGAAGGTACCCGTGCCGCAGCAGTAACTTCCATTTCCCTGGAATGCACCTCTGCTACGGAAGAGCGTTTTGAATCCGTTATTTTAAACCGTCCTTTCGTTTATGCAATTGTGGATACGGAAAGCGGACTTCCTATTTTTATAGGAACATTAAATGAGATTACTCCTTAATCCTTTTTATTACACATAGATTTTTTGTTACCCGAAAAGAACAGCAAAGAAATTTTTAAAAACTTTGCTGTTTTTTTCATTTTATGTGTTGACAAAATAAAAATATATGGTATTATAATCATAACAGTAATGATTACTGTTATCGAAATCAAGAAAGGAGGCCTGAAGGATTTTATGGTTCTTAAAAAGAGCAAACAACGGGATGCCATTAAAGCGTATCTGATGTCCCGCAAAGACCATCCCACCGCAGATCAGATTTATACGGAGCTACGGGAAGAGCATCCGAACTTAAGTCTGGGGACGGTTTACCGGAACCTTACACTTTTAGAGAGCATCGGTGAAATCCAGCGATTTCAATGCGGAACCAATTCCGACCGGTTCGACGGAAATGCATCGAACCACTATCATTTCATCTGTGATAAATGCGGAAGCGTCCATGACATTCCTCTGGACATGCAGAAATCCTTACAGGAACTGGCCCAGAAGCATTTCGATGGACAGATCGATTACTATTTAACTTATTTTCACGGAAGATGTGCAGATTGCACGAAGGAAGTATAAACTTATTTTTTAAAAGAAAAGGAGAGTAAAATTATGAAGTATGTATGTCAGGTATGTGGTTATGTTCATGAAGGAGATTCAGCACCGGAGAAGTGCCCTCAGTGTGGTGTTCCCGCTTCCAAATTCTCAGCACAGGCTGAAGAAAGAACCTGGGCAGCTGAACATGTTGTTGGTGTAGCACAGGGCGTAAGCGAGGATATTATCGCAGATTTACGCGCAAACTATATGGGAGAATGTACTGAAGTTGGTATGTACCTCGCAATGGCAAGAGTTGCTCACAGAGAAGGTTACCCCGAAATCGGTCTTTACTGGGAAAAGGCAGCTTGGGAAGAAGCTGAACATGCTGCAAAATTCGCTGAATTATTAGGTGAAGTTGTAACCGATTCCACCAAGAAGAACCTTGAAATGAGAGTAGAAGCTGAAAACGGCGCAACCGCAGGTAAGTTCGACCTTGCAAAACGTGCAAAAGAACAGAATCTGGATGCAATCCACGATACCGTTCATGAAATGGCGCGTGACGAGGCTAGACACGGCAAAGCATTCGAAGGATTATTAAAGAGATACTTTTCGTAAGCTACAAGCCGTGCCATAAGTTAACAACCTGACGTGCGCAAGCTTACTTGCAGGTGCGACAGCGTTGTTAACTTATGATAGGGCGCCAGCCCGGAACGAAATAGCTGCGAAGCGGCTATGAGTTTGCACGGCGTAGCTACTCACGCATTATCAGAAACAACCTGACGTGCGCAAGCTTGCTTGCAAGTACGACAGCGTTGTTAACTTATGATAGGGCGCCAGCCCGAAACGAAATAGCT
>JAFUJA010000002.1 GCA_017473905.1 Lachnospiraceae bacterium | reverse complement strand
GTCACTTCTACGGCACCGGTTACCGTTCCTGTCTGGGTTGCCCCCGCATTTACGGTATAAGTTACGGTACATGACATATTTTCGGGTGTGGTTGTTCCCTGAATTTCCGTTACTTTGTAGTTACCTACAGGTAAATCTTCAATCAGTAACTCATAGGTTCCGGAAACTGCATTCCAGGTAAACTCTCCCTCTCCGAGAGTGTAGGTTTCATCAAATGTAGGTGTGTTTCCATCTGCATTTTCTACCTTAAACTGTAATTCACCTTCCAGTTCACTTCTGTCAAGAGCACCTGCTACCGCCTTGGTAAGTTTTAACGCACCAAGCTTTTCTTCTACGGTATAGGTATTTACGAAAGCTGCAACAACACTTTCGCCGTCTCCGACTTCAATATCCCCTGTGGCTGTGGTGTTACCGTCAGCACCTTCCACACCGTCCGTTGTAACGGTGTAAGTTGTGGTTACGGTATAACCCTCAATGGTTGTTAAAGTTTCTTCTACGGTATAAGTTCCTACTTCTACTTCGATTTCATCGGATACATACTTGCCGTTATCCAAAGTCAGATCTGCACCGCTGATTGGTGAGCCGGCAATTTCTGCACCGGTGGAATCTTTAATGGTAAAGCTGATGTTATTTTTAATTTCATCCCAGGTTAATGTTCCTGTTGCCTCGGTAAAGCTCTTACTTACCTGAATGCTTCCCTTCAGGATTGCATAGGTATTGGTGTAAGCCACCGTACTTGTTTCGTCTTCTGTCACTTCTACCGCACCGGTTACCGTTCCTGTCTGGGTTGCCCCTGCATTTACGGTATAGGTTACGGTACATGACATATTTTCGGGTGTGGTTGTTCCCTGAATTTCCGTTACTTTGTAGTTACCTACGGGTAAATCTTCAATCAGTAACTCATAGGTTCCGGAAACTGCATTCCAGGTAAACTCTCCCTCTCCGAGAGTGTAAGTTTCATCAAATGCAGGTGTATTTCCATCTGCATTTTCTACCTTAAACTGTAATTCGCCTTCCAGTTCACTTCTGTCAAGAGCACCTGCTACTGCCTTGGTAAGCTTTAACGCACCAAGCTTTTCTTCTGCGGTATAGGTATTTACGAAAGCTACAACAACACTTTCGCCGTCTCCGACTTCAATATCTCCTGTAGCTGTGGTGTTACCGTCAGCACCTTCCACACCGTCCGTTGTAACAGTGTAAGTTGTGGTTACGGTATAACCCTCAATGGTTGTTAAAGTTTCTTCTACGGTATAAGTTCCTACTTCTACTTCGATTTCATCGGATACATACTTGCCGTTATCCAAAGTCAGGTCTGCACCGCTGATTGGTGAGCCGGCTATCTCTGTACCGGTAGAATCTTTAATGGTAAAGCTGATGTTATTTTTAATTTCATCCTAGGTTAATGTTCCTGTTGCCTCGGCAAAGTTCTTACTTACCTGAATGCTTCCCTTCAGGATTGCATAAGTATTGGTATAAGCTACCGCTGTTTCCGCATCCTTATCAACAGAAACATTGCCTGTTTCCGTTCCGTTCTCACTTGCTCCGGCATTTACGGTATAAGTCACGGTACATGACATGTTTTCCGGTGTGGAACTACCAAGTGTTTCAGTTACTTTATATGTTCCGACAGGAAGGTTATTTAATGTAAGAATATATTTTCCGGCAACATCATCCCAAAGGAAGCTTCCTTCTCCAAGTGTGTAAGTTTCGCTAAATGCCGGTACAACATCTATACTTTCAACCTTAAAAGTCACCTTTCCGTCAAGGTCAGGATTGTTCCACTCACCTGCAATGGTTTTGGTTAATACAAGAGAACCGAAGTCTCCTGCCACCGCGGTGTCCTCCATATAAATAACGCCATCCGTAACGGTAATATCATTTGAAGTTACAGATACTTCACCTGCAGCACTCACGGAAATTGCAATGGGTGCCGCCAACTCATATCCGTTCGGCGCAACGGTTTCTACCAGATAGTAGTTTTTACCGCAAGTTAAATAACTTCCGAAATCATAAGGAGTCGCAGAAGTCGTCCAACTTACCAGGGCAGTTGCATCATCTTTTAATGAGCCATCATTGTTTACATCTTCCTCATCGTATAAACCAATTGTAGCGCCTTCCAGCACAGTATCATTATCTGCTGCATCTACTTTAATAAGTTCTGCGCTGATTTCTTCATCCTGCATCTCAATTTCGTCTACAGTCTGGGAATCAACGGTAAGTGTTCCGTCTTCATCCACGGTAAATGCAACGGATGCGGCCTTTTTATATCCTGTAGGGGCTTCAAGTTCTTCTAAAACATAGCTTCCGGGATATAATTTTACACAATATGCAGAAACCGAACTTGTCCACTCGATAGGGGTAATCTGCGTTCCGTCTGCCTGTGTTCCCGTAATCTGTAATCTTGCTCCCGCAAGGGTTGCTCCTCCGGTAAGCATCGTTTTACTCACAAGAACGTCAAATCCGTCATAAACATTTTTAAAAGTAACCGTAGTGGTGGTATTTTCCTCCAATGTTACTTCTGCTTCCGTGTCCTTCTCACCTGCAGACCAGGAACCTGCGTCTATGGAATAAAGAACCTTTCTTGCAACATGTCCCGTAGCATTGTATACGGTCTCTTCCACGGTATATACGCCGGGTTCCAAATCTTCAAGAGTGAGTTTCCACTTACCGTCTGCATAAGTAAAATCACCCTCACCCGGCTGATAAGTGCCAATCAGAATACCATTTTCATCTGTTACCGTAAAAGTAATAACGCCTTCAATATCAGCCTGTTCCACATCACCTTCTACGGTTTTTTCAAGCACCAGAACTGCCGCTTCATGGTTTTCATAATCCATGGTTGAACCGGACTGATAAATGGTAACATTGTACTCATCCGGAAGGGTTACCGCGGTAGAGCCTTCCAAGACAAAATAATAAGGTTTTCTGTTAATCGCAAAACCGTCAGGTGATGAAATTTCGTAAAGTGCCATAACCTGATTAACCGGCAAATTTTCAATAATGATTTTACCGGTATCATATCTGTTTTCATCAGAAACGGTAATGTTATCTAAAATGATAGAAGAACCGTTTACCTCTTTCGGCACAAAAGTTCCTGTTTCCTCATCATACTGAACTCGTTCCAGACGGAACACGGAGCCCTCCAAAGCAACCTGCTCCCCTTCATCTGTCCAGAATTTGTATAAAATAATAGATCCTACTTCAGAACCGGTCCAACCGTTGGGAGTATATGCCACCATATCAAATGAATACTCATCCCCTGCCACATCTGAACTCATGCCGGACAAAGAGAAACTGTTGGTTGAGTTTTCAGCAGTCAAAGTAGTCCCCGGCTCAGCATAAGCCCAATAGATAATTCTTAAAGCTTTGCTGTCAGGAAGTTCAAAGGAAATACTGCGTCTGTTTTTTGCCATGGTATAGGTGTAATCAGAGCCTAAAATAAGCTCATTGGAGGTTTCAATATCAAGCACCTGTACCCGGTATTTTGTTTTCTTTTCTGCATTGTCAAAATAATCCGCATCCACGAATTTTAACGCCGAACCAATTTCATCCACCGCCTGAAGCTTCGCAGTACCATCTAAAAGAGTCACGGCATCCGGATTCACATCAACGGTATACTTAATAAAAGGCGCCGTTCCACGGGTATATTCCGCAGTTTTATATACAATCTGGGAAGGATTCATGGAATTGGTTGCTTTATCGCTACCAATGGTCTCACCATCATAAGTTCCGCTTACACTATTGGTAAATTCCTTGGTTACACCATCCTGAATAAAACCGGCACGATCTGTCAATTCTGCTCTGTATGTAACAACAAGATAATATCCTCCGCTTGTCGCACCGTTGTAACCCACAAGCTTGGAAATCCATTCATCTGCAGTTTCTACATCGAAGGAAATCTTTATTGCAGTTTCTGTGCCCACGGTAACATTAGATGTAGTCGGTGTACATGCAAAGACATGCTTCTCATTTCCCCACTGGTCGGTCAGACGTACACTTGCACTATCTGCCTTAAGCTGCATACCGATAGGCAGAATATCATCAATGATAAAGTGTTTGCCTGCCTCAGTTAATCCCAAAGGAGGGAGACTTACTTTTACGGTGTAATCAATACAATCTTCCCCTGCAACTACCGCTCCGGTCTTGGTAAGCAGATTTGTTGCATCCTGGAAGGTAGCACGGCTGTCCGGTGTTGTTGTGGAACTTCCGGTTGTAGTATCTTTGTAAGATACATTTGCCATGTTTCCGTATTCTTTACCGATTGTATCTTCTGTAACCAGGGTTTTTACCTGAATATTAATTTCACCATCTGCATTTGCAACATCGTTTACATATGCATCCTGAAGGATAATGGAACCATACTGTCCACTGTTCCAATTATTAACAGCTTTAATTTTATCGGTATCAATAATTCCGTTTGCATCTGCAACAAGAACATCATCGATATAAATCTCATATAAAAGATTCTGATTGCCGGGATTATTATTATAATGTCTTGAATCATCATTAACGGTCAAAGCGGTAATTCCGGATTTGGGAATGTCTGCTACCCTAATATTCCAGGTCACATGCAAACCTTCATTATCACGCACCTTGCTGAGAATTGTTTTTTCCACGCTGGGACCAATGCCCGGAATGGTATATCCGGCTTCATTGCTGGTATAAATATTGTCATCCTGCGTGGTAACCGTAACCTTATTTTTTACAGTTTCATCGGAAGTACTGTTTGCAATCGCCTCTTCAACTTCGGTTTCATAAACATAGGTGTAGATTGCAGGATTATTACTGTCCTGCACAAAATAATCAGGATTTAAGGGCAAACTCTCTCCGTCCTGTGTCAGTCCTGCACCCGGCAAATCGGTAATACTTTTTAAATAGTCCGCCAAATCATTGGAAGAGCCGGTATAGTAATCTCCAAGATTAATGGTAATTTTCCAGGTTACATATCCTTTTCCGTCACGTCTTTCAAAGGACACTCCTGCCTTATTAACATAGGGTTTTTCAACGTAAACGCCTGCTTCTGCAGATACATTTTTAGGGTCCTCTGAACGGTTGGATTCATAGGTACCGGATACTATATTTTTATACCATTCTGCATTCTGTTCATAAACAGAGGCATCAACCTCCATTGTATACTGCAGGGTAATGGACTCATCTTTATAAAAGGTGTTTGCTTTAATTGCTGCAAAAGCCTCATCAAGGCTTGCATAACTTCCGGTCGCAAGGCCGGTAGCTGTACTTGCAGTAATCTGAACATCAGTCGGATTGCTTAACATATCTGCAGGAGATACGGAATCTGTCAAATCAATATTGGTTACGGTTCCGTTATTCGCTTTAATTGTTACCGTAAAAGTCTGATAATACTTATCTCCGTTCTTTACCAAGTCTCCGCTTGTTGACTTGCTTACATGGGCAGAGCTTTCAGTATTTTCCAGATAATAGTTCGGGTTGGAGCTATGAGTACCAAAAGAAATCTCCTTCGGTTCACCATCCTCTGTCTTATCACCGTTATTTGCTATGGTTCCGCTAAAAGAAACGCCGCCGTAACGATTGTCTTCATGCTGGAAAAATGTTTTATCGGTGATAATAATATGAATGATGCCATCCTTCATGTAATAGGAGCCTACTTCCGTACCTGCACCCGTTGCATACAAAGGCAGGGGAGCCGTTTCCTCTCCCACTTTCATTCCGGGAATATTAATGCCGCTATATTTAAATTGTGCATCATTTGTATCAATGGTAAACTCTGCACTTGTCCAAGTATCCACATCTTCTTCCGGGATACGGACACTGTTATCAAGAGTCCACTCAAATTTTACCTCGACCTCATCTCCTGCCACAACCTCAGACTCATCCGTAATGGGAGTCTTTGTGTCACCTTCCACCAGATTTACCTCAAAAGAATGCACGGTAAATCCGTCCTGGTCTCCGGGAAGAGATTCTTCTGCATGGGCAGTTACGGGGTACGCAAAAATTACGTTCATCACCAATAACATGGCCATAACCAATGATACTCTCTTTTTCCAAATTTTCTTCATAGCAATCACCTTTTCCTTTACGCAACACAAGAGAGGAACCTTCCGGCGCCTCCCCATTCTGCTTTTTTTCATCATGTCATATTCATTTTGTTTACATAATACTACTATAAAAACCATAATATGACAAGTGAAAATACGTATTTTTCCATATAAAAAACGAACTATTCGCCTTTTTCAGCAAAAATAGTCCGTTTTTGTATATGATATTATGTTTATTAGTTATGTAAAACAGTTTTTGATTTATGTTTTACACAAAATCCTCTCTCATCGGTGTAAAAATATCCAACAGGATTCCTTCTTTTAAACAAACACAGCCGTGTTCCACAGAATCCTTCTTTAACATTGTATCCCCGGGATTTACGATTTTTTTCACGCCGTCAATTTCAAATTCAAACTGACCGGACACAACATAGGTAATCTGTGTATGAGGATGATGATGCAGGGCTCCCACTCCGCCTTCCTGAAAATGATTCTCTACACACATTAATTCGTCTGTATATGCAAGGATTTTGCGTTCCACGCCGGGTGCGCAGGGAGTTCCTTCCACATCTTTGTTAAATTTCCAAACCTGATTCATTTCTTTATCCTCCTATAACATATCGCAATCTGCCAGTGCCTTGTAATAAGTGGTAATGGGTACATAAAGCTGGGCAAATTTTTTGGTGGGTTCCATACCTGCGTGTACTCTTTCCTGAGCTACCTTTTTACTCATGGCAAATGTTCCGCTGATACAACCTGTGATATTATACTTAAATGTTTTAATACCATATTCGAGATAAGAACTCTTGCCGGTAAGTTCATAGGCAATTGTCAATGCCTCTAAAACAAGGGGATTATTTCCCACGCGGGTTAATGTAGGAAGCTCCTTGTAATAAAAATATCCGTTCTCCAGCAAACAGTTTTCCAGCATATCATCTACTGCATTGACAATCATCTCTTTGATGTCGTCTCTGGGAAATTCTCTGTAGTAACGCATCAGGCTTCCCACTGCAACGGAAATCATAAAAGGAACGCGGATTGCCGTATTGTCCGTATAAGGTGCAAGCCAGCCCCCGTAAAGGTCTGCCCATTCTTTAAACTGTTCCACGATCCAGTCTGCTTTTTCAACCCATTTTTTATCATAGTTTTCACGATACAACGCCGCAAGGGTTCTTAATGCCCAGCCGGTTTCTCTTGCATTCAGACCACCGGTCTTTTTATACTCCGGCGTATCCAGAAGACGAAGAACATTTTCACCGATTCCGATGGCTGCTTCCAAGAATCTTTCATCACCGGTCACATGATAACAGTCTAAAAGCCCTTCAGCCCATTGGTGACTGCAAACAACACGTCCGTCCACGCAATGTCCCTTGGTATGCTCCCACTGTCCGCCTAATACCAGAGGATTTTGACTGTAATGGCAAACATCCACATCTCTCTGGTGGGTTCCGGTTACAACACAGTAATCCATATATCTGCGAATACCGGTTCGAATAAACTGCAGCATACATGCATGAGGGAAATCATATTCATTATTGGTCCAGATTAATTCACCCTGACCTCTTCCCTGAGCGGTATAGTGAACATCCGGAGTATCTCCCCAGTTCATCATACCATAACTTCTGCCATGAATATCTGCGGCCATCATAAGTCCGCACTCCACATCATCATTTTTCTTCTCGGAAGGAACAAAGATATTCGGGAACAATCCTGATGCATCATAAATTTCAGAATCCAGAACAGGACAATCCGGCATCTGATACATGATACTCTGATGGTTAATTTCCTGTAATTCTTCCTTTCCGTCGTGGAAATATAACTGGAATCTCTGTTTTACAGCCATACCTGACTGCATAACGGATGTCAAATCACCTTCCGGAACAAGACGGATTATAATACCGCTCTTGTCTGCAACAATCGCCTTGGGATAGTTCTGCTGTGCCTGATAAACGGTAGCGCAGATACCGGCTTCTTCCGTTGTATAGTCTGCAAAAAACGTACCATAAAAGGTCTCGGGGAAATGCTCGTTTCCTTCATTCATAAGAAATTCCGTATTGATATGCAGTTCTTTGGTTTCTCCGTTTTCACCGATATCAAAAGAGGTCGTGTAATTTGATGAAGCAACACAGGTACGGATTTTAGCCTCCTTATCCTCCATAGCTATTTTATATTCCCAGGAAGCAATCTCCAACACCTCATCTGTTGCATTCACAAGCCGGATTTCGGTTTCAACATAAGATCTGCCGGGATACGCCGACAAACGGGTTTCACAAAGAATTCCGTCTCCCCCCTTATCCGAACCGTCTGCCGGTACCAGCTTACCTGCATTGGATAAAATCACACACACGGGACCTTCTTCCACAACACTCCAGTCGCCGTATACCATATTGTAGCTGCCACCTTTTTTATCTTTTAAAAGGGAACCTTCAAACTGTTTTCCCGCATAAAGCGTTCCGTTTGCTTTGATCTCATCAAATAAAAGAGTTCCTCCGTTTGACACAGTAAACTCCAAATTTCCCGTAAGCACACGTAATACTCCGTTTTCTTTCTGCAAAGTCAGAGTTGTTTCCGGTGCCGTTACTCCCACACAGTCCGTATCTAAAATAACCTGCGCTCCTTTATTGGCAGGAATATCTGCTAAAAATCTGAGGAAAAGATATTTTACCGACCCATCCTGATAAGAGGATAACACCTTTTTTTGCACGGGCAAAATCCGGTCATTTTGTTTTAAACTCACACAATCAACACCTGTTAATGCCCCCTTGGGAAAAGGAACAGAAACATAACAGGGCTGTGCAATCCTGTCTCTGTTATAAAGCTTGTCAAAGTTCAATGTAATCATACTTTTCCTCCTTGCGTAATCTGTAATTTCATACCACCTTAAGTATACAAAAAAACACTGTATGTTTCAATAAAATCATGTATGTTTTCACACACATGACATAAGTAAAATTTCATGATACAATAACACAAAATAAAACGATTGTTTTTCTTAAAAAGGAGTCACTATGTACACCAAAGAAGAATTGAAAAAACACCTGAAAAATATGGGTTTAAACGGCAGTGAAGCCATCATGGTCCACTCTTCCATGAAAGCCATCGGCGAAGTGGACGGCGGTGCGGATACTGTGGTAGATACTTTTATGGAATATTTTAGAGAAGGCATGTTTATGACCCCCGCCCACACCTGGGCACAGATAAAAGGCGACCATTTAACCTTCAATCCCAAAACGGAGCCTGTCTGTGTGGGAATCATACCGAATCTTTTTTTAAAAAGACCCGGCGTTGTCCGTTCCTTACACCCTACCCACAGTCTGGCCGCTTACGGAAAAGAAGCCGCTGATTTCATAAAAGGAGAAGAAAAGGCCACCACGCCCTGTCCGCCCGGCGGATGCTGGGACCGTTTAAGAGAGGTAAACGCGCAAATTCTTCTTTTGGGTGTTCCCCACGGAAGAAATACTTTTATACACAGCGTTGATGAAGTCCTGAACATAAAGGACCGGCTTACGGACGAACCCACACTCATGCATATTGTCATGCCGGACGGAAGCATCAAAGATGTTTCCATGTATCGCCACTACAACCGTTTTCTCGAAAGCGGAAGTTTCTCCGACCACTTCAATAAACTGGAAGATATTTTTTACCGGAAAGGAGCTGCCCAAAAATGTACTTTCGGGGATGCGGATTGTATTCTCTGCGATGCCAATAAAATATTTGAAGTGTGCAAAATCATATTGGAAAAAGATGAAACCTGTATCATTGAAAAAGACCGGATACCCGATGAATATTGGTCAGAATAAAAGAAGTTCTCACGCATAAAAAAAGACCGCTTTATGCGGTCTTTTTTAATTAAAATGTATCTCTTGATGCCTTAGAAGGGTCAAAACGATAGTACAAATATTCACTTCCGGTAAGTTCATCCCAATCTGCATCTCCGATTTCATCCTGATAATCCTTGTTGAATAATCCCCAGATAAATCCGTCAGCATCCTTGGGCATCAATACGCTGATATTGTACTTAATGGTTACGGTGTTTGACCAGCCGTACTGTTCCACCTTTTCCCAATCGCTCTGATCAATATCAATCATCATTCTGCATCCGGTGTAGTCTTTTCCGTTATAGTTTACGGTAAAGGTATAGCCGTCGTAAGTATTTCTCACATCCTTATGGCTGTAATAATCGCAGAACCATCTGTTGATTGTATAACCGTAATCCCAACCGTTTTCATCGCCGAATACGGATGTACATTCAAGGGTCTGCCACTCATATCCTTCTTTTGCCGCATGGGTGTCATCAGACTCAAATGCTCTGTGATTGGTAAATACAACTTTAGCGACCGTATTTACATCATCATTTTCATAGCAGGGAACTGCCAAATTATAAACAACATCCAGTTCTACAGGTGCTCCGATACCTAACTGTGTGGGTTCCAGGGGATCCCCAAATGCTTCGTTACACATGGTACAAATACCTGGTTCCTGATAGTTTGCCGCAGTCAGGTCATGCTCTAATAATCCACCTTCCGTTTCGCCGCAAAGATTACAGGTTTTAGGTGTAGTACAGGTTGCATCTTCCCAATCGTGTTCAAGAGTATCGCCTCTTTCTTCACCACAGGTGCTGCAGGTCTTCGGTGCAGAACAGGTTGCTTCCTGCCAATCATGTCCCAGAGAGGTTCCTTCCGTTTCGCCGCACTTACTGCAGGTTTTAGGTGTAGTACAGGTTGCATCTTCCCAGTCATGACGAATACAACATGCTGCAAGTAACAGACAGGTACCAAGTAAGCTGGCGCCTGCAATCAGTCTGTTTTTTAAAGTTTTGTTTTTCATTTTTTTACTCCTCTGTTTATTATTTATCAGATTCGACTTCTACCCTTTTTTCTTTGGGAATCCATCTTTCCAATAATTTACTTAACTGTTTACGTTCAAAAGGCTTAGAAAGGAAATCATCAAAACCGTTTTCCAGATACATCTCTCTCGCCCCTCGAAGTGCATTGGCCGTAAGGGCAATAATAATGGGCTGTCTGCCTTTTTTATCACATTCCTCACGAATTATTTTAGTTGCTTCTATACCATCCATTTCAGGCATCATATGATCCATAAAAATGATATCATAATCTTTTTGTTTTACCTTTTCAATGGCATCTTTTCCCGAATCAGAATCATCCGGCTGCAAATTATATGTACTAAGCATTGCATCAACCACTTTTCGATTGATGGCATTATCATCCACCACCAGAACATGACAATCTTCAAACCCGAATTGTTTGCTCTTTTCCAATTCCGGCATTTTAAGATGGGAAGTTCTTTCTTTGATGGTACGACGGTCAATCACCTTCTGCTTTATTTTAACAGTGAAACTGGTTCCTTTTCCATACTCACTTTCTACACTGATATCCCCCTCCATCAAAGCAACCAGCTGCTTTGTAATGGCCAGCCCCAGTCCCGTACCTTCAGTTTTGCGGTTCTTGTTCATATCAAGTTGTCTGAAGGATTCAAAAATCAAATCCAGTTCTTCTTCCTTAATTCCGATTCCCGTATCAGAAATCACAAACTGTAACTCAATATGTTCTTCATCCAGATACCGGGATGTCACTTTAAGGCATACACCGCCCTGCTTGGTAAATTTAATGGAATTGTTCATGATATTGATCAGAATCTGTCCGATTCTACCCATATCACCATATAGCAGATGTGGAATATTTTCATCCAAATCCACCTCAATGTCAAGTCCTTTTTGTTCGGCAGGCACTTTTACAATGCTGATATTCTCTCTTATCATGGCCTGTACAAAGTATTCCTGTTCTACCAGAACCATTTTACCCGCTTCCACCTTGGACAGGTCAAGAATATCGTTAATAATGGATAAAAGGTTCTTAGAAGCATTCTTCACATCACAGGCATAATCGTACACTTTTCGTCCGTGACACTCTTCAATAATCAATTCGCTCATACCTACAATTGCATTCATGGGTGTACGAATTTCATGGGACATATTTGCGAGGAAATTGGACTTGGCAAGATTGGCTTCTTCCGCTTTTTCTCTCATTTCATTTAATTCCCGAATGCGCTCGTAGGTTTCCGTCACATCCGTAATTACAACCGTATATCCTCTTACGGCCTGTTCGAAATCCTCCAGGGTATGAAGACGAACTTCATAATGCCTTCCGTTTAATTCAAAAGCTTTATTTTCCTGTCCTTCCAGAATCTGCAATGGAAAATCATTTACTTCCTTAATATTCCGGTAATTTTCCAACGTAACAAACAGCTTCTTTGCAGCATCATTGTACATTACCACTTCATTGCTTTCATCCAAAGCAATCATGCAGTCTCCAAGGGAGTTTAACACCGTCTCCGTAGCAGTACGGCTTAAATCGAAGTCTTTCCGGTTCCATACAAAAATAACCAACACGGTAAACATAAGCGCCATGGCAACAGGAGTAGGATCATAGCCTTCCGGAAACAGTTTAAAAAGGTATAAAACCAGCACCCCTAACGCAAAAGCAGCACCATTTATAATGGACCTGAGTTTTCCCCGTCTTTTTTTATTCTTCTCTTTTAAAATTGCCTTCACAAGGGTGCAGACAGCCGATGCCCACGGAATAACAGTACAGGCAATAAAATAAAAGTAAAAACCAATGCCGTATGTCAATTTTAAATGAGGAAAAACACCCTCATGAATGAATTCAATTTCAGAATAATATAGCGTATGGTACGGACTCGTCCAAACCATAGTTACCACCAGGCAGGCGCAAACCAACAGAATACGTTCGAAAAGCTTCTGCTCTTTCTGATTACAATAGTTACTGATAAACATCATAAAAAGAATCGCAACAAAACTTCCGCCAAGATACTGCACTCTTATGGCCAGCATGGCCTCCTGCTGCGTTTTAGCAAGTAATTCAAGAAGAAATCCTGCATTATGTACCAATTCCGCAATGGTAAAAGACAACATAAGTTTCTGGGTATATGTCGAATTTCCCCGGAACATATAAATCATTGCCACAGACAGAATCACAATTGCAAATATTTGTAAACCAACCAACACGTGAAACATAAGCACCTTCTCCTTTGTAAATTTAAAACTAGTTTTATAATATCATATTCCGCAAAAAAAACAATCTTTTAATGCCTGCAGTACTGAAATCCATTCTTTATTACAACAGAATAAAAATGTGCATAAAGGTTCTAATGTATCATATTTTCTATCCACAAAAAGAGCACCGGAAAACGCTTAATCCGGTGCTCTCGTTTATGCCTGAATACTGATAGGAATGACTCCCTTATGGAATTTGTTGTTATATTCAAAATCCACAATTTTTACTTCTACGGCAAAAGCTTTTTGCATATTCTCTTCATTGACAATGCTTTCCACATCTCCAAAACTCGAATTGCCTGCATAATCAAGAAGCAACGCCTTATCCGCTATTTTTAATGCATGCGCCGGATAATGCGTATTTACAATTGCTCCTATGCCCTCTTCCTCTGATAAACGCTGAATGGTATCCAGGACAATCAGCTGATTTTTAAAATCCAGATTGGATTCCGGTTCATCAAGTACCAGCATCTTGGGATTGGCACTTAATGCCCTTGCAATCAATACCATTTGAAGTTCTCCGCCACTCATCTGACTGCACTGCTTATAGGCAAACCTTGTAATGCCCACTCTTTCCATCGCTTCATCTGCGGCTTCATAATCCTTTTTACTCGGCTGTACAAACATTCCCAGACGGGCCGAACGTCCCATAAGGACCATTTCCCTGGCAGTGTAGGAAAGTGCAGTCCCTTTCGACTGCGGCACATATGCAATACGCTTCCACACTTCCGCACTTCTCAGTTCTTTTATGGTTTTTCCATCAATATATGTATCCCCTTTTTGCCATTTTAAGAGCCCCATCATACAACGCAGTAAGGTAGTTTTACCAACTCCATTAGGCCCTAAAACCGTCATAACCTCACTATCCTGCAATGTAAAAGAAATGGAATGAAGAATTTGTCTGTCCTCATATCCGAAACAACCATTTTTAACAGAAAAAGTCATAATTTTGCGCCTCCTGTTTTCCGTAAAAGCAATACAAAGAAAGGTGCACCGATAAGTGCTGTCAGGATAGATACCGGAATTTCAGCCGAAGTAGCTGCTCTGGCAATGGTATCTATCACAATCATAAAAGTTGCTCCCATGCCGATTCCCGCAGGAATCAGTTTTTTGTTGTCACTGCCGTAAATCATACGTGCGGCATGGGGAACCAAAAGACCTACCCAGCCGACCTGCCCGCACATAGAAACACAGGATGCAGTGACCATGGTTGCGGCTATCATAACCAGAACACGAAGTTTTTTCACATTTACTCCTAAAGATTTTGCCTCATCTTCATTCAGTGACAAAATATTCAGTCGCCAGCGCAGTGCAAATAAAATGATAATGCCCACAATAATAAAAGGCGCACCGATAAGCAATGCAGAAGTAGTCGCCCTGGACATGCTTCCCATAAGCCAGTAAGTAATCGCAGGTAACTTTTCTTCCGTATCCGCAGTATACTTCACAAGGGATACCAGTGCCTGAAATATGGATGAAACCACCATACCGGACAATACCACCATAATAATACTGCTTCTTCCGTTCATTTTACTGACAAGACAGGTAATCGCCAGTGAAAGAAGCCCGAATCCCAGTGCAGAAAGCTGCACAACAACAGAGTTATTACACAACAACAAAGCGATAACGGCACCAAAGGATGCACCCGTTGCCACGCCAAGCGTATCCGGGGTTGCAAGAGGATTGCTGAACAGGGACTGAAAAGAAGTCCCAGCCACCGCAAGTCCTGCCCCCACAAGGAGGGCAAGAATAATTCTGGGAAGCCGGACTTTAAAAAGTACCGATTGTACGGTTGCATCCACCGGCGCACCGGAAACAGCATCATAAATTGCTTCCAGGGTTTCAAAAACAGTCAGTTCGTAACGACCTATCCCCAAGCAAACCAATGCTGCCAGAAAAGGAGCAACCGCAAAGAATACGGTAAGAATCGTAACATAACCTTTTTTCATATTTTATGCTCCCGCTGCTTCACGAGTGGGATTAAAGATTTTAATAATATCCTCATCGCTCAATTCAATGTTATAGAACTTTTTATAATATGCTTTCATTTCCTGTTCCATATCAATATCTGCAAACAAGTCGGGATAATTGGTTTTCGCCATCCATAAAAGCATGAGAGGGGTATCTGATGAAGGAGGATACCAGCGGTATACACCCAGAGGACATTTATACACCTTTCCCTCCTGTACTGCTCTCACAACACTCCAGTCATGACCTTCAAAAGCAGTATTCTGATATAAATCTTCAGCAAGGTAAGGAACAAAGTTTGTAATGTAAATCATATCAGGATCCCATTCGTAAATCTGTTCCATGTTAATTTCAAGACTCTTAGTATCATTTTCTCCGGCCACATTAATGCCGCCCGTTGCCTCACACCAGTACTGTCCGAAATGATTCTTTCCGGAAGTGTTAATGGTACCGTCACTGTAATTATAAAGGAATAAAATACGCTTCTTTTCACTGTCTTCAAGTCCGGAAACACGTTCCTGAATCATATCATACATTTCATGTCCGTATTCCGTAATGCCGGCAGCCTTGTCTTCTTCATTGAAAACCTCACCCAAAAGAGTAACCCAGCCGTCAAAGGTTTCTACAGAATCACTTCCCCACTGGCTGGTGGAAACACCGATAACGGTAAGACCTGCTGCCACCAGCTGCTTATACTCATCTTCCTTGCTGGTATTGCAGAAAACAATATCCGGATTCATTGCAAGAAGTGCCTCAATATTCACTTCTCCCCCTGTCATAAAATCAGTGGGAACATCTTTGATTTCCGGCATAATATCCGCAAGAAGGGAATTTTCTGCCGCCGCTTTAGAGGAAGGACTCATACCAATCAAACGCTCTGCCGAACCTGCAAACATACAATATACTGCCGGCATAGGTGTAATTGAAGTCGTTACAATGGTTTCAATGGTATTGGGTACCTCTACTTCATTCCCGAAATGGTCTACCACAATATGGGTTCCTTCCGGATCAACTGCATCCGTCATATCCGCACTGCTTTCACTCTGTTCTTCTACGCTTGCGGTATCACTGCCTGCAGCAGGCACATTTTCCGTTGCGCATCCTGCTAAAATGCCAAGGCAAAGAACCGCACTTAATATAACACTTATAATTCTTTTTTTCATTCCTGTTCTCCTTTTATTTTACGGAATAGTATCCGCATTTTACTTTGCTTTGTACCATGTATTGAAATCTGCACCAATCATATCCGGTGTTTCATCTCCGCACACCTTACTGGATACTGCATATAGAGCATTTTTTAGAAATACGGATTTGTTTCCTTCCTCCATAAGCTGCTCCATAAAAGGATCCGCTATAATCATTCTGTATTTTCCGGAATTGATCTCATTGGTGATTTCTCTTTCGCTTTCCAAAGAAAGGTCTCCTTCTGATGAAAGAGCCGCTTCCTTTCCGAAGATACAGGCTACCGTAACCTTTGTTTCTCCGAAATCGGTAACCAGTGCCTCACGAAGAGCATTGGACTGCACCTGCTCACCAATGATCAGGACTTCTCCCTCACCCTTTTCTTCTGCAGTACTTCTCTGAATACGGTTCTCACCGGTACGGATTACTTCTTCCAGTAATTCAAAATATCCCGCACCCGCTTTTTCTCCCACAGGAATTCCGCAAAGATAAGGAATTCCGTATGTTTTATACATATATTCCGCAATAAGATATCCGGCTCTTGATACTGCAAGATTAACCTGCGCAGAAGAGGCTTTTTGCAACGCATCCATGTTATATCCCATGGAAAGACATGCCGTAATGCCGTATCCGGCTTCCTTAATCTTATTTCGCAGTACTTCCAGATTCTTTCCTTTTCCGAAATCCAGAGGATTTGCCCCCAGAATGTTTACCGTTCCGGATATCATTTCCTGTTTTTTTGTAAATTTCTTAAGCAATGCAATGGTTGCCATGGCAACACCCTTATCGTAATAAGCCGTACCCGTAGTATCAAATCCCAGACTGGGAATTCCGCTTCTGGCCTGCAGTTCTTCCGCAATACCCTGCATATCGCTGCCAATAACCATGGGGACGGGACTTCCGACCAAAGACATCAGATCCGGTTTTAAATCCTCAGCAGCCTGAAGCATTTTACGGATTAATTTTTCATCATCTCCTAAAATAGCATCGATTTCCCGAAGACCGGAACAAAAGATGGGAGACTTGGAACCATACCATCTTGGTTCATCATATCCGGTATAGTTTCCGGTACAGCCGGACGCATCATGCATAGCTGTAACGGTATTTAAATCAAACATAACCGTTGATACCCCGGAATAATCAGGGGCAAAAGGGGATAAATACACTGATAAAACCGCCATTTTTACACCACCAATCCATACTCATGTATCATTTTTTCAAGTTCTACTTCCGCATCCATTGCATGAGCAAGCTTCTCCATAATACAGGACACACCGTGATAACCAAACATTCCCTCATCATCAAAAAGGTCCATAACATATTTAGAGCCTGCCAGATATGCACCATCCACACCGATTGCGATGCTGTCCGGAATCTGATTTTCCCGTAAAACGGATTTGTGATGAAGAGATTCCACCACCTCTATTTCAGGATGGTTTTCACAAAGCCATTCGAAGTTTCCTTTGTCAATACCAATGACCTCCGGCGCCTGAACCCTCACTACATGAAAACCGTATTCGACCAAAGCCCTTGCAAGTCCGAAGGGACACTTTGTTGCGGATGCATCCACAATAATTGGCATATCCTTAATAACAGATTTTGCTTCTTCAATCTTTTTTAAAGCATCTTCTTTATAGATTGTAAAATCCATTTTTCCCGGATTTGTACCGGGTTTTCTTAACTCCTCATACATATGCTCATAGTCCTGTTCAATCTGCTCAATACGATAGCTGACGGGAACAAAACAATAAGACATTCCGTGTTTCTTCTTCATCTGTTCCGCTGCCTGACGGGCCACAGGCGTAATTACAAGATTGGCACGGCTTTTTGCCATGTCCTGATATCCTTCAAAGGTTTCATAATGAGTGATATGGCGAAGATTCGCACAACCTAAGGTTTCAAGAAACGGATATAATTCACTTGCCTCATCTACCGGAATCAGATTCCCAAGAGAGTTAATATTTTCATCTCTATCTTCTCTTTTATTCAAAAGACTGAACGTGTTGTTTTGAATCGAAATACCCGGTGGTGTTTTAGAACCCTTGGAAATCGGATTCATATGACAGCTTCTGAATGCAATGCCCGGATATGTTTCCTCAAGTTTTTCCTGTAAAGCCTCGTGGTCCGTACCGATTAAATCATCCAGACAGCTCACAAAAATAAGTACTACCTTCGGTTTCTTCTGCAAAGTCTCAAGCAATTCTCCAACCGCAGGAATAATCAGGTCATCATATCCGTTTACAATGTCAGCTTGGTTTACATAAAGATATGACAAACGTTGCTTTAAGTTTTGTTTTACTGCACTGATAGCTCCGTGGCGTCCGCATGCAAAGGGACAAACAAACAATTCCACACTTTCCGGAACGAGCATACCGGTTCTCACAATTCCTCTGCCGCCGTTTGCAGGGGAAGAATAATGCAATGTATCATGAAAACTACATGCCATCTTTCATCACCTCCAGCATTTTTTCTGCCAGATTTTTATATTCTCCTGCCATATCGGATTCAGGAAGAGCCTCTACAACAGTTTTTCCCTGCTGTTCTGCCGTCCATACCGCACCATCCCTGGGGATAATTTTAACAACGGTTGTTTCATTTTCCGAAGCAGCCTTTGCTACCAGTTCATCCTCGTTTTCTACATTACGGGAATTCTGAATAAATCCGGCAAGTTTTGCATATCCTCTGTTTCCGAAATTCTGAATTGCATGTGAAATATTGGTTGCTGCAAAAAGAGCCATCATTTCACCGGATGTAACGATAAATACATAATCGGCATATCCGCCTCTGATAGGCATTGCAAACCCACCGCAAACCACATCTCCCAATACATCATAAAGAACAATATCCGGTTTGTAAGTTTCATAAGCTCCCAACTCTTCCAGTTTTTCAAAAGCGGTAATAATACCTCTTCCCGCACAACCGATACCGGGTGTAGGACCGCCTGCTTCAACACAAAGGACACCATTGTAACCTTCAAAAACAATATCCTCAAGTTTGATATTGTCCGTTCCCTTTTCCCGAATCTGATCTAAAACCGTGGGAATCTTAACCCCTTTCATCAGATTCTTGGTGGAATCCGATTTCGGGTCACAGCCTATTTGCATAACACGGTATCCCATCTTGCTGAAAGCTGCCGAAAGATTTGATGTCGTGGTGGATTTACCGATTCCACCCTTTCCATACACTGCAATTTTAATCATTTTTCATTCTCCGTTTTCAGATTTTCTTTTCGTTAGTTTTAACTAACTCCATGGTAAAAAAGAAAGGAACATGCTTATTGTCCCGATATTATTTTATTCCATTTTTTGAGTTAGTATTTTCTAACCTTTGACAGAATAGCATACCTCTTCATCGGATGTCAATAGATTTTTTTACATAAAAACAAGGACTACATTTCCATAGTCCTTGAAATTTTTACACAATATTCGGAACAATTCCTCTCTTTATCTGGGAACGGTAAAACACATTCACCGCAAAATAAAAGATTGCGTTAAACGGTCTTTTTATAAACGTACTTGTAAAAATGGTCCGCTTCAAAATACTTTTCATGGTATATACTTCGTTGTACAAATCCCAGTAAGCTTTTGTCAGTTCCTCCGGTGTCATATTCTTCGGCACATGCACCGCCTCACAGGAATTATAAGAATAAATATCCGGATTATAGATACGCTTCTGCTCTTCCATTTCGTCAAAAAACTTCGTTCCGGGAATCGGTGTAAGGATATAAAATCTCGGCACGGCAATATGATTATCCGAAATAAAATCCGCAGTTTTCCGTATGGATTCCAATGTATCTCCGTCTGCTCCCACTACCATCTCCGTAGAAATATCTATGCCGTGTTTTCTGATAATACGGATCTGTTCGCTGTAGTTCTCCGGATGCGCCCATGCTTTGTTCATGCTCACAAGACTTTCCCTGGTAATGCTTTCCAGTCCGAAGCTTAAAACATAACAGCCGCTTTTGGCAATAATATCCAGCAGTTCTTCATCCTTGGCAATGTCTATGGAACACTGGGTCATCCACTTCATTTTTAATTTTTTAATTTCAGCACAAAGTTCAATGGCATAATCCCTGTCCGAAAAAATATTATCATCCAAAAGAAGAAACTGTTTAAAACCAAGCTCTTTTACACGCTTAATATCCCTTATTACATCCGGTATGCTGCGTTTTAATTACTGCCCTCTGTATAAACAATATACGGAGCAGAAGCTGCAGGTTTTCGGACATCCTCTTCCTGCCTGCACCGGCAGGAAATTGCCTATTTTTTTATTTAAAAGAAGCTCATATCTGGGAAGTGGAGTTTCTAACTTTGTAAGCTTTTTACGATAAACCTTCTTCAATTCTCCCCGGGAATAATCTGCAAGCATTTCTCCCCAGGTTTCCTCCGCATCTCCAATCATAACGCAGTCCGCATACTTCTGTGCTTCTTCCGGCATAAGACTTACCATATAGCCGCCCAGCACCACGGTTTTACCCATTTCACGAAACTTATTGGCAATGTCAATGGTACGGTGCACCGCATGTCCCATACTGCTGATACCGATTAAATCCGCATCCGTATCAAAGGGAACATCTTCTATGGTTTCATAGCACAATTCCACCTCATATTCTTCCGGAGTCAGCGCAGCCAGAAGCGGCAAAGCCAGTCCCACAAAGAACAATCTGTTTTTTTTCACAAGTACACCATGTTGGTCATAAGGTGTGGGTTGAATCAGCAATATCTTTTTGTTCATTTCCCGTCTCCTCCGCCTCATTTAAAAAGCAAAAAGGCGTTTTATTTTAATACAAAAAACCTTGCATACAAAGAAAAAATCCCGAATGCCAAGATTGGAATACAATTCTGCATTCCTGTTTTTAAAAGCAAGTTTTAAAGATAATTTATAATACTCCATGGTAAAAGCAAATACACTCATGTGCTTTGCCGGAAGGATGCAATGGAATAAGTCCTGCTTGCGGATATCCTTCGTAATCAGTTTATCCTCATATTCCCTGTAATTCGCCGCCCCCTGCATGGGAGTCAGCACGGAAATGGTAGGAATAATGGGGCGACTGCCAATCCACCGGTATAACGCCTTAAAATCCTTCCTGTCCATATCCTGATGCACAATAAACAAACCTGCGCATATAATATGATTCTCACTTAAAATTCTTACACACTCCTCATTCTGTCGAAGTGTTGTGTGTTTATCGTAAGAATCCAGTTCGTCATCATTGGTAGCTTCCAGCCCCACCATAACCAAAGCAAGTCCCACTTCTGCCAGGGCACGGATTAAATCTTCGTTTTCCGCAATGAAATCCGCCCGGCCGTAAATCAGGAATTTTTTATGAATGTTCTTTTCTTTTATCAATCGGATAAAATCCTGAAGATATTCCCGGCTTACCAGAAAATTATCATCCGTAATATGAATATTCGGAACATCCAGAGCCGCAATTTCTTCTACAAGATGTTCTGCGCTCCTGCAACGGTATTTCCCCCCATTCCTGTTGGTACAATAGCAAAAATTACAGGCATAGGGACAGCTATAGGAATTTTTAACCAGTGCCAGCGGCCGGAAACACAAATATCCGTATCGTTTTTGGTTTACATAAAAGAACTCCCTGTCAGGAATTGGTAAATCCTGCGGACTCTCCGTTTCCTTTGGATTACACATCCATTCTCCCTTATCCCGGTAGCAGATTCCTTTTATATCCTGTAAGGAAATATCTTTATTTGCTCCGCTCAGATACTGCATGAGGGAAGAAAAATGACGAAGTCCGCTCACATGATACAGATAGTCCGCATCACTGTCATAGAAGTTTACATAATTCACTTCTACATGACTTCCTCCCAGCAAAACAATACAGCCGGGACAAAGCTTTTTTATTTTTCGTGTCAGCCTTTTCATCAAAGGTTCCTGTGTAATATATCCGGTCATACACACCACATCCGGTTTGACGCTGCGAAGCTTCTTTTTCAGGGATGTATATTCATGACGCCGGTCATAAATAACCGCTTCATGCCCAAGCTCTTTTATAACGGTATACAAATATTCCAGTTCCAGCGGTTCATGGTCAACCTGTCCCGTCATGGCAAAAATCCCTACCGTTTCCGGTTTAATCAGGAGTACTTTCATGGTTATTTCCTTTATTCTTATAAATTTTATCAAAGGTTCCCAGTATACCGGCCAGATAAATGCGCGGATAGTTTACATAATACAGGAAATGATATTCCAGTTTAAACAACCATTTCGGCAGATGATCCGGCTGCATTAACACATACGTACCGTCCGTACGCTTGTATTTATACTTGTACAGGCGGTGTTTGTTTTCCTCATAGGTAACAGTTCCTTTAAAAGGAATCAGAATACTGAACAATACCCATATCAGCTTCTCTTCTTTTACGAACTTATTGATTTCCATAAAATTTTTATGGGTAAAATCGTAATTGATGACAAAAAGCCCCACGCACACCATTTTATGCTCTCTTAAAATTTTCACCGCTTCCCGGTTCAATGCCACGCTTGAATTTTTGTTATAAGAGCTTAAGGTATCATCATTTACCGCCTCAAGTCCTACCAGCATTTCACGGAATCCGACCTGATATAAAAGCGGCATAATATCCTTACATTTCACAATGCTGTCCGCTCTTGCAAAAATCATAAAAGTCTTTTTACAGTTCCGCTCTATCAGCTGATTACAAATTGCAAGTACACGCTCTCTGTCCACAAGAAAGTCATCATCAATAATAAAAATCTTATCATTGTCCAAATTTACAATTTCATCCACCACGTCTTCCACCTTACGGGTAGTATAACGGCAGGCATTAAACTGTCTGGAAATGCAGAAATTACAATTCTGAGGGCAGGAAAAGGCTGTTTTCAACACGGAGAAGGTTCCCTGTGCCAGCACCTTGTATTTTTTACGGTTCTCATAAAAAAGACTTCTGTCCGGAAGAATACCATAATCCGAAATCGGCTCTCCCTTGGCATTTTCTACCCACTTACCTTCTTTTCTGTAGGCAAGACCGGGACACTGCTCCAGTTCTTTTAACTCAAATCCGCTTCTGAATGCCCTTCTGATGGAATCTAACCCGTGATCATAATATACAAAGTCAATATCATCAATCATAAAATCCTCATGATTGATAAAAACTTCCGCTCCCCCCACCATAATTTTAATGTTGGGACGGGCCTTTTTTAATTTATGTATGGTTTCAATTACATACCAGGCAATGTTTGAAATGGTAGAAAAACCAACAAACGTGATTTGGTTACTGTCAATCACTTTTAACAGACGACGGAATCTGCCGAAGGAGTTATGAATCCCTTCGTCATGAATCATACAAAACAGCCCTTCCGCCTTAACTGCTGCCATCATATATTCCAGTCCCAGCGGCTCTAAGCTGGCCACTCTTTTATCATAATGGGAACGTACCAGTAATACTCTTTCTTCTTTCATCTCTTTCTCCATCCCTAAAACCAACCGGTTCTTTTCGTGTCATACGCAGTTTTAAACAGAGCACGGCACATTACCTTCGGATAGGTGAGCACATGCAACCAGTAAACCCGGAACATAAACATAAAAGAAGACATATGTTCCGGCTTAATGGTAATATGCAAACCATCCAGTCTTTTTGATTTAAAATTGATTAAGCGGTCCTTGTACTCGTCGTATGCGTCGGTTCCCTTGTAAGGGGTAAAAATACCAAATACAACCCAAAGTAAGTTATTGTCTTTGATAAACTTAATCAGATTCTTAAAATCCTGCTTCGTAGAGGTATGACTTACCACAAAAAGGGCATTGCACACCAGATTATTATCATGAAGATTCTTAATCGCCTGAATATTTTCATTCTTGGAAGTCTGCTTGTTATACTCTTTCAGCTGCTCATCGCTGATGGCTTCCAGACCTACCATCATATCCCTGAAACCTGCCTCGTAGGCAAGAGGCAGAATATCCGGATTTTCAGCAAGGAAATCGGCTCTGGAATACGCCATAAAATGCTTCTTAATGCCTCTGCGGATTACTTCCTCACAGAAGAGTCTCACACGCTCCTTATCCACAAAAAAGGTATCATCCACAAACCAGATTCTGGGATGGTCAATTTCTTCAATCTCATCCACAACCTTAATGATATCCCTCTCCGTGTAGGTGCTGCTGTTCATTTTGGTACAGTAACAGAAGCTACAGTTAAAAGGGCAGGAAAAAGATGCCTTACTCAAAGCAAAGCTTCCCTTCAGGAAGATAAAGTTCCGCTTCAGCCCCTGATAAAATGCGGTACGGTCAGGCTTACAAATAAAATCGCACACCGCAGGACCTTTTTCTTTATAAACCCAGTTTCCGTCCTTTTTAAAGCAAATTCCGTTCTGTGCATCCATGACTTCTTCCGTAAAACCGCCGAGAATCAGATTTTTCATGGTCTGTAAACCGTTATCGTAATATACCATATCCACTGCATCGGTGCAGAAATCCTTATAATTCATCTCTGCTTCCGGACCGCCGACCCAGATATGAATATCATTCAGACGTTTTTTTAATTTGGCGGAGGTTTCAAGAATATAATCCACCGTATTCGCATTGGAATTAAAACCAATATAATCGTAACCGCCCTTTTTTATTTTTTTAACCAGACGGTTAAAACGGTTTGCCCAGGGATACTGAAATTCATCGAAAATCTCACATTCCACATTCAAATCCTTGCAAAGCCCCGCAATATATTCCAGCCCCAAAGGCTCCAAATTGGCAATAATAGAGGTAAATTTAGGTCGAACCAGTAAAAGTTTTACTTTCTTTTCCATAGTCATTTTCCTTTTCTTCGGTTTATTTTCCCTGAATCAGTTTCTTAAAATACTGCAGGTTTACCTTAAACGCACCTACGCTTAACTTCAAAGTATCATGCAGACCGTATTTTTTAACCATGTACCAGGCACTGGCAGGATTTACGGTAATTGCATAGTAAAGAACAATGGTATACCAGTAATATTTCCGGGCAGAAATGTTGGTAGGTTTCACCACAAGATGGGCAAGATCCCACTTCTCATACTCATCTTCCCTTACAATAAAAGAATCCCGGTATGCTTCATACAACTCCGTTCCCCGCAAAGGAGTTAAAGGCTGAAGATTTACAAATACCAGACCAAGCTTTTTAATCCATTTGCCCAAAGCTTTAAAATCTTCTTTTTTCCAGTCCAGTCCCAAAATAAAAGTACCGTAGCACTCCACATCGTATTTTTTCAGGATTCCGACTGCATCCTCGTTGATTTTTACATTTGTTTTTTTGTTGTAATCCACAAGCTCGTTGCTGTCACAGGACTCAAGCCCCACAATCACTGCCCGAAGTCCCACTTCCTTAAAACGTCGGATGACATCTTCATTTCCGGCAATAAAATCCGCACGGCCGTAAATCAGATACTTCTTTCTGATATTTCTTTCTTCCAGCATATCGCAGAAGGTTAAAAGCCGTTCTCTGTTTACTAAAAAATCATCATCCACAATATAGATTTCCGTTTCCGGAACACCTTCCAGTTCCTCCACAATGCTTTCCAGCGTTCTTGTAAAATATTTTTCATCCGTTATCTGACGGCAGAAACAGAATTTGCAGCTGTAAGGGCAGCCAAAGCTGGTTTTTATCAGACTGCAGTTCCGGTGAAACATATAGTAGTACTTCTTCCGGTATGCATTCACCTTATCCCTTGCAGGAAACAGATAATTAAATTCCGTTTCCTTCTCAGCCATTGGTCCGTCCTTCCGATATACACAGGGAAGTGCTTCCCTATCCTTCTTTCCTTCCATGGAATCCAGAATATCCATCATAGTACGGATTCCGTTGGCACGGACAATATAATCGATATACTCTGATTCAAAATCCTCCGGATTGACTTCCGCATGTACGCCGCCAACAACAACAGGCAAATTCGGGTTGTACGCTTTTACCTGCCTTGCATAATCTTTTATTACATTCACATGGGCAATATAGCCTGTCAGCCCCACTACATCCGGCTGATGCAATTTTAAAAAATACGCAAGGGACTTTTTCTCTAGAATCATGTCTATAATGACTGTCTCATGACCTTTGCTTTCTAAATTTGACGCAAGATACTCCAGCTCCAGCGGCTCACAAATCATAACATTCTGCAAACCGATGGTTTCCTTATGTGGTCTTGGTCTGAAAAACAGAACCTTCATTCCGTTTCCTCCTTAAACACGCGAAATTCGGGAAAGCTGTAATGATATTCCAAAAGTCCCTTTCCCATTTTTAAAACAAGCCGCATCATCGCATTGCTGTGACTTGCATAAAAGTACTTCTTCCGTGGCACGGCACCAAACTTCATTTTGGTAAGCTCCGAAGTCTGTCCCAAATCAATGCTTTCATATCCCCGCTCAATTCCCAGCTTCACAATATGATACAGCATATAAAAATACAAGTCCGCGGTTTTCTCTTTATAATCCATACCGCAGAACAGAAAATCCAGACGTTTTCCCACATCTTTCAGGAGAACAAATCCCACCGGCTTTTCTCCTCTGTAAAAGATGATATTTTCTCCCTGAAATGTTTCAAAAAATCCTGCCTCAAGACGTTCTAACTTATAATCGGATTTTTCGTAAGTATTCAGATAAAGATCATATACCCGGGAATCCTTTCCGTTTGAAACAACTTTGATGTCGCCGCATGCCTTTATTGCTTTGCGGATACGTCTTCTGTAAGGACTTCGAAGCAGATTTATATACCTTTCCATATTTTCAAAGCCCGCATGTTTTCCATCTTGCAACTCCAGAATACAGGCAGGCAGGGTTTCTCCCGTAATCCATTTTGGATGCACCGCTTTTTTCTCTGCATTCAAAACAAGCTTGGCACCTTTTATGGTATTTAAATACTCCATCAGGAAGGCCTCATCGTTGGTCACATATCCGGAAGAACTGAAAGAACAGGGAAATCCTACTACTTTTACGGGATAAAACAAGGTTGCCTTCCCGAACGTAAAAAGATTCATCCGATTATAATACAACACAAAAAAAGCGTAAGAAGTACCCTTTTTAATATAAAAGTATTCCTGCTTCAAAGGATTCTCTTTTTTTAAAAGAGCAAGCAGTTCTCCCTGAAAGGGATATTCAAATGTATCCTGTACGGGAAGTTCATCAAAGTTATCTCCCCGATAAACCTCCAAACCATCATGAAATTTCTTTTTCATAAACCACAAATCTCTTATTCACATCATCGCAAACCGCACGGCAAAATCCGGCAGAATCCTCATTTTGATCCATCACCCAGGAAGTTTCTCCCTTGGTGATGCCCGGATATTTCTCTTTTACAATCAGGGACACCTGATGAATCAGGACCAAAGGCATACCAACGGTACGGTATTCCTCTAAAACACCGTATTCCATAACTTTAGCGGTTTCCAACTTATTTTTACATAATATTTTACGAATAAAATGCTTTGCCCCAAAGGCTTCACCCGGTTTTGCCAGTTCATTGTAATCCGGATACCACATAATAAATGCCACAGGCTCTTCCCCGTCATAAGCAAAAATAAGGGAATCCTCCTTCATAAAAAGAAAGAGCTCTTTTAACATTTCTATATCTTCCTGATAGGTTCTGGGATAATAATATCTGTGCCGGTTAAAGCATTTGTTATTTAAATCCGTATAAACTTTTGCATCCCGTTCGAAGTGTTTTTTATCAAAAGTACGGAAGGTATAATTCTTCTCTACTTTCCGGAACAATGCGGCATATCTGTCCATCTGGTCTGAAATACGGGCAATTTTATAAGAGCTCATAGTATATTCCTCAAACCCTTTAAAATACCCGTGAAAATACGCAGGATTGATTGCTGCCGCAAAAGAATTTTTCTTTTCATATCCGGAAGCAAGAAGCCCCAGCCCGTAGTTCACATGACCATTTAAACCTACCACCATTCTGGTGCAGCCGTAACGCTTCCCTGTTTCCGTTACCGTGTCAAGAAGCATCTGAACCGCCTCCGGAACATTCTCACGACTGACAAAAAAGCTCAACTGGATGTATTCCGGAAGTTTCTCCGTATATACAATCATGCCCTCGCAGAGAATCTTCCCCGCTTCTTCCACATAAACCACGTCCACCTGCTTCCCGTTGGTAAACGAAGTTTTTCCCTTGAACAAATCTTTTATCATAAAAATATCATTGTCCACAAAAGGGGTATTTTTCCCCAGGATTTCTTTACGGAAATCGATGTATTTCTTCTGTTCTTTTTTAGATGTAACCTGTATAATCTTCACGTTCTTACCTCTTACTGACTGCAGGCTGCTTTTTTCTCAAGATAAGCAATCAGCTCATCTACCGTATTTAATGCCCGGTAATCCTTTTCATCAATTTCAATATTAAAATCTTCCTCCAGCATACAGACAAGATTAACAAAATCAAAAGAAGAAAGACCGAAATCCTTTTTAAAATTCGCATCCCCTCTCAGGTCTTCTATGCCGTAACAGTCTTTCATCATTTTCTTCAGTGTTTCAATCATGTTCAGTTCTCCTCATATCTGTTCCGTAATATTTTCTTCGTGCTGTTTTTTTCAAATTCGGTATCCATCATCTTGTAATCAAGAATCTGCATATATTCCGGAACACTTCCGTTAATTGCCTCGATGTCTTTACGGATACGTTCTTCAGACGGGGATTCCTCGGAATAAATAAGTGCCTTCAGCACACGCCTGTTCTGCACTTTTCCTACAATAACCAGACATTCTTTCACCCAGTCCAAAGCATTTAATTTCGCCTCCAAAACTTCAGGCGATACATTTTTACCGTTATCTAAAATAATCAGATTCTTCTTACGCCCCGTCACATAAAGGCGACGCTCCACCAGATAGCCGTAGTCTCCGGTTTTAAAATATCCATCCGTCATGGTTTCCTTCGTTGCTTCCGGATTTTTATAATATCCCAGCATGACATTGGGGCCTTTTATAAGAATTTCACCATCTTCCGCAATTTTGGCATCCACTTCTTTGGTAACGGTTCCCACGCTGTTTACATCCATATCAAATTCTCTGTTGATGCAAACCAAAGGAGCACATTCCGTCAAGCCATAACCGTTTAAAAGATAGATTCCCAATTCCCGGTATCTGTCCACATAAGCCGGATTCAAGGGGGCACCGCCGCAGGAAATAAATTTTAATGCCGGATTCAAAAGATTGCCGAATGCCTTTTTACGGATATCAATTTTAAACTTTAAAAGAAAGTTGCTTAACTTAATCATACGGCGCAAAAGCTTATCTTTTCCCATACGCTTCGCTTCTGCCCATATTTTGTTATACATCCCTTCCACTACCATGGGAACAAGACTCACAAAATAAGGATTATATTCTTTTAAATCCCTCTGGAAGTGCTTGATATTCATGGTCAGGCACAAAGTCCCTCCGTTATAAAGAGTACATAAAATTCCCGGATTAAAACCATAGGTGTGGTTCATGGGAAGAACTGCCAAAGAAGGACTTTTTAACACATTGTTCTGTAATGCCCCCCTTAATGTTGCAGTTACGTTCCGCTGGGACAACATGGCGCCTTTCAATGCTCCCGTGGTTCCGGATGTAAAAGCCAAAACGGAAAATTTATCACTGTCTACGTCTTTTACCTGTTCAAAAAAATCCGAAATCACCGGTTTCTTTGTGGTAATTTCTTTGTAATCATCGTCAATATTGATACATACTATCTTATCATCATATTCAAACTGTTCCACCAGATGTCGGGTTTTCTCCGTGTAAAAAATCATTTCTACATCAAAATCCCTGATTTGCTTCCCAAAATCCTCCGGAACACTTTCCTTATCAATTGGTGCAATCACATTTTCAAAAGAAGTTCCCAGATAAAGAGGAATGTATTCATACCGGTTCTCTGATACAATACCTATGATACGTCCCTGCATCTTTTTATTCTTCAAAAACCCGTAAACGCTTCCCACTTCTTCAACCAGACGGGTATAGGAAATATCTATGATTTCTTCTTTTTCCCTGAAACGTAAGGCAATTTCATCCGGTGTTTTATCATAAACACCTTTTAACATTTCATAGAAATTGTGATATACTACCGTTTCCAAATACGGATAACCTGCCATATATTTTTGCCTTTCCACGAAAACCTTTTCATATAACGACATTTTTCGATAACTTATTTATTATATCATAAAAAAAAGCATTTGTACCTAAAAAATCCCCAAGAGCGCCAACCGCCCTTGGGGATAAATTTTATGTTAACTATTTCATCATGGAAAGAATCCAATCCAACAAATTGTACTTGCTGAATACAGAAACTGCAACCAAAGAAACGGTTGACATAATCTTAATAAGAATATCCAGGGAAGGACCAACGGTATCCTTCAAAGGATCACCTACGGTATCGCCTACAACCGCTGCATCATGTGCAGGAGAACCTTTTTTCTGACCTTCCACCGCACCGGATTCAATGTATTTTTTACCATTATCCCATGCGCCGCCGGCATTTCCGGTAAAGATTGCCAGCATAATAGCAGAAAGTGTTGCACCAATCAGTACACCGCCTACAAACCAGGGTCCGCAAAGGAAGCCTGCAAGTAAAGGGAATACGATGGAAAGAAGTGCAGGAACACGCATTTCTCTTAAAGCACCCTGTGAGGAAATTTCAATACAGGTTTTATAATCCGGTTTTGCTTTTCCTTCCAGAATACCGGGAATTTCCTTAAACTGTCTTCTTACTTCATCTACCATTTTACGTGCTGCTTTGGCTACTGCTTCAATCAACATACCTGAGAACAGGAAAGGAAGCGCTGCACCAACCATGGCACCTGCCAGAATCAAAGGATTCGTAAAGTTTAATTCCAAAGGTGTGGAGGGATCGTTAAAGGAGTACAAATAGGATACCATCAGGGACAATGCAGCAAAAGCCGCAGAACCTATGGCAAATCCCTTACCAATCGCTGCTGTTGTATTACCTACAGAGTCCAGCTTATCTGTAATTTCACGTACTTCAGGATCAAGTCCGGACATTTCCGCAATACCGCCGGCATTATCGGAAATCGGTCCGTATGTATCAACAGATACGGTAGTGCTGACAAATGAAAGCATACCGATCGCTGCCATTGAAATACCAAACATACCTGATACTGCATAGGAAGCATAAGTTGCAACCGCAAGAAGTATCAGAGGTGCCATACAGGACTTCATACCTACCGCAAGACCCTGGGTAATGGTAAGTGCTGCACCTTCTTTGGATGCAATGGCAATCTGCTGTGTGGGTTTATAATCATAGCTGGTATAGTATTCCGCAATCATACCAATAACCACACCACTGATAACACCAATGGATGCTGCAATCCAGGGTGAAAGAAAACCAACTTTAAAACCTGCTGCAGTTAAAGCATCCGCAAGTGACGCATCTCCAAAAAGGAAATATGTTGCTGCAAATCCGCAGACAATCGTAAGACCTGCTGAAACAAATGTTGCAAAGTTCAAATCCTTATGAGGATTCTGGGAACCTTTTTTAAATAATACCGTTGCAATACCAATGATACATGCAATCAGTCCGCATGCTGCGAACACTAGAGGATAGTAAAACATCTTTTCAAGAAGTGCTTCACTGAAGTTTCCGTTATTTACAGCGGATACAAGGAATAAATGTGATGCAAGAATGATACCGGAAGAAATAGCTCCTACATAAGACTCTAAAAGGTCAGAACCGAGACCGGCAACATCACCTACATTATCGCCCACATTATCTGCAATGGTTGCAGGATTACGGGGATCATCTTCGGGAATGTGAGCTTCTGTCTTACCAACGAGGTCTGCACCCATATCTGCCGCTTTGGTATAAATACCGCCGCCAACTCGGTTAAACATTGCCACAATGGAACATCCCAAAGCATAACAGGAAAGACACTGAGTAAACACACCGTCTCCCTTGATTGCCTCAACGGACATCAAATCCATACCAATGCCAAAAACAACGTACACAATAAAGAGACCAAGCAAAGCAAAACCGCCTACGCAGAGTCCCATTACGGAACCGCCGCGGAACGCTACTTTAAGAGTTTCTCCGATGTTCTTTGTTTCCCGTGCACGATTGGATACGCGGACATTGGCATAGGTTGCAATTTTCATTCCTATCCAGCCTGCAAGTGCTGACATTACAACACCGATAATAAAGCTGATGGAGGACTGCCATGCCATTACCGCAAACAATACTGCAAGAATTACCACTACAAGAGCAATAATCTTGTACTCATACGTGATGAATGCATTTGCACCAACACGGATTGCAGCTGCGATTTCTGACATTTTTTCTGTTCCTTCCGGCATTTTCTTTACCTTTGCAAAGTTAAGTGCCGCAAACCCCAATGCCAGCAAAGCTGCCAATACAACTAATAATAAGATTACCATTTTGTAACCCCTTTCAAAATGTTTTTTTCTGCCGGATTTATCCGACAAAAATCCTTATTATTATATCATATCTGTGAATTTTTATCAAATATTTTGTCTAACTTTTACACTATTTTGTTAACAAAGAAACCAATTCCTCATAAATAGGTGCATAGTGGTCATCAATAATGCCGAAATCCATCTTTTTATATGACCAGACTGCACAGTGAATATCATATTCCTTATATACATCCATCAAATCCCGGAACCATCTTAAAGTATCCTCCACTGGTGCCCGGTCAATAACCCCGAACTCTCCGCAATACAAATTTACGCCTGCTGCCTTCGCCGCATCCACTGCCTCCTGAACCATTTCACGCAGGAACGGCTTGCCCATTTCCTCACAGGGTGAAACAACCACATCCTCCCCTTTGTATCCCAGAACTTCCGATTCTTTCTTGTAATATGCCATGTCTTTCGGATAAAAAATATCTTTATCCATAGGCATGTTAGGAACCCAGTAAGCCTTCTGATGGGTAAAAATCAAAGGCTCATACATATGGAAGGTGTAAATGATATTTTTATCAGCAGGAGGAGTTAAAAGTTTTAAGGTTCTGGCACTGTTCCACTGGATACCGCCGTAAATAATCGGTCTGTCCGGCGCATATTTACGAATGGCGGTAACGGTTCTGTCAATTAAATCGTTCCACAAGGAAGCATTCTCTTCTTCCACCACCTCATTGAGGAGTTCAAATGCCACCCATTCTTTTTTACCGTATCTGATTGCCATTCTTTCCCACAAAGCAATAAAACGCAATTTACTATCTTCATTGGTAAAAAGACTGTTTTTCTCTGCATCTCCCGCATCGTTAAAATCATATCCGTAGGCTTTGTGAAGATCCAGAACCACATCCAGTTTTAATTCCTCACACCATGCAACAACGGCGTCCACAAAAGCGATGCCGGGTAAATACTCGTTTCCCTGCGCATCCTCAAGCACTTCATAGTCAATGGGAAGTCTCACATGGTCGAAACCCATTCCTGCAATTTTAATAAGATCCTCTTTGAGAATAAAAGTCTCGTAATGCTCTAACTTATGCTCACACTGGGAAAGATAACCGCCTAAATTAATACCTCTTAAAAGTTTCATGGGAAAGCCTCCTTATTTTTTTGTTCTATTCTAAAATGTCTTGCATGTTCTGTATATTGCTTTACACATTTTTATATTATTTTTTTGCACATGTTTATTTGACATTCCTTTCTTCTCGGGTTATTATTAGTAAGTAAGTTTATTCTAACTTCTTTTTAAAATAACAGGGGGAACACATGAATCATATCAAACACCATTCCAACGAATCCATGGAAGATTACTTAGAAACAATCCTATCCATCCAGAAAAAACAAGGCTATGTACGTTCCATTGACATCGCAACCGAAATGAATTTTTCCAAACCCAGTGTCAGTGTTGCAATGAAAAATTTACGCCAGAAAGAGTATATTACAATGGATGAGACAGGCTATATTACCCTTACGGATAAAGGACTTGCCTGGGCAGAAAATGTTCTGGAGCGTCACACCATTCTTACCAATTGGCTGGTAAGTCTGGGCGTTTCTCAGGAAACTGCTGCCGCAGATGCCTGTATGATTGAACACGATTTAAGTGAAGAATCTTTCGCAGCAATCAAGAAGGCATATTCATAAGTAACGTCAAAAAAACGGCTCATTACGAGCCGTTTTATTCATTTCATAGGATACGAAATACGGGTTCTATACCCATTATTCATTTTTCTGAATCGTATTTTCTGCTTTTCTCAGCACGGTTATCAATCCGGGAATGACGAAAACCCCGCACAAAAGGTTACTCACTCCGTGAATTACATCAAACGGGATTCCTGCAATAATCCACCCTATCATACCTTGAAAATCCAGTCCGAATGCCAACGCCTGAAAAGGTGCGTATAAGGTTCCGTATAAAAAACCATGGGCGCCACAGACAATTACATACGCAACCGTCTGCCATACCTTATGCATGCGGGTGGGAATCAGCATAACGCCTCCCCAAAGCACGGTCCAGATATACACATATGGAATCCACCACGTATTAAATCCATTCAATAATCCTGTAATAAAGACAAAGATATAAATAGGGTACAATGCTTTCTGTCTGTATATTGCGGTCAGAACAACAACAAAAACCCCTATCAGATGTACATTTGGCAACACTTCCATCAGAACCTTTGATGCATACATCAATCCACCAAACATTCCAAACAGTGCCATTTCCCGAATCGTAAGTTTCACTGATTATTCCACCTTAAAAGAATACACACTGCCTTCAACAATATCAGTCATATCAACACCGGAGGTTGCATATTCACCATCTACGTAAAATGCCCAATAGGTACCGTCTACGTCATAATCCGCGGTAATACCGTTTACAACTTTTACATAAAGACCGTACGCACCTTCTTCTCCCTCAATCAAACCCAGAGCAAGAAGTGCCTCTCCTACGGTTTTGGCATCGGTATGAATTTCAAAGTTTGTTTCATTTCCGTCCTTGTCTGTCACAACAAATGTAAATACCGTATTTCCTTCACCCAATACAGTTACATCTGCGGTTTCAGAACCTTCTGTTGCTTCTGTTGTTTCCTCAGATACAGCTTCCGTACTTTCAGATTCTTCTGAAGAAGAACCTTCGCTGTCCTCCGCAACTACATCAGAGGGAACATCGTTCACGGGAGCTGATGTTTTCTCTCCGCATCCTGAAGCAAGCATGGCTACGGATAATACAACCAATAAGATACTTAAGATTTTTTTGTTTTTCATAATAAAACTCCTCTCTTTCTAAAAAAACCCTTTACCGCTACGGGTAAAGGGTTTGCACGCATAATGCAGCAAAAGAGTCAGGCTCTTTTACTCATCCAGCACGCTTAACCAATTACTCGTGGTTTGAAACTACCGTTTCCGTACTTCAATCAGGCAGGTCTCCCGGCTTAACTATCATCACATCCGCCATCTTCCCGTTTTACCAGTGATATTTCGGCTTCTGCTCCTGAATTACGGTGACGAGTTCGTACAGGATTCACACCTGTTTCCCTTTTCACCGGAACCGACAACTTGTGTCATCGTTCCGACACCTGATTGCATTTCTATGAAATTCGTCTTATTTTATTCTTTTTTTTATTTTTTGTCAACATGGACGTTTTACTTTTGAAAATGCTGGTAATCTTTTGTGGTATTCCAGTCTCCTCCCCATGTAAATCCGTATTTCGTAAAAATTTGATAACAGATATCCTCATGGGTAATCACATGGGGAAGCCCTGTATCCCTGTCAATATAATCATCAGCATTATCATGGCTCCAGACAGGCTGACCGGTTTTATAACTGACATAAGGATTCTGCTGAGGATTAATATCAATTGCGCGTCCGTACGCGTGCTTTGAAAGATTGGAAGAGCCGGTTGCGGGACGATACATAAAACAGGACGTATTGTTCTCGTCAATGGATGCAGAATCCGTGCTTGAAGGGTCTCCCGTCCAGTAATTATCTACCAAATACATGGACTGAATCTCATATTCTTCCGCAAACAGTTCCTTAAAAATATTCAGGAAATCTTCTTCCAGATCCTTTGCCACAATCAGTTCGCCCACCTGTAATTCGTGGTCGAAATTGTAATGCAATACTTTTAGATATCTTAAATCTCCCAGACTGACATGAGGATTCTCCCGATAGGATTTACCGTTTATGATTGCAAACACCTCATCGGAAATTTCATAGGACTGAAAATACTCATCTACACGCTTTTTCTCATACTCATCCTTCGTTAAAACCCTACCCGGTTCAACGCTTTCCCAGTTTAACAGCAATTCTTCAATACGGGCCTCTTTTTCGGCCTTCTCTTTCTTTGCCTGTTCCCTTGCTGCCTTTCTCTCTTCTTCCAGACGGGTTTCTTCCGCTTCCCGCTGTGCAATCACAGGGTCAGGCGCAAGCTCATAAGTTTCAAAGGCACCCTTTTTATCCGCATAAAAACGATACTTTACCGTGTACTCTTCCTGAATGCAATACTCAACATACTGTTCTTTCGTATGAAAAACTGCAGTCCAGGGAGTAGAATTATGGTGAAAATACTTTTGACTGGAGCGTGCCATTGCATGCATCAGTTCATCCCCATCCATAATACCGCCGGTTTCCTCATAGGATTGTGCCAACTGTGCCATTCTGGGCTCCGGCTGACTCATGGGATAACCGTAAAAAGCCCCTTCTACCTGATAAAAATTGCTTGCATAAGGAACTTCGGTTGCATGCATCTCATTGGAAAGATAATCCACACTTACGGTATACCCCTTACTGTCGGAAATAACCAGTTTAAACTGATTCCCGATGGAGGAATGCATATCGTATTGGGAAAGCAAATCCAGCGCTTCTTCCGTGGTTGCCGCATAATCTAAAATCATTCTTACCGCAGTTGTTGTGGTAATATCCGGCTTTTCTGTCTCCTGTTTTGTTTTGGTACCGTCCGAAATCGTCAGAACCGCTACACAGACGCCCTTTTCATTCATACCGTCCACAGGAACATATACTGCGGAAATTGCCATAAGCCGGTTCAGTAAATCCGTAGGCTCCCATCTTTCACCGATGGAAAGGAACTCCAAATCGCAGGTAGAAACCGACGCATATCCGCCTTTGGGATCTGTAAATACAACCATTGTCTTGCATTCCGGATAATCGAAGTTTCTTCCGAACAAAGCTTCTCCGTCGGGACTTGTCATCGCAAGAGTACTGCAACCAAACTCGGACTCACCCGATTCTGCATCATAAAGACCCCGATATAAATTCTCTGCTATGAATGTAAAGAGTTCTTCGTCAGACTCCACACCACCTTCTTTCAGCAGCTTGTCGAACATATAATTTCCGCTGTAATTCATGGTGTAAAAGTCCTCTGCCACCTGTGTAACGGAGTCGGCCGCACGAAGCTGTGCCCCAAAAAGTCCGTTAAAAAGTAACGCTCCCGCCACAAGAAGTAAAACAATGCCCCCTGCCACAAAAAGAAGCACTTTTTTTATACGAATTCTTCTTTTCGTTTTTTTCTTTTTTTGTTCTGTTTTTTCCATGCCAATACTTCCTTCCGTTACTCTCCTTTTAAACTACAGTCCGTAAAAAGCGCCTGCGCAGCACTTTCATATGCCCTGCCGCTTTCTGCCTTCCGGATTGCTTTTACATACTTTTCACAATCTGCAAAGCGAAAGCTTAAATAAAACCAGACCTCTTTCATTTTAAAGAGTGCATCTTTACATCCCAGTGCATCCGTATAAGCCTGATACAGCTTATCATGATAGATTCTTAACTCCGCCTTTGTTACCCGCTCTCCCTGAGAGATTTCACGCAAAAGCGCAGGATTGGCAACCAGACCCCTTCCAATCATAACACATTCCGTTTCCGGAAATGCTTCCACAAATGCGTCAAATCTTTTTTTCGTAAAAAGATCCCCATTATAGCAAACAGGAAGCCTGCTTTGTGTGAGAACCGTTTTGTAAGTCTCAAGATGCGGGGTATTTTTATAATAATCCTTCTGTACCCTGGGATGAATAATCAGTTCTTCCAGAGGATATTCCTCAAATATGGGAAGAATCTTAGTAAACTCAGTTTCCGCTTCGATTCCCAACCTTGTTTTTACGGATATTTTAAAATCCGGATGTAAATTGTCCCTCCATCCGAAGATGTCCTCCATAAAAGAATGTAGTTGTTTTATGTCAACCAACATTCCACTTCCCTTTCCTTTTGTTACTACAGTAGAAGAAGGGCAACCCATATTTATGTTAACTTCATTATACCCCAACGTAAGAAGTATTTCACAGGTATCACAGAACTGATTGCTTTTATTGGTGAGAATCTGCGGTACCACGTACAATCCCCTGTTATTCTCCGGCGCAATTTCTTTCTTTTCCCTTGTTTTAAAAGAATTATGCTGGTTTGGTGCAATAAAAGGGCCGAAATACTTATCAATTCCCCCATATAGCTCATGATATACATTTCGAAAAACATACCCTGTCACTTCTTCCATGGGTGCCAAATAAAACTTCATACAATCTCCTTATACACGGAAAATACCGGGTTTTGATATCCATACCAAAACCCGGCAGTCATTCTATCCTCTTGCGCTTCTTTCTTTCAGAAAAGCGAGGTACTGATCCTCCGGAAGCGGACGGGAATGGTAATATCCCTGAATGTAATTTACACCTCTTTGTAAAAGGTATTCATTCTGCTCTTCCGTTTCCACACCTTCCGCAACAATTTCGCCACCTAAGCGAAGAACCATATCAATGCAGGAATTCAGCACAACTTCTGCTTCACCGTCTTTATCCTTCTCAAAACAGGGAACAATTAAGCTTCTGTCCAGTTTAATCAGTTCAAAATCAGATTTTGCCATTTTCGCCAGATTAGAATATCCTGTGCCAAAGTCATCCATTGCAAACTTGAAGCCGCATTCACGCAGAACTCTCATATTATATCGCAGACGTTCTTCCATATTTACGGCTGCCGTCTCTGTGATTTCCAGGTTAAACACCTCAGGAGAAAGCTTGTATTTCTCCACATATTCCATAAGAATATTCTTTAAATTCTGGTCAACGCACTGAATCCCGGAAAGATTTACTTCAATGTACTTCACACCATACTGTTCCGGTTTGTTGTCTCTGATAAAACGGCATACATTTTCAAAAACGATATTTCCCACTTCACTAATCTGTCCGTTCTTCTCTGCCATGGGAATAAAAATATCGGGTGGAATAAACTTATCCGTTTCAGGATCCTTAAGACGCACCAATGCTTCTGCGGAAACAAACTGTTTGTCTTTTCCCGAATAAATCGGCTGATAATATACCTGAAAGCTTCTGTCATCAATTGCCTGCTGAATTACTTTTTCGATGACTGAACTTTGCTTTTTCTTTTCAATATCTTCATCTCCGAGAATATAAAGGCTCTTCTGTTCTTCCGGAATCTGCGTCACGGCAAATTCCAGCATTGCGTGAATATCCTCTTTGGAATCAGCAAATTCAGGACAACTGAGAAGCGCAATACTGTACTGGGGGCTCAAACGGATTCCCCCTTCTTCTTCATGCATAAAGTCAAATCTTGTATTCATCAACTTTGTCTTTTGCTTCTCCGTTTGAAGAATGGCAGTGATACAATACCGCTTCGGATGATATACACTTACTTCCAGCTCCCTCTCCAGGGTATCTGCCATATCTTTTAGAATTTCATTGATACCCGAGGTTCCGATGGTGCTTTTTAAGAAAACCGTGTTTCGTAATGTTATGTCAACCACATAAAAACATTTTTTACGCTGCAACAGTTCATTTAAAAAAGTATCCAGTGCGTACTGATTGAAGGTACCTTCAATCTCATAATCATTGTATTCTCTGGGATTCTCGAAGGAAAGATATACCAACAAGGTCATAAAACTTAATCCCAGGGACGATAATAACCATACCCGGTGAGTAATCTGTAATACCGCAATGATACCCCATACACCGATTCCCAACATAAATGCCAGAATTTCCTGTCTACGGAAAGACTTTCTGTAGCGGATAATCTGAATGGCTGAAAAAGTCAGATACCCTACTACCGCAATGTAGATGGAATAGGTTTTCGGTCCATAGGAATAAACGCCGTCCGATTCCGTATAATACGCAATATCCCCAAAAAGAACAAAGCACAGGGCAACAATCATGGGAATAAACCGCAAAGCGTACTGCATGGCAGAATAACGTCTCTGCCCTCTTGCCTTGGCATCCAGATACAGGAAGAAAAAGAAAATCGCCACAACAAGAGTCGCCAGGAAAAACAGGTGCGTCACATCTATTGCAGGTTTTACAATCGTATCAATATGATACAAATCCCACAATGTCATAAACTCAAACAACAAATTCGAAAATGAAAACGCAAGATAAATACTGAAAATCTTATTGGAAAAGGTATCCATCTTTTTATTTAAAAAATAATGCAGCAAAATGGTTGCAATAATAATACACGAAACGATTTGTACACCAAACAGCATGGACCGTTCCTCCTTTCCGATGCTTTTTTATCAATCTGTCAGAATTTTTGCGTATATGCCTACTACCTCTTTTACCCGTACATAATCTACTTTTATTTTCTCATACGCTCCGGCAAGCAATTCGGGATTTTGTTCGTATTCCCCTTCACGCACACCGTTTATCAATGTTCTTGTGGAATGGGTAAGATTTAAAAAGCCTAAATACTTCGCGGTTCCGTTTAAGGAATGGGCAATGGATTCACTACTTTTATAATCCGCTTCCTTTACAGCCGCTTCCAGTTTCTCCAAAGAATCATCTGCCAGAAATTTTAAAACATACTTAGATGCCAGACCTTCTGTCATCAGTCTGGATAAAAGCCCCTCATAATCGCCTTCCATCATTGCATAACACTCTTTTAAAGTCATTGTACTCTCCCTTAATTTGGCTCTAATACATCCGTGTGCCAGAAATAAGAAGGCGGGTCGAGAACTGCTTCCCACTCTCCGTAATCAACTTCCACATACCAGGTCTGACTGCTTTCATCATACGCCATCCATCCGTAATCCCCATATCGGTCAGAGAATCCTTCATACCAATACTGGGTCTCCGGTGTATCTACATCATCGTTATAAACAAAATAACAGCCTGTATGGGCATCATAATAGGATTGATATTCATTGGACCAGTCGCAATCTCTTCCGATTTCCGGAATATATACGCTTTCCGCCGGCATCGTTACTTCGTCTCCGTTCACCTCCGTAACAATGACCGTACCGCCATTGGAAGTAATATGTACATTCTCCGCCTTGGAAAGGGTCTGAAATACACTTCCGACAGAAAAAAGAGACATCACTATCATTCCGATTCCCTGCACAAGGAAAATACTCATAAAAACACCGAAAACAATCAGTGCAAACTTACCCGCAACACTACCTGCCTGATTGACGGGGGTATTCATTTGCATGACGTCTTCCGTTTCTTCTACCAGATAATCTTCATTTAACGGAATCAGCTTACTGAAATCAATGTCCGCACCGCAGCTTTGGCAGGATACATCTTTAATACCTTCCGTTTCAGTATTGACAATAAGACTGCTTCCGCAGTACTCACAGGTATACCCCTTTGTTTTATTATATTCCTGAAGATTTAAGTTCTCATAATAAGCACCGGTTTCATCATAATAACCCTGTCGGCGGAAAACACCGTTTTCATCCATAAAATCTCTGTCAAAATACATATAATCGTGTTTATAACAGTGATAAAAACGTCTGGTTCCCGCAAAACTTCCGGTTCCGGGAAATGCAGCATTGGTTCGTCGCGGTCTGTGATTTTTGATGGCAAAAGCACCGGCAGAAGACGTGGAGTATTTCTTTAAAATCGCCTCTCTGGTGCGATGACTTGCTCTTGCTCCCGCGCTTGCGCGAAATGAACTTGAACTATGACGGCTGAAAGAAGACCGGCTGCTACTGCTTCTCCGGCTGCTTCTTCCACTGCTGCTTCGCCGGCTGCTGCGGCTTCTGCTTGAGCTTCTTGATCTTCCACTGGGTGGCATTGCTTTATCCCCTCTCTACACACTAATTAATATTATAATAACACAAAAACAACCTGTTTGTGTATAAGAACTATTTCTCCAATATTTTTTCCAACAGATAAACCCGGTTAAAAGGGAAAGAAAAATAATAGCCATCGGCAAATTCCTGTGTATATTCCATCATTTCTTTTGCAATGGCGACACCCACAGCTTCTCCTTCTTCCCTGTTGCCCTGCTCCGGATAACGGGAAACCAATTCTTCCGTCACCTGTACTCCTGCAATTTCATTCATCATAAAAAGTGCATTCTTACGGCTTACCAAAGGCATAATACCACACAAAATCTTTGCACCGGTTTCGTCCTTAATCCGTTTGATACGGTCTGCATCTTCCTTGGAAAATACAGGCTGCGTCAGAAAAAATTCCGCTCCCGCTTCCATTTTACGCCGTACTCTTCCGATTTCCACATCCAAATTTTTTCTGCCCTGATTAATAGCGCCTCCATAGACCATTGGACTTTCCGTAAAAATATCCTCATTCATGTCTTTTACAATATTCATGAGCCCTACGGAATCAAAATGAAAAACAGCTTTTAAAGTCTGACGCATCATGGTCTGAATCGGGTCTCCGGTAATGATTAACATATGTCTGATACCGTTTACATGGGCTCCCAACATCAGGGAACGCATTGCAATGGCATTCTTATCCCTGCAACAGATATGAGGCATAACGGTTAATCCTGTTTCTTTTTTTACTTTTTCTGCCATCAGAACAGAATCAACCCTTGTTCGTCCCGAAGGGGAATCAGGGAAAGTAAGAATATCCACACCGGCTGCTTTTAACCGGAATGCTGCCGAAAGAACAGTTTCATCTTTCACATCAAAAGGAGGCGCCAGCTCCACTGCAATCAGTTTTTTCTCCTTCAGATTTCCCGCTTCATCATAGAGAAATCCCTTCTTTTTTATTTCTGTAGCAGTTATTTTTTCCGGTGTTGCAGAATCTAAAATAACCTGCTTCACATCCTGCATACGATGACTTAAGCTTTTGATATAAGAAGGGTTGGTACCGCAGCAACCGCCTAAAATATCCACACCCCATTCAGCCAGTTCCGCAACGTTTTCCGCAAAATACTCCGGATTATTATGATATAGGATTTTTTTATTGGCTCTCTGGGGATATCCTGCATTGGGAAGTGCAATCAGATAGCGGCCGTGAATCATCCCAATCTGCTTCCACAGGGATTTCATGTGACCCGAACCCACTCCGCAGTTCAAACCGACTGCATCAATTTCCGGACACTCTCCTACTCTTTTCAGAAGTTTAGATGCACTCAGCCCCATATTGGTATAGCCAAACTGATTCACGCTAAACTGCACCATAATAAAAGAATCATATTCTTTTTTTATTCTGATGATTGCAGGAAGAATTCCGCTGGCATCCGCAAAGGTTTCAAAGGAAAGAATACTCACGCCCTCTTCCAAAAACGTCTTCGCAATTTCATAGTATTCCTGCTCTGCATTGGTTGCATCAAATCCTGCTGTCTCCGGAATGGGCCCGATATCCCCTGCAATAAAAACTTCTTTTCCGCTTTTTATGACAGCCTCTTTCG
>JAFUJA010000006.1 GCA_017473905.1 Lachnospiraceae bacterium | reverse complement strand
AGCCGTTTCACAAAATCATGCAAGCATGATTTGTGTGCTCCGTCTTTCGGCTTCGCACTGCTCGTTGCATACTTGAACTTTCAGGGTTGCATTGCTGTTTATTTGTCAAGGTTCTGTTTTGCCATGTTCTATCCCATGACTCATGATATTCATACGAACATCAACGGAGAAGGAGGGATTTGAACCCTCGCGCCGCTATTAACGACCTACTCCCTTTCCAGGGGAGCCCCTTCAGCCTCTTGGGTACTTCTCCAAATAAGCTAAATCACTATCATATTTATTGGCAGCGAGGTGCAAAAGCGGAGAGGATGGGATTCGAACCCATGCGCCCTTTCGGACAAACGGTTTTCAAGACCGCCTCGTTATGACCACTTCGATACCTCTCCAAAGTGATGCGCTTTTTTCGCAAGCGCAAAATGAATTTTAGCAAAGATTTATATCAATGTCAACAACTAATTTTACTTTTTTTTAAAATTTTTTATAAGGTGCCAAAAGCTGCTTCTAAAAGTGCTTCTGCCATGACCAAATCTCCCGGGGTGGTTATTTTAATATTTTCATAGGAACCTTCTACAAGTTTCACCGGAAGGTTGCCGTATATCTCTGCCACCATGGCATCATCGGTCACTTCCACACCTTCTTTACTTCCTTCGCCGCTCAGGAACTTTTCATAAGCATCAAGAATCTTTTTATAAGAAAAGGTTTGCGGTGTCTGCACTGCCCAGAGAGTTTTACGTTCAGGCGTCGCTTCCACAAATCCGTCTCCACTGCTTATTTTTATAGTGTCCTTTACCGGCATACCGGTTACGCAGGCCTCATACTTCTGTACACATTCCAGATTGCGCAAAAGTATTTCTTCGGTAATGAAGGGTCTTGCCCCGTCATGAATGAATACATACTCGCATTCTTTTGCCGCCCGAAGTCCGTTCAATACGGAATGATATCGTTCAGCACCACCGGGTACAATCTTTTTCACTTTATTGAAATGGTATCTTTCAACAATTTCCTTACGGCAATATTCTTCCTCTCCCGCTCCGGTCACCAGAATTATTTCATCCATAAAACTGTCTTCAAAAGTTTTTAAGGCATAAAAAAGAACCGGCTTATCACCAATATGAAGATACTGCTTGGCAACATCGCTTCCCATACGTTTCCCACGACCTGCTGCCAAAACGATTGCAACATTCCTGCCCATACCAGACTCCTTTTATCTTTCTCCGAGACGCAAACCGGGAACCGCATTCAAATCATAACCGTGACGTACGCCTTTTATATACTCATAGTACCCTGCCACACCTATCATAGCCGCATTATCGGTACAATATACAGGAGACGGGCAATAAAATTTCACTCCCTTTTCAGCACATGCTTCTTCAAAAGCCCTGCGAAGGGTTTGATTAGACGCCACCCCGCCGGCAATTGCAAACTTATCCAGTCCGTACTGCTCAATTGCTTCCATGGAATGCCCTACCAAAACATCAACGACAGCCTTTTGAAAAGAAGCTGCAACATCTGCTTTGCAAATTTCTTCACCTTTCATTTCGCAACCGTTCAGATAATTTAAAACAGAAGACTTTAAACCGCTGAAGCTGAAATCAAAAGCAGAATCTCCGACTTTTGCTCTGGGAAAATGAATTGCCTCCGGATTTCCTTCTTTCGAAAGCTTATCAATTTTGGGTCCGCCGGGATATCCCAGACCAATTGCCCGAGCCACTTTATCAAATGCTTCTCCTGCGGCATCATCCATTGTACGGCCCAAAATTTCGTAAGTTCCGTAGTCTTTTACGGAAACAAGATGAGTATGCCCACCGGACACAACAAGAGAAACAAAAGGAGGTTTCAACTCCTTGTGTTCTATGTAATTGGCAGAAATATGCCCTTCGATATGATGCACGCCTACCAGCGGCTTACCTGTAGCAAAGGCAAGAGCCTTCGCCGCGGAAACGCCCACAAGAAGAGCGCCAACAAGACCCGGTCCGTAGGTTACCGCGATTGCAGTAATCTCTTCAAGTGTGACATCTGCCTTGTCAAGCGCTTCCTTTATTACCTGGTTAATTTTATCAATATGCTTTCTCGATGCAATCTCCGGCACAACACCGCCGTAAACGGTGTGCAAATCAATCTGCGAAAAAATCACATTGGACAAAACCTCTCTTCCGTTTTTAACCACAGATGCAGCGGTTTCGTCGCAAGAACTTTCGATTGCAAGAATTAATACATCCTGTTCCATATCTTATTCCTTTTTATCTTTAAACTAAAATCACTCGGTGGCTTCCGTTGTTTCAGAATTCTCTTCTACCAAATCCCAGCCGAAAATTTTCCAGTGCCCCTGCTCATCCTTACGTAAAAGGAACTTTTCATTTGAATAAACAAATTCCGTTCCCTGACGTAAACGATAGTTTGCATATAATCTTGCAAACTCATACTCATCTTCTTCAAAATAAAAAACATCCGTACTTGAAGAAACCGTATAACCCGAAACGGTGATCCCCTGTGACTGAAATGCCAGGATATCTTCTTTCAAATCTTCAAGATATTCTTCTTCCGTTTTGTCAGCCACAAGTTCCGTATCATACAATTCTCTTGCCCTGCGCGCCAACGCCGCCAGTTTATCTTCATCCAACTCTTCATTGTAAAAGCAGGTCGTGATTTCACTGTAGTACTTCAAAACCTCTTTTGGAGTCGGCGGATAATTGTTTTTGATATCCCGTAAAAGTACAGTATCCGTTTTACTTACCGTCACTTCAGATTCTCCGGTTTTAGAGCCTTCGCTCTCACCAAAAAAAACAAATACTGTCAGAATCAAAACCGCAGCAAACAGAACAACGGTCACTCCGGCAATTGCTTTCCACTTCATACGCCTCCTCCTTTCTTTTTATTAAATCATGATTTAATTTCAATCCTCGAATCTCAACTCTATAGTTTTACCATCTTTCCCTGCTTCCGCACGGGGAAAGATTTTTCGCACCCTGCCCATGTAATCTTCTGCCCTGACCAAAGAAGGGCTGTAATGTGTCAGCCACATTGCACCAACATCACTTCTTTTAGCCAGATCAGCAGCCTCATAAAAGGTCATATGCTTGTTCTCTTTTGCTTTCACTGCCTTTTCATCATCTCCGTACATGCCTTCACAGATAAAAAGGTCTGCGCCTTCTGCATTTTTAACAATACTCTCACAAGGGCGTGTATCAGTAGTATAGGTAACCTTCAGGCCCTTTCTGGGCGGACCAAGCACCATATCCGGAGTTAAAACTCTGTCTTCAAGCTCAATCACTTCACCCTTTTGCAAACGGTTCCAATACTTCTGTTCAATATTCTGTGCTTTTGCCCGTTCCACATCAAACATACCTGTTCGTTCCACAATCAGGCTGTATCCGTAGCAGGTCACATTGTGGTTCACACGGAATGCTTTGATTTTCATATCTCCAAGATCGATTTCCTGCTCAGGTCCGTTTAACTCAATAAATTTAAGTTCAAAAGGCAGCTCCGGCGCGATTGTGCGCAACGCGGTAACAATACGCTCCAGCCCCTTAGGACCAATCAAAAGCAACGGCTCCGTACGCTCGGCATTTCCCATGGTCAGAAACATGCCGGGCAAACCGCTGATATGATCTGCATGAAAATGTGTAAAGCAAATCACATCTATGGGCTTCGGACTCCACCCCTTTTCTTTCATTGCAATCTGGGTGCCTTCTCCGCAATCAATCAAAATACTTTTTCCGTTGTATCTTGCCATCATAGAGGTAAGCCAACGATAGGGGAGAGGCATCATACCTCCCGTCCCCAAAAGACAAATATCTAACATTCCAACACTCCTAAAACTACGGCCACCTTTTACAAAAGCTCAGTTACCGTAATAATTTCCGGGGGAATCTGAAACTCCCCAATCATTTTATCATAGCATTCTTCGCAGAGGTCAAAAGCATGCTTTTCCCTGTCCCTCTTTGAAAAATATCCAAACATCCAATCCGAATGGAAGCATCCCTCCATCAGAATTCCGTTTTCCACTTCAAGCTGCTTTCCGCAACGGTTGCATGTCACACAAACAAGCTTTCCGTTTTCTGTATTGTATTCCCGCATATGCTTCCTCCTTCTTATATCTTTTTAATCATATCGGAGAAACACAGGAATTCCTAGTGGAAAATAATGCAAGAAAACTTTCACTTTATATTATATCGTCTCTTTTCCAGTAAATAACAGCATCCTCTGTGGGATTTCTGTAAAAATTCGGGCGAACCCCTTCAGAAACAAATCCAAGTTTCTCGTATAATGCAATCGCCGGATGATTGCCCTTACGCACTTCTAACGTAAAAGCATTTACACCGCGTTGTTTACCCTGAAGCATCAGCTCTTTCAACATTGCTTCCCCGATTCCCCGTCTTCTTGCTTTATCCGATACCGAAACATTTAAAACATCACCTTCATCGTAGGAAATCAGCAATCCGCAAATTCCGAGAACCACCTCATCCTCACAGGCAACAAGATAAAGTGCATCCGGATTTTGTACCTCTTCCCGGAAGGACTGCTCAGACCAGGGATCCGAAAAATTCTCTTTTTCAAGACGGGCCGCATGAGGGACATCGTCCAACGTCATTCTTCTTATTTTTACCATAATCTATGCCTTGTTTTTCTCTTCCGCTTCCTTACGCTCCCGCTCCGCCTGGGAAAGTCTCAGGTATTCCGGTGAATGTTCATCCGCAGATACAAATTCTCCCTTAGCAAACATTCTCATTCCAAGCTCGGCTACGCAGGCAGCTCTCTGTCTGGACAAATGCATTGGAGCAAATGAATAAGGGACCTTCATAAGTGCTTTTAACTTTTCTTCAAAAACAGGAACACCGTCGCCTAAAAAGATGACTTCCCTTCCCATTTCATTTAAAATGTCGGCAATCTCATCTATCATTACCGCACAGGCATCTTTTACCGCAGAAATACGGAATTCCGTATTTTCTTTTATGAATTCGTAAATTCCTGTATATACCTGATTTCTTCTGGCATCCATAATGGGACAAACCACCCTGTCCGTACCGTAAAGATTCCATGCCAAAGCAGTTACGGTAGAGACCTCCATCACAGGAATATCCAGTGCAAGTCCGATGCCTTTTGCAGTTGCAGACCCGATACGAAGTCCCGTAAAAGAGCCGGGGCCGGCTGCAATGGCAACGCCATCCACTTCCTTTAAATCCAGTTCCGTAATTCTGCATATTTCATCCAACATAGGAAGCAGAGTCTGGGAATGTGTTTTTTTGTTATTCACGGTATACTCCGCCAAAATCCCGTTTTCCGTTGCAATTGCCACGGAAGCCACAAGACCGGAGCTGTCGATTCCGATTATTTTCATTGTTTTCTCTCTTTTCTTCAGGTTTTATCTATCCTATGGTGATTCTGCGATAATCAAACCCTTTATTCAAGTCCTTCTCAATGCGTACCGGAATGGTATTTTCAGGCATCAATTCTTCAATCAGATTCGCCCATTCCACCAGGCAAACGCCTTCTCCGAAGAAATAATCCTCGTACCCGATTTCGTCCATTTCATCCAAATCACTGATTCTGTACACATCAAAATGATAAAAAGGAAGCCGTCCTTCTTCATACACCTGCACAATTGTAAAAGTAGGGCTGCTGACATGCTCTTTGATTCCAAGTCCTTCAGCAAATCCTTTGGTAAAAACCGTTTTACCCACACCCAAATCTCCGAAAAGTGCATAAATACAACCGGGAGTTGCTTCCTCGCCAAGTTTTCTTCCCAACTCATAAGTTTCCCGGGCACTAAAAGATTCCGTAACCATACTCATTCCTCTATTTCATCAATAACGTATTTTCATAATATCCGGCGAAATGTGTGCCGCAATAGTCTGTATTGTCTCCGTTTCAAAATTTCCCAAAGATTTACGCGGGAAAATAAACGCTGCTTTTTTAGATGAGTGTACAAAAATACTTTTTTTATTGCTATATGCCTTTGTCACATTATCCCAGGGCAACACCTGCTTCTCTTCTCCCTGTGACACTTCGATGCCTTCTTCCGCAAGACGGTAATGTAAAGGCTCCTGAAAGCTTGGTATCAGTTTTACCTGCACAAAAGAAGAATACAGGTTATTCACCGGAGTGTACAAAATCAAAAGAATACCGATAATCAGGTAAATAAGGTTTGTCTGCATTCCCGATATAAAAAGATAACACAATACACCACCTGCTGCCGTCGCAAGTATTGTAATGGGCTGGCGGTAGGAATACTGCATTTTAAAATCAAATAAAATACCCGGAGTCATTTTCACATCAAATTCTATATCCATGACTACCTCCCAAAAATATGCATTCTCAATCCAGATTAGCATACCACAAAACAAAAAAAATGAAAAGAAGATGTAAAAGAAAAACAGGAAACTCCATATCTTTTACAGAATTTCCTGTTTCTTTTTATAATATCATTCTCACTTTATTCATGGCGAAGTGCTTCAATAGGACTCATTTTTGCTGCCTTACGTGCAGGGTAAATACCAAAGAAAAGTCCGATGATACTCGAGAACGCACACACACCTATAACAGTAAATGCATCTACATACGCAATAATACTCATGCCGCTGACAGAGGAAGCAATACCGCAAATCACACCACCGCCGGCCCAACCAAGAATCATACCTGCAATACCACCGATTAAAGTAATCATACCCGCCTCGGCAAGGAACTGTAACATAATGGAGCCGGTTGTTGCACCAAGTGCCTTACGGATACCGATTTCTCTGGTTCGCTCCGTAACGGATACCAACATAATGTTCATAACACCGATACCACCTACCAGAAGTGATACAGCAGCTACGAAAGAAATAAAAAGCGTTACAAAGTTTACAATGGTGGAAATCTCATCCATATAGCTTGAAAATTCTTCTACGAAAATTGCATCTTCTCCTCTGACACCTTTCCGATTTTCGAGCAACCGCACCGTATCCGTTGCAACCTGCGTGGAATTTTCAGGAGAATCCGCCAAAATCGTTATCATGGAATTATAAGATGAAAAGGGAAGTCCCGTAGCCTGTTCAACAGTAGTAAGACTGACTTCGATTTCCACTTCATCCTCCATGTATACGATATTCATGATTGCAGAATCTGTTTTTTCACGTACACCTACAATTCGGAACGGGATAATACGGTCGTAGAGATTTACTTCCATTATTTCACCCACCACATCCGTTCTTCCGAAAAGATTTAAGGCACTCTGTTCCTGAATAACGCAGACCGGCGCACCGTCTTCATATTCTTCCCATGTAATATTGCGTCCCTTGGTAATATGATTACTCTTGGTGAAATCATGATCGGGATTCCCGATTTCGGCATAAACCGTGTAGGATTTACGACTTGTGTCCACGGTTCCGTATGATGCGCCCTGAGTGACAACACCTTTTACATTTTTTACTTTGTCTCTGATTGCCTGCATATCTTCGTCATCAAAGTATATTTCGCCACTTCCGTCAAAAGACATGCTGTAAACAATAATCTGACCGCCAAAAAGTTCGTTCATTCCGCTAACCACGGAGGTTTTCACCGCATTACCTACGGAAACAATCATAATAACCGAGGAAATACCGATTACAATACCTGTCATGGTCAGAATAGAGCGGGCTTTATTATTTTTTATACTTTTTAAAGCAATTTTAATATATTCCAACAACTGTGACATAAGCTTTACCTATTCCTGACTTTTTTCGGAAGATGCTTCCTCTGCGTTTTCGGTTGCCTCGTCCGAACCATCACTTTCACTGCCTGCTTCGGTACTTTCACCCTCCTGTACTTCCTCCGGCAATGCTTCCATATTTTCCATCTGCAGCATCATCTGAGTTACATCAGGCATGGCAATTACCGCACTTCCCTCTTCTACACCGACAGTAAGACTTGTCATAACAGATGTTCCTTCTTCAATGCCATCCAGAATTTCAATATGTGTAGCCGATTCGATTCCCACGGTCACATAACGCTTTACTACGATTCCGTTTTCCACTATGTAGATAAAATCGCCTTCCGCATCCGTATACAAGGTTTCAAGGGGAATCATCAATGCATCATCCTTGGTTGCGGTATTGATATTAACCTTCGCAGTAAGACCGAGGCAGAGATTCTCATCGGGATTGTCTATACGAACCTGGGCTGAAATAGCAAGTGCACCATTGTTTCCGGTAGCTACTGCCATACTTCCCACATGGGTAACGGTTCCTTCGTAGATGCTGTCCATACAGGAAACTTCTGCTTTCTGACCTACTTTTAAATCGTCCAGTTCATTTTTACTGATGGTAAAATTAATTACCACTTCTTCCAGACTGGATACAGTAATCATGGTTGTTCCGGCAACGGATTTATCCCCGGGAACAACACTTACCGCAGAAACAACACCGGCACCCTCCGCTTTCAGACCATCCTTACATGCAAGAACTGACTGATAACTCTTTTCAGCGCGGATAGCACTTAATTCATTACTTAAAAGAATATTTTCCTCATCATATTCGTTTCCGATAATCTTTTCCAGAGATTCCTTCTCAGCCTTTGCGCTCTCCAGTTCGCCTTCATAATCTGCAAGAAGCTTCTGTGCATCCGAAAGTGCTTTCTGCTGCTCAATCGCCTGAACGCTGCCGCTAAGCTGGCTTAATTCAAAATTCAGCTCAGAAATACGTTCACTCTCACTACGGATATATTTTAAGTAGGTTTCAACACCTTCTTTACCCATGCCGAGTTCTTCCGCATTATCCACATAATACTGAAACTCTCTGATTTTACGTTCACATTCATAAATTTCTTTTTCTATTTCAGCAGCTCTGATTGCATTGGCATCCGTAATGGTAGCAGTTAAATGATTTACGGTATTCTGCTGTGCATCTTTTAATTTCTGGTATTTGGAAACATTGGCTTTTGCTGTTGCAAGATCAGCCTTATTTTCATTATAAGTCTGCAATGTGCTCTTCTGCTCGTTGGTTGCAATTTTATGCTCAAGCTCATATTCTTTTAAAACTGCTGCATAATCTTCTTCATCAAACACAAGCAGGGTATCGCCCTTGGAAACTACCGTACCTGTCTCAACGACTTCTCCCACAACAATGCTTTCCGGTGCGTAATAATTTACGTTTCTTCCGCTTTCCAAAACACCGGTCACGGTAACATTAGCTTCAAGCAAACCTTTTTGTGCCGTAACGGTAGGAACGGTTGTGGGCATGTTTTTAGATACAATCGCAATAATCAGAACAATCAGCAGAATCAGTAAAACCAGCGCTGCCGCTGCAATTCCGATAATCATTTTAATCCGTTTGGAACGCTTTGTGCTCTTTTCTCTTTCTTTTTTTACTCTTTCCAGTGTTTCTTCTACTGTTTCATTCTGGTGCAAAGGAATACCTTCCCCTTTTTTATTCACTCTGCTCATACTGCGCCTCCTTAACTTCGTCATAATCAATTCTACCGTCTTTGATATGTATAATACGTTTTGCCTCCATGGCAATATCGCTGTCATGGGTAATCAAAATAATTGTTCTGCCTTCCTCATTCAGACCCTTTAAAATGCCCATAATTTCCTTACTGGAATTGGAGTCCAGATTACCGGTAGGCTCATCTGCCAGAATAATGGGCGGCGCCTGGGCAATGGCTCTCGCAATTGCAACACGCTGCTGCTGGCCACCGGACATTTCTGAAGGTTTATGGGTCATACGATTCCCAAGGCCCACACGTTCTAACGCCTTTACCGCCAGTTCTCTTCGCTGGTTTTTGGGTACCTTACGGTAAATCAAAGGCAGTTCTACATTTTCAATTGCAGTTAAACTTTGAATCAGGTTAAAACCCTGAAATACAAAACCGATTTCTTTGTTTCTGATGTACGAAAGTTCATCGTCGGACATACGGGATACGTCTTCCCCTTGTAAAAGATAGGTTCCTGCAGTAGGAACATCAAGACATCCCAGCATATTCATAAGTGTTGACTTACCGGAACCCGACTGACCGATGATTGCAACAAATTCACCTTCGTTTACCGTCAGGCTCACTCGATTTAAGGCCCACACTTCGTTTTCGCCGGGATTATAGATTTTACACATATCTCTAATCTCTATTAATCCAGCCACTTCATTCTCCCCTTACTCAAAATAACAGTCTGTTTTAACTGTGCTTATCACATATATACACCCATGTATCACATATGTCAATTAAAAAAATTTAACTTTTTTTATTCTTCTGCCTTTTTAGACTCTAATATTATATGGCTGACAGAAATATGTTATAACTTTTCTACTGCGAATACTTCCTGTTTCGAGAGGGTGAGTTTTGGACTTCCGGCATTCATTTATCTTCCTCCGCAGACTGTGTGAATACACCGGCTAAGCAGATAAAAAGCAGACACCAATTCAGTGCCTGCTTTATCCGCCTTTGTATTTTATACGATTTTAATCTTCCGAGAACAGTTCTCCGGTAAAAAGCTCATCATGATCCGTAAATTCCTCCAGTAAATGATGCTCAATCTTGTCCGGATGAAGCAACTCCACTTTTTCACCCTGGGAATCGGTTCCGACTCCGCTGACACGGTGAACCGTATAGGTTTCACAAATATAAAAACGGTCGCCTTCAATATTGAACAGCTTGATGCTGACCATTTCATGTTCCAAATCTTCACAAGCACCATGCATGGGGCTGTGACCGTTTACAGCTTCATAAAACTCAAATGCCATCTCAAGAAGCTGCTCGTTTGAATATCCGTGTACATGTTCCTTATTAGGTGACTCTTCCGGAAGACCGATTTTGGCTCCGTGACCGTTTTCTCCGCCTTCACCGCCGCCTTCTCCCAAAGGAAACGGTTCTTTTATTTCATGTTCTGCTATCTTATAGTGCTTTTCTTTTACCGGAACATTTTCTTTTACTTCCTCACCGTGGCCGCCCCCTATAGCTACCATGGCAATACTTCCGGCAACAATCGCTGCTATTTTCTTCTTCAATTTTGTCTCTCCGTTTGTTTTCCTTTAAAATATAAAATATCTCTTATTCTGTTTCTCCCTGTTTTGCGCCGGAATCTACATATTCTTTGTAAAACCTTCCACAAAAGAAACATCTTCCTGTGTCAGTCTCATATTTGACTGAAATGTCTTTCCGTTTGGTAATGTGACAGTAACGTCAATAATGCTTCCAACACCTATTCCGTTTGCCGCCACTGTGGATATAAACTGTACAAACTTCGGATGACGTGCCGAAAACGCCTCCCAATCCTTTTTTAAACTAAGTAACTTTGCAGGGTTTAACATTTTTATCTTCTCTCCTTACAATTGATTAATTAAGCATAATATAAAAACGACACAACTGTCTACGTTTAATTTTTACCAGAATATTTACTTGTCAATTTTTTACCCGTATGGTAATTTCTCCGCTTCGAAGTACTTCTCTTGCCCCTTCTTCCGTCTCTATCACAAGGCCACCGTCGTCGTCTATATCGACAACCTTCGCATTTCTGACACAATTTCCTTCATAACAGGTAATTTCCTGCCCCAAAACAATGGAACGCGCCCGATAGGCGGAAATATAATCATAATCTTCCAAATGATCCAGAAGATTTTCAAACCCGGCTACAATTCCTTTTATAATCTCCTGTTTTATTTCCGGCGTAACACTTTCCTCATAAAGTACGCCGGCAATATTTTTTAATTCTTCCGGGAAGCCGGTTCCTGCCAAATTAATTCCGATTCCGACAATATATGCCGGATGACCGTTTGGGTCACTGTTCGGAATCACTTCTGTTAAAATACCACAAACCTTATAATTACGGTAATAGAGGTCATTTACCCATTTAATTCCCACACTTTTACCGGTAACCCGCTCTATCACTTCTGCAACCAGAACAGAAACCGCAGTTGTAACTTTTACAACTTTTTCAGGTCCCAGTTCGGATTGAAACAGGACAGACATGTAAATACCGTCTATTGCAGAATAGAAGCTTCTTCCTCTTCTTCCTTTTCCCGCAGTCTGAGCATCTGCCACAAATACACCGTTTTCCAAACCATTTTCCAAAAATGCTCTTTTTGCATCTTCGTTGGTTGAGTCGGTCAATTCTTTATGCCAGACAGAAAATCTGTTTTTTTTCATTCAAAAAAACCTCTTTTTTTCATATAATCCAAAGATTTACGCTGTGCTTCAACGCCCGTGTTCTCCACCAACACCGTAGCATTCGGGAAATACACCTTCTGTAAAACAAGGAATTTTTCCCAATCCAGACAACCATCCCCCACAGGAAGATGAAGATCTTCTTTTCCGTCATTATCGTTAATGTGTACATGACGGATATAAGGCGCAAGTGTCTTAATAAACTTCTCCGGTTCAGGGCTGTAAATGCATGCATGGGCATAATCCAAAGCAATACCAAAATTCGGAATATGCCTTAATTGCTCCGCAAGCAAAGCAAGCGGTTCTGCGTCCGAATCAAACATGTTCTCGATATAAAAATTACATTCCGGATACTCTGTTGCCAATCCGGACCAAAATGCAACGTTCTTTTCCTGAAAATTCTTTCTATAGACTTCTGCAGTCAATTGAGGATTCAAATTAGAGTGAAAAATAAAAGTCTTTACTCCGAGAGAAGCAGTCACTTCAATACTACGGCGAATACGCTCTTCACTGATTTCCCTTATTTTGCGGTCATAACTGAATATAAGCACATCAAAGAAATCACCGTGGCTGGTAAGCAGCTCCGGTAATATAATCCGCTGATAAGCAGAGACAATGTCCTGACACAAAGAATCATTATCTAAAACGTCCGGATGAAAAAAATCATTAAATTCAAATCCCAGCCCGTAAGCCGCAGCCAGCTTTAAACTTTCATCCAATTTGTCCCGCTGGGGAATAATCAGATATTTGGGCATATATTACGCCTCCTTTCCCTCAATTCCTGTGAGTTCATAAACAAACACACCTTTTGATTTCCCTTTCAGGGGAATCTCACCGACTTCATTAACCGTAACACGGTCTTTTACTTTTTCATAAATATACTCACTAATCAAAACCTGTCCTCTTTTTGCATTGGATTCCAGTCGGGCCGCAGTATTTACGGTATCACCGATTGCCGTATAATCCATTCTGAAATCGCAACCGATATTACCAACCACCGCTTCTCCGCAGTTAACACCCACACCAAAAGCAACGCTTTTACCGAATTTCGTCATGCACATTTCATCCAAAGCCTTGGCCCCGGCAACAATATCCCACGCCGCACAAACCGCATGGAATTCATAATCATCCAAATCAAAAGGGGCGTTAAAAACCGCCATGGTTGCATCTCCGATAAACTTATCCAAGGTTCCTTTATTTGCAAAAACTGACTTTGTTGTCAGATTTAAATATTCATTAAGTATTTCCACCACTTGTGCCGGTTCCAAGCTTTCTGACAGAGGAGTAAAACCACGGATATCTACAAAAAGCACTGCTATATTTCTGGTTTCACCCCCAAGGCGGATTTTATATTTTCCGGACTTCATAATATCATCCACAACCTGTGGTGCCACATACTTTCTGAAAACGGAAGCAATTTTTCTTTTAGCAACCCATTCTCTTAAATATCCCGCGGCAAGAGCAATTACATAATCTATTGCCAGAAAAGAAACCAGATAAAAACCCGGGGTCGCAATGCCGCCTTTGGTATACAGTAATATACCTGACACAATCGTCGTAACTTCCGAAATCGCAAAGATTAAAGTTCCCCATTTGATATGCAGCTTGGTAAACAAAAGGAAAAATCCCATGGAGAGGAGCGAAATCACCAAAGAAGTCAGTAACCGGTCGGAAATATGAGGATAGGTCTCGTCAAGAAGTCCCTGCACCACATTTGCATTGATTTCCACTCCAAACATCTGATTTCTACTGTTCGGTACTCCAAACTGGTCCTGAAGACCTGTGGCATATGCCCCTACCAATACAATACAATTTGTAAAAACTCTGGCATCTACTTTGCCTTCCAACAAATCAACCAGGGAGATACACTCATATTCATAAGGCTTTCCTGCGTAGTAAATCCACTGTGCACCGTTATCATCCAATTCGGGTTCCCGCATAGTTGTACCGGTTCTCTCACAATACTTTTTATACACCTGATAGGAAAAGGAATAATGCTGCTCTTCTCCGTTTTCCGTCGAAAGTGTCACTTTCGGCACAATGGAACGAACCACACCATCCGAATCCGCTGAAGTATTTGCAAACCCCAAAGACGCATTTCCTGTTGCGTAAGGATATTCCACCATATCCACATGAAAAGGATTCTGTGTAAAGTTACCGTTTTCATCATATTCAACTTTAGTAGAATACACCAGATGGGATGCAAGAACGATATTGTCCCGTTCGGTCAAACACTCCGCAAATGCCTTATCTCCGGCTTCTTCCATGTTTCCCACGAACATAATATCGAAACCAACCACCGCGGGATAATCACCTAACGTCTGAAGAATATCCGCATAAACCTGTCTGGACCATGTTCCGTATGGACCGTAGGCATCCAGAGTTTTTTCATCCACACCAATGATTTTAATAGAACTGTCAACAGCTCTCGGTTGCTGGTACAGCTTATCTTTATAAAGGGAATTCAACGCAGAGAAATAGTCGGAATAGCATAATACAAACGCTAAAATTCCGATTAACAAGGTTTCCAGAATAAGAATAAGATTTTTCTTCATGTCAATTCCCTCCCAAAATACATTTTTATTATATCATAAAACACTATATCCGTCATCTTTTTACTTTAAAAAGAAATCATTCTGTGCTATAATCAACCCAGTGAAAAAGATTATCAATCTGAAACGGGGAGGATCTATGGATAAGGAAAATAAATATCTTTCATCAGACGAACTTTTAGAAAAAATTTTTTATTACATGCAACGCCTCTTTGAGGAAAAAGAATTATCCTCAACTCTGGTTCTTTTAACAGACCTTGGAAGAACCCTTGTAAATTCAGACAGGGCAAGTTTTTGGTTCTGGGATAAAAAGAAACATCAGGTTTGGACCCTGGCTGCACTCGAAATCGGTAAAATCACCATTCCTGAAGGCAGCGGCTTAATCGGGGCTTCCATTCAGAACAATGAAGTTCTCATTATCAATGATCCTTATAACGATTCCCGTTTTAACAGTGACGTGGATAAAAATTCCGGATATGTAACCAAATCCATCCTTACACTGCCCGTAACAAACGCAGACGGGGTAGTAATCGGGGCCTATCAGGCAATCAACAAACTGGATGCGGAAGGCAAGGATGCGGCTTTTACGGAAGCAGATATCAAGCGTCTGACCCTTGCTACCGCTTTTTGCGGAAGAACATTGGAATCCTATCTTCTCTACAACGAAGCACTGGAAGATCAGTTAACAGGTTTAAAAAACCGTCGCGGACTCTATTCTCATTATGAAAAGAATATTGTTCCCATCCTTTCCAGCAAAAAAGCTTCCCTTATCATCTGCGATATTGACCATTTTAAGAAAGTAAACGATACCTGGGGACACAATGCAGGAGATGCGGTTTTAAAGCATGTAGCCAACCTTTACTCAAGCCTCGCAGGAATCGATGACGGTGTATTCAGATGGGGTGGCGAGGAATTTATCCTACTGCTTCCCGGCAAAGATTTAGAGGAAGCCAGAGCCTTCGCCGAGCAATGCCGTCAGAACGTAGAGGCTTCCGTTTGTAAATTCGAAGATTTAGAAATCAAAGTAACCATGAGCTTCGGTGTCAGCGAATTAAACGCAGACATGACCACGGAAGAAAATGTAAAATCTGCCGACGAAAAGCTTTACTACGCAAAAGAGCACGGTCGAAACAGAGTAATACACATCCTTCCCGAATAAGTTTTATAAAAACAAAGAGTTCTTTTTCCGGAATCAAACCGGTAAAAAGAACTCTTTTTACTATCCCTCTTTTACACCCTCTGCGGCTGTCTAATTGCTTGTTGATATCCAATGGACATAGACGGTTTCTTCTACGGTTTTATTAAAATCCACATCCCAGTAGCCTTCCGGTGTAGGAAGCAGTGAAGGCTCCTCAGGACATCCTCCCGCTTCTACAAACTGGGTACCGAATAACACGCCGTCTACGAAGAAATATACAGGATACGAACCTTCCGTCTGTAATTTTTCCTGCATATTTTTAAGCTCGGACTCCGTAAAACAAAGCTCCGGATTGTCTCCGAGAATTGCAAGCAGGGCTGCTATTGCTTCATCACCCAGAGTATCAATATCAATATCCGTAATATCTCCAAGATACCGGCTGTCTGTTCCGTTACCGCCTACCCAGATTTCTTTTCCGGAGGAAATCAGTTTCTCTTCCGAATCCTCTGTTCCGTCAGGATAACGGAGTCTTACCGCCATTGTACCCTCGAATGTGGAAAGTCTGGTAATAGTGTCATACTCCTCATATTCACCGAGTACACTCTCCAGTTCGGGGAACATTGTAATCCACTCATCTCTGGTCAGGCTTGACACGCGTACAACGGTTCCTCTGATTGCCATAACCGAATTGGGAGTGCTTAATTCATAACTGGAATCGGATGATAATTTATTCTGCACATCAGATGTAATTGCCCCCCGTTCCAACTCAAATCTGGTTTTGCTGTTTCTTGCACTTCCTTCAGCCACCAGTGAAAATAATGTATTCTGCTCTACATAGGCAAATTTATCCTCATCCATCTGCATAATCATGGAGCTGTTGCCTTCCACGGAAACACTGTCGCCGTTTTGCAGTGTCATCCCTTCATATACATCAAGTGCGCCAACGGTTTCTCTTTCAACCTGTGCAGTTCCGTCTACGGAAAGTACCGAAACCACTCTGTAGGCTTCCCCTCTGTTTAAGAAGAAGGCAATTCCTATTCCAATTACGGCCACAAGTGCAACTGCCGAACAACCGATGATAATTTTTGCTCCCTTTTTCATATGATTCTCTCTCCTCGCTTTGATAAAATAACTATAATTTCCTCACATTAAAAAAACAAGGATAATCTGTTTTTTTATGTGGTTTTACACAATTATATCCGTAGCCGTTCATGCATGTTGACCAAAAAATACTTTTTAGATATAATCGGTGTAGTGTAAAGGAAGGGTTTAACCATGAAAAAACATTTTTATCATCATATAAAAAAAATCATAAGCATAGGTTTGCTTGCAGGATTGCTTCTTTTTACCGCCTGCGGTAAAAAAGAAATTCCTCTTACCGTTTCGGAAGAGCAGATTCAAATCGAAGGCCTTACAGAACCTTTTGAAATAATTTTTATTGCAGATACCCACCTTACCCTTTGTGACGAAAGGGATGCGGAAGTTGCAGACAAAGCTGCTTCACGAAGCAGTTCTTTTTATTCAAAGGAAGGTGTTCCCTCCGAAGAGGTTTTCACCGCCTTAATGGATTATGTAAAAAAAGAGCAGCCGGATTTACTGATATTGGGCGGAGATATTATAGATTCAGCCATGTGGGCTTCTATAGACTATGTCAGTCAACATCTAAACGAATTGGAAATTCCCTGGATTTATGCCATGGGAAATCATGATTTTGAATACGGTACGGAATATTTTACGGATATTGCATACGAGGAATATCTTCCCAGATTGGATTCCATAACAGAAACAACAGATGGATATCAGATTTATCATCACGACAGTTTCAACATTCTTGCAACCGATGACGACAACAGTCAGATTTCAGAAGAAGCCACGCTTGCACTGGCAGAATTAAAGCAGGAAGGGAAACCCATCATTGTCGTAAGCCACGTTCCTTTCGAACCCTATACGGATGACCACACACTTCATCTTTTAACCAGACAGGTATGGGGCGAAACTCCGGAAGGCAATTCCAAAGTACTGCTGGGGATTAACAGTTGTTACCCCAATAATGACACGGAAGATTTTATTGACATGGTAACCGAAGACGATGGTCTTGTACCGCTGGTACTCTCCGGCCATATCCATTTTTATCATCGGGATATGCTTGATGAAGATACCCTGCAGGTCGTTACAGGCGCAGGTTATGAAGGACACTTAATAAAGCTTACATTACAACCTTAAAAAGGAGGCATTACGCCTCCTTTTATATTTTCCTAAAACAAACTGATAATCCAGTATACCATTCCCAGAAGCCAGCTTGCCACCAGCCCATACAGGATAACGGGACCTGCAATTGTAAAAATTTTACATCCCACACCGAATACCCAGCCTTCCGACTTAAACTCCGTAGCTGCCGATGCCACTGAATTGGCAAATCCGGTAATGGGAACCAGTGCTCCTGCCCCGGCAAAACTCACCAGATTGCGGTAAATTCCGAAATTGGTTAATAAAACACTGACAAAAATTAAAATAATGGTATTCCAGGATGCCGCATCCTCCGGTGTCATTCCCAACCAATTTTCAAAGGCATACATAATTGCCTGACCTATGACACAAATGATACCTCCTACAATAAATGCCCAAAGACACCTCTGCCACAAATTTGCCTTTGGTGTGATTTCTTCTACCATCTTCTGATAATTCTTTTTAATTTGTGCTTCTTCAGCCTGACGGTTAATGTCATTTGCATTGCTCATTTTTTACCCCTCCTACATCATTTTTATAAAATAAAACAAACTTCCCAGCAATTTGGCAATTGCCACTGCAAAAATAGCGCAGCCCAGACCTTTTCGGAATGATATTCTGCGGGCAAAAATGGGAATTCCATCCAGCATTTCCGCTATTGCCAGTGCCATACATCCCACAAAACATCCCGCAAAAAATCCTCCGGTCCCCAGAAGAACTTCTCCAATTGCATTCATAGTTTTAAGAAATGGTGCAGAAAGCATTTCCCGCAACCTAAGAATCCATTCCCCAAAAGGCCATACGCTGATAAGGATTCCGAGAATACAACCCATTATAATAAAATCCTCGTACAGCATCACTTTATGTGCAGTTCTGCTTCTTCCTGCAAATCTCGGAACCAGCCCCAGAGCTATCAGGGTAGAAAAAACACCCCCGGCAACAACCAGTCCTGAAGAGATTCCAAATATAAAAAGATATATTAATTTCAAAAAATTCAAAACCAAGCCTCCGCTTCTGATTCATTTCCTATTCTACATCCTGCTCTTCCCGGAGACGCTTGGCATCCTCAAGCAATGCGGCATTTACTTCATTTTCATAAATCCGCATTTCCACTTCAATAGGTGTCGGATCTGAGGTCAGCTTCCTTTTTCCGATGTGATTATAAAAAAGAATAATGCCGCCTGCCAGTCCCAAAGAATAACCGATTTCCAATATTCCCACCTGTCCGTTTCTGACAAGCCCCACACTTTCATAAACCATTTTACTCAAATTAAGAATTTCAATATCATTGTGAAAGGCCATAATGGAAAAAGCGGTTCCAAAGAAACAAATACAGCAAACAAAAATAATTTTTCCCAATGTAAAACGTTCTTTTTTATGTTTTGGAGAAATTATTTCAACAAGGATGTCATTTTCTCCCAACGATACAATCTCAACATCCGGATAATGCATCTGAATCCGTTCGATTATTTTCATCATACTGACAGCGGTCCGTTTTTGTGTCATCCCTGTCAAATCAAGAATTTGAATTTTTCCCACCCGGGCACACAGTTTTTTATCCTGTCCCGTTATTTTACAAAGGTCTGATACCTGAAGTGTCTTCTTATCACTTTCTATATCCTGCTCAGCCTTTAAATAAATCACTCTCATTTTCCACCTCATAAAAAGAGAAAAGTACCGCTAAAAAGCGATACTTTTATTATTTTCCATATATATTTTTTATGCAATGTAAAATAGAATCTTTTTATTTAATCACAATTCTGTTTCTGCCTTCATTTTTTCCCTGATAAAGTGCTTCATCCGCAAGCTGAATCAACTTATCTGCAGAGTACCCGGGAACAGTTTCTGTTCCGCCCAGGGTCATGGTAACGCGAATGGTATGACCACCGCTTTGTACCGACAATTCCTCTATACGGGCACGTATACGCTCGCCAACCATTTCCGCCACTTCTTTATTCCCTTTTACAAGAATCAGAAACTCTTCTCCGCCCCAACGACAGACACAGTCTCTGTCACGAAGTGCAGCCTTCAGTTCCCCGGCTACGGCCACCAAAACCTCATCCCCGGCATCATGACCGTAAGAGTCATTTACTTTCTTAAAGAAATCTATATCTCCGATAATAACACTGAAAAGTTCTCCGTTTTCATGGAGTGCATCCAGATATTCCTTAAATTTTCCGGTCATATATCTACGGTTGTATAACTGGGTCAAATGATCCATTTTAGCCATTTGGTCCAGCTCCTGATTTTTATCCGTAAGAGTTTCATTTCTGAATGAAACCTCCCAATATAAAAGAACCATAAAAAACAGACAAAGCAGAAAAACCGTACACCAATTAAATATGTAGAGTACATGGGCTACCATCGTAGAAACCGTCCAGACCGGCGGAACAAAGTTCCCAACCAGGTAACACGCTATAAATCCAAGCAAATTAAAGAATACATAGCATACCATGGAATGTTTTCTGCCTTTATATACCTTCCAGGACAAAGTAGCATAACAGGTTACCACCATCATCCCCATAAGATACGCATGAAAACCACACCTGAGACCGATAAACAATATCGACAACATTGCATGGGTAAAAACCTCCGTGGAAATCAGTGCAACCGCCACACGTTGTTTGCCATTGTTAATCATAACAAGGAACCCCTGGTATACCAACACAATAATTGCGTTGTATATTACCATGGGCCACACCTGCTGGCACAAAAAGAAAATGCCGAAGATGGCATGTATAATAGCAACCGAATTAATAATCAACGTAAATTTTCTTTTATCGTCAAAAAACAAATCACCATTTTTCAACGCAAACAAATAATGTTTTAAATTCCCCATAATTACCTCCGAAATCATTATACACTAATGATAGTTACATGTCATTTTATTTTTTAATTTCCTGAATAATTATTATATTTTTGACTTGCAGAAATAATTTGTTATTGATAGAGTAATACTTGTAATGATGTAAAAAAGGAGTTCGCAGAACATGGGCAATTCTGATGTAAAAGAGAACAGCTTATACAGTCGTGACCAGTCCCTGCATGAAATCGTAGAACACAACAATCCCCAATATCCCGTGGGTGTATATTTGGTTGAACCGTCAAAAATGTACCTTCAACATGTACGCTGGCACTGGCATGAGGAAATTGAACTTGATTTTGTGAAGGAAGGGACTGCTGTTTTTCGCGTGGGTGAAGAAATCATTCGAGTGGAAGAAGGCCAGGCTATCTTTATCAATCAGAATGTGCTTCACTATATAGAAAGCGAAGCCGGCACAGATTGCGTGGTACTTTCAACGCTCTTTCATCCGCGTTTTCTCTTTAATGACACAGAATCCGCAATAGAAACCATGTATCTGACACCATTGTTAAATGACATACAATTACGTCACCTTGTTTTTAAAAGAAGTGACATGTGGAGCCGAAGTATTCTTGCCTATATTTCTGACTTATTGGAAGCTAATCTTTCCAAAGAATACGGATATGAACTGCAAACAAAAAGTATCTTGTGTCAGTTTTGGTTTGTAATGATAAAAAAATTCAAACCACACCAACCCATTGTTGTACAGGAAAAAACAAATGTATTATCTCCGGATGAATCCCGTATCAAGGATGCGCTTATCTATATTCAGAATCACTATGCCGATTCCGTCACACTAGAAGACATTGCCGATTCTATTCACGTAAGCAAAAGTGAATGTTGCAGATGTTTTAAGAGAGCAATGAATGTGACACCTTTTGAATATTTAATGCGATATCGGATTTTACAGGCCGCAGATAAACTTTTGAAACAGGACAAATCTGTCACAAGTATTGCAGACCTGGCATTTTCGGTAGGTTTTAATAATACCAGTTATTTCAATAAACTTTTCAAAGAATATTTCGGTTGTACACCGTTACAATTCCGTAAAACAAGTAAAACCGAACATCGTGATACGCTCAGTCCGTTCGGTTTATCTCTTTCTCATTTTTAATTTCTGGAAGCAATCACATAGCGGTTTTTGCCCTTTTCCTTCGCACGGTAAAGGGCATCGTCCGCATTTGCGGTCAACGATACATAATCTACACCGTCCTTAGGATAAAAAGCAATTCCGATACTACAGCTGATTGCTATGCTTTTTCCGTCTTTCTCAAATTTACGACACATCTGTTCATTCAAAGCCTGTGCTCTCTGTTCCGTTACTTCTTTCGTGGTATTTTTCATAAAAACCATGAATTCATCTCCACCGACACGTCCTACATAATCGCTGTCGCGGAATGTATTTTTAATTGTGCGCGCCACAAACTTAATAACCTCATCTCCGAACAAATGCCCCAATGTATCATTTACATTTTTAAAGTTATCCGTGTCAATCATCATAACTGCATGAAGACTGTCGGGTGAGGATTCTGCCAGATATTCCTGAATCACCTTCTGCATAGTGGATTTATTATAAATTCCGGTCATGGCATCCATTCGAATGCGTTTCTGCATTTCTTCCTGACGGGCTTCCCCTGCAGCATTCCTTTTATACAGTTCTTCGTTAATACGAGCCATTTCCTGCTGCACAAGAACCTGTTCCGTCACATCCGTAAGCACTGCATAATATAAAACCTGCCCTGAAGACTCTCTTACCTTCCGCCCGCGGTACTCCACATACATGACATCATCCAACATTCCTTTTATTTTAAAATTGACATGAATGTTGGTTTGATGCTCTGCCTGATAGGAAATCAGTTCCAGAACTTTTTTACGTTCTTCTTTGTAAATCAACATATCAAAAGTATTATAAAAATGCTCCCGAAAGCGTTCTTCCTCGCAACCGAAGATAGCCAGTAAACCCTTGCTTAACTCTACAAACTTCCCGTTGGTAGCGTCATAGGTCATAAAGCCTCCCGGCATATTTTCCATCAGGATATCCAGTTTTCGTTTTGCATCCGTTAGCTGCTGCTGTAAACTAAGCGCCATTGTATTCCCCCATTTTTATCACCGGTAAATTATCTTTCTTCCAAAAGTGTAACCGTTCCCTTTTCATAAAGTATCGCAGGATTATAGGATAACTTCGCTTTGCGAAGCCCTTCTTCCCCCATATCTTCTTCTCTGTTCACATAGGTATAATTCCCGGCAAACTGTGCTGCAAATTCCCTGTTAATCATAGGATATGCCCCCTGCACGGTGCCAAAAGCCTTTTCAATATGAACCACATACGCATCATCGGTTACAGGTTCCCCAAGGGCAAACGCCAGAACCTTTCCACCGGCACGAAGCAAGCCGCCGTCCAATCCCAGTTCTTCTCTGTATCGAAGCGCTTTCAAGGTAACGGTAAGCTCCGTTTTTACATCCGGATCTTCTCCGTTTGGATGCTGCATTCTCCATTCCTCTGCCATTTCCACACATTCCGCAACGTTGGCAGATGTGATTACTTCGAAACTCCAATCCGGATGATTTTCCCGAAACCGATTGATATGATTTCTTTTGGCGTGTAACTTTTTACCCGTAAGTTCAATCAAAGATTTACTCTCATAGATATAATCCGCACAGTTTCTCTCATACTGAATCTGATAAATACCGGGATATTTTTGTTCCAGCCATTCGAACTGTTGCGGAGTAACAAGCCCCATTCGAAACTTTCGTCCGTTTTTCCGGTATTCTTCCCTCAGTGCTTCAAGTGCTTTCCAAGGGTCAGGCCCAATGGGAAAACTGACGGAATCCTTTTTTCCCGTATAAAAAACCATACAATCTTCCACATATCCCACCTTGGTTTCATAATAAGGTGCCCATAAAAAATTGTTCGCAAAGCACTGCTCACACCCCATAGAGGTTCTATACTCATAAAAGGCATCCATTGCCTTTTTTTCTTCTAAGGTTATTTCCTTCCAAATCATTCTGCTTCTATCCTTTGACCATTCCAGTCATTTCTTTTTTATATCGTATGTTGTTTATTATACACGATTTTATATATATCATCCACATAAATTTCGACAAAACCCGGCATAAACATCGCACAACAATTATTTAACGCTTTACCATGTACACATACAGTTTTTTATACCTCGAAATTTCTCTGCATAAAAAAAGACGGGAGCCCCCGTCTTTTTTTACCTGGTTAAATCAATTCAAATAAATCTGTATACTCCAGTTCCAAGCTGTCAGCAACATTCTTATTCACACATTTGTGAGCATATGTATTTACGCCGTTTGCAAGGCCCGCATCTTTCTTCACAGCCTCTTCCAAGCCGTATTTAGCTATCATCTGACCATATTTCAAGGTTGTGTTTGCAAGAGCAATTGTGGAAGTATAGGGAACCGCACCGGGCATATTTCCTACACAATAATGAACCACACCGTCTTCAACGAAAATCGGTTCGTCATGAGTTGTTACTTTGGAGGTTTCACAACATCCGCCCTGGTCAATTGCAATGTCAACAATAACCGCGCCGGGTTTCATCAGTTTCAAATGTTCCTTACGTACAAGCTTCGGTGTTTTTCCGCCGGGAATCAAAACAGAACCAATGACAAGATCTGCATCTTTTAAACACTTACGGATATTGGCATCTGTACTGTAAAGAGTAGATACCGCGCTTCCGAAGATATCATCCAAATATGCAAGTCTGTTTAAATTCACATCCAGAAGAGTTACCTCTGCGCCGATACCGATTGCTGCCTTTGCTGCGTAAGTACCTGCAATACCGCCACCGATAATCACAATTTTACCACGTTCCACACCGGGCACACCGCCAAGCAGAATTCCGCGTCCGCCAAAACCTTTTTCCAGATATTTCGCACCTTCCTGAATACTTAACTTACCGGCAATCTGGCTCATGGGGCGAAGACAGGGAAGATTTCCTTCCGCATCCGTGATGGTTTCAAAAGCAACCGCTTTCACGCCCTTGCTGATAAGCTGCTCCGTAAGTTCCGGATTCGGTGCCAGATGAAGATAGGTATAGAGAATCTGACCTTCGCGCAAATAGCCGTATTCACATGCCTCCGGCTCTTTGACTTTTACAATCATATCCGCCTTTGCAAAAACTTCTGCCGGTGTATCCAGAATCACGGCTCCGGCTGCCACGTACATATCATCCGTAAAACCTGCACCTTCACCGGCACGTGTTTCCACATATACCGTATGACCATCCGCAATATACGCCGATACATTGTCCGGTGTAAGTCCTACACGATGCTCATGATTCTTTAATTCCTTCGTTGTTCCAATAATCATAGTGTCCCATCCTTTATTATAATATTTATTTTTTTACAAACTATCTACGCTTCTTCCGTGCGCACCGTAAGTTTCACTTCACCGGACAAATCTTTCCAGATGAAGGTAGTTCCCTCCCAGGTCATATATCCATGCCAGCTGTTTTCCTTGGGAATGGATACTGAGCCGGGATTCATATAAAAATAACCGTCTTTTAATTCACATTTCGGCACATGTGTATGACCGCATAAAAGTACCGACTTGCCACTCAGCGCAGGGGGATTGTTCTCACCGTAAACATGACCGTGGGTAGCGTAAACAACCGTCTCGTCCATGGTAAAAACCCCGTAATCCGCCAAAATAGGAAATTCCAGAACCATCTGGTCTACTTCCGTGTCACAGTTCCCTCTGACGCAAAGAATTCTGTCCTTATAACGATTTAATAATTCAATCACCGCCTTGGGATTATATTCCTCCGGCAGGTCGTTTCTGGGGCCGTGATAAAGCACATCTCCCAGAAGCAATATTTTATCTGCCTGCTCCCGTTCAAAGGCCTCAATAAGGCTTCTGCAATATTTAAAAGAACCGTGTATGTCTGATGCTATAAAATATTTCATACGCTTTTTCCTTTATTTTTATTTGTCCTTTTCTCTGCAATCAGGATATCCATACAGTGTCTGTGAAAAATACCGGAACGATTACTGTCATAAATGACTTCATCGCACTTGTGGAACAGCCAATCCTGATAATAGTAATTCAACTCTCCGGAAACCCAAGGGTCTGTCTGCAAAGGAATCTCATTCACTTCCGGGGTTCTTTCAATAAAAGGTTTATCCACAAGAACCGTAATGGCATTAATTCCACTGACGGAAGTCCGCTTCTTCAAATCTGATATCAGTTCAGACCGACGCATTGCAGGAAGATAATGAAATGCCCCCGTGCTGTAAATAATATCATAATTACTTACCGGCTTAAACTCATGAATGTCAGCCTTAAAAAAGTCTACCTCCACCTGTGCCTGTTCTGCCAGAGAGCGTGCCTTTTCCAAACATTCATCCGATATATCAAAAGCAGATACCCGATATCCGTTCTGGGCAAAGAAAATTGCATCTCTTCCTTCGCCACAGCCGATTTCCAGAACTCTGTAAGGTTTGGTAGGCGGTTTGATTCGCATAATTTCATAACATAAATCATTGGGAATTACACCTTTGTAATTTCCTCTTTCACTCATGTTTTTTTCCTGCTCTGCCTTGGACATTGCCTGATACGCCACAAGGACATCCACAGAGGTATCTAAAACCCAGGCAAGTCTGGGAAGCAGAGATACTTCAGGTAGGGAAAGACCATTTTCCCAACTGGCTACGGTCTGAAAACTGACAGAAAGAAAATCCGCAAGATTCTGCTGCGTATATCCCAATGCTCTTCTTTTTCTGACAATGAATTTACTGATTTCCAGACTCATTTCCAACCTCCTTGCTGATTCGTCATCTTCTTAATCATATCATTTTCCCTAGCGGGAAAACAATCATTATTTTGCAAACGTAAGCAGAATATTTTTAGGAGCTTCTTTTTTATATGGTTTTTGCATGGGAGTAATCCGTGATTACCCAATCATATGCTGCATAATCCATTTCTGTGCCACAATGCTTACATTTACCGCCTTCCACCAAAGAAATGGTGGAACCGCAGTTATTACAACGATATAATACAACATCGTGTTTTATCTTGTTTGTATTTTTCTTCATAAGTGTAACTCTGACATAGCCTTTTACAGGCTTTAAAGTGTTACCGCAGTCTTTCATCGCAATAATTTCCCGATGAAGTGTCAGATACTGGCAACCCTCTTCAACTCTGTAGTCCTTATAACAAAGCTTACCGATTTCACAATTTACAAGATCCTGATAATTCTTTACGAAGGGCGCCACATCGCACTTTACGAAAGCCGCAAGTTCCCGGGGATCGGATGCATAGTGAATGGCCTTAAGCTTACAATCCAGAGAGCCGATAAAAGCCTCCTCGGAAAATCCCGGATTATTATCCTGTAATCTATGACGAAAAGGAATCGAATCCGGATGTTTTCTGTTTTCATTCATTGCAATGCGAAGAGAGAAGTAAATTGCAAGTACACCAAGTGCTGCCGGTATGAGAGACAATCCTAACGTAATACCCGCCAAAAGGAAACCAAAGAACGCCACAAACATTCCAACTATTGCTAATAAAATTGCACTTGCCGGAGTGTGGTCAGCATGGGTCACTCTGGTTGCGTATATTCCTTTGTTTTTAACAACGGAAACCACTTTCTCATCGTAAGCAGAAATGTCAAATTTGGATTTACAGTAATCACACCCGTCCAACAATGCTTCGCGGGGCAATTCCGCACCACAGTTCGGACAGATAAACAGCCCGTTTTCATTCTGTGAGCACAGAATATAATAATCCATATCATAGGTTTTTTGCTCACATCCGATAATAACACCGTCCCGAATATACCGCTTTTCAATCCGAGCCGGCTGATTTGCACAGCAAACCAAATACTTTCCGTCTTTTTTATATGTAAAATAATTTTCCGGTCGTTCCAAAGGACGCAAACTCACGGGCTCATATTGAGGATATTGCACCTTACACCGGTGACTTTCCAAACGTTTTTTCTCCAGATACAAAGAATACCAGAGTTCCTTGGTTGCGCATTTCAAGGGATTTTCTTCCTCTGCATTTCCTTCCGTAAACCAGGTCAGCATTTCCCTTTTATAGTCTTCCATAACAGCTTCCATTTTTTTGTTATTTGTCGAAGAAATAAAAGACTGTCCCATACTCCCCAAAACATCGCCTAATGCCCGCTGAATATCGTCATTTACGCTGTCTTTTGCCATATGTTCTCCTCATAAACTCTACTCTAATAAATTGAATCCGTCACTCTTATAGCGATTATCGTCCTGTTAAAAAGGTCTTCGCTGTATATCAGATTAATCCGGTAAGAATCAAAATTTACATTCATCGTATGTTCCGATGCGGATCCGCCAACTCCTTTAGGAGTACCGTTTCCCATAATCTTTTTTGCTTCCGTCTCACTCATTCCGACGTGTACACCATTCGGCAGCTTAAATGTAGGTCCTGTTTCATCCACTTTAATCGCAATCAGCTGGCACTCCGTGGCTTTTTTATCTGTCGTGCCCCTGTTCTCAAACCGGAGCTCCATTGTTTTTCCTTCTGCATTTTTTACAATATATGTAACACCGTTCTTTTTTACCTTGTCCGTGGCAGTTAAAGTCTTAATATCTTCGTTTGGATCAATCTGATACCCCAATTCCACTATATCCGAATAAGTACAGGGAATTTTTAAGGCATTACCGTCAATCTCAACAACATATCCTTTTACTGCAGTAAAAAACGTACTGATTCCTGCAAGAATCAATAAAGCCCCTACCACAACATCTATCACGGCCTGAATTCTCTGCATGGCAAAATAGCTTTCCGTAGGCTCCCCACCTTTTAGAAACCATCTTCTTGCGAGAGAAAGCTGCCACTCAATATCCGGCTTCTTAAATAATAAAATGCCATAGCCGATTAGCACAAGTCCCACAAAAATAAATAAAACACTAGATCCTTCCATTCCTTTTCACCCCTCAATTTTTGATTGTCTCCCCTGTTGCCAGAATTACCACACGAGTCGGCGATATCCCATAGACGATACATCTGCTGCTTCCTGATTTGAATGCCCGGTAATCAGAGTCATCATAGATAATACCTTCATATATACCACCGTTGTCCAGCTTCACCTCAGCCGTATACCAGAAATATTCTTTTCCACCTTTTCCATGGCAGACAAACCATCGGGTTTTAGCCACTATAGTACCGTATTGCAGACTATGGTATTTCCCACGCTTATAAATGTATAAATTTGCAAGTGTAAGTAATATACTAATGGAAATGATACCGATAAACCATTCCACATCTTCTCTTCCGAAGATTTTTTCAATTATAAGCCATATCAGCAAAATCGCCCCAACCACTAACCACCATTTTGCAACAGCACATTTTTCCTCTTTAAACTTTTCCAGTCTTTTTAAATCATTCTTTTTTATTTTTTCTTTCTTTAAAAAAGGATTTATAAATAAATTTTTAATAAATAAAATTACTCTTTTGATACCGGCATAATAATACCCCTTAATCCAGGCTTCAATAAACGACATCATACCGCACATTCCAAACAGAATACTGAATGCCATTATGATAGGAGACATAAAAAAATAATCAATCATTACTTCTACACACAACACCACTATCGGACCAAGCAACAACAATAACAGAATCGTCAAATGAATCTGTCTGTTATATTTAACGAAAAGTCTCTGCTTTGGACGAAAAACTTCTTTTTCTCTCTTATTATTTTGTTTTTTTCGTTTTCTAGAAAATTTTCTTTTCTGCATTCTTTCCGTAAAACCCCTTTGTAACTTACTCAATCCCTGATAATTTCCAGCAAATCCGTAAGCTGCTCACAGCACGTCATTCCCTCTGCCATATTATGAATTTCATTATAACATACATTTTTATATATGTGAAAAACTTATAAAATAAAAAGACTACATACTTCTGAATCGCCCCGCTTGTTTGTCTGACAAACAGAGGGCAATTCACAGTCCATGTAGCCTTTACTTTACTATACATTCTTTCTATTCATTCATCTTTGCCAGTTTTGCGGCCTGATCGTACGCAATACATCCATCAATGATTTCCTGAATATCACCGTTCATAATCTTTTCAAGCTTATACAAGGTCAAACCGATTCGGTGATCCGTTACACGACCCTGAGGGAAGTTATAGGTACGAATCTTCTCGGAACGGTCACCGGTACCAACCTGGCTACGACGAAGTTCTGCTTCCGCATCATGCTGCTTCTGCATTTCCAAATCGTAAAGCTTTGCACGAAGAAGCGCAAATGCTTTTGCCTTGTTCTGAATCTGTGACTTTTCAGTCTGGCTGTAAATAACAATACCTGTAGGCATATGAGTCAAACGAACCGCAGAGTCCGTTGTATTAACGCACTGACCACCACAACCGGAAGCTCTCATTACGTCGATACGGATGTCATTATCGTTGATTACAACGTCAACCTCCTCTACTTCCGGCATTACCGCAACCGTAATTGTGGAAGTATGGATACGTCCGCCGGATTCCGTTTCAGGGACACGCTGTACACGATGTACACCGCTTTCGTATTTTAACTTGGAATATGCGCCCTGACCGGAAATCATGAATTCTACTTCTTTCATACCTCCGATACCGATTTCGTCCACGTTAATGGTTTCAATCTTCCATCTCTGGCTTTCCGCATAATGTACATACAAACGATACATTTCCGCAGCAAAAAGAGCCGCCTCGTCTCCACCTGCACCTGCACGGATTTCCACGATAACGTTTTTGTCATCATTAGGGTCCTTGGGGAGAAGGAGAATTTTAAGTTCCTGCTCAAGTTCTTCCACACGCTTCTTTGCATCGGAAAGCTCTTCCTTGAGCATTTCTCTCATATCCTCATCGCTTTCTTCTTCCAGCATTGCAAGGCTGTCCTCGATATCCTGTTTGGATTTCTTATACTCCTTGTAAGCCTCTACGATAGGAGTCAGATCGCTCTGCTCTTTCATAAGTTTTCGGAAACGCTCCGGATTATCCGTTACTCCGGGTTCCTGAAGTTCACCCATCAATTCCTCAAAACGGATTACTAAGTCTTCTAACCTATCAAACATATTAAACCTCCGTAAAAGTTGCATACACAACTCTGTTTAAACCTGCCAGATCTTTTCTGACTTCTATATCTCTATATCCCTCTTCTTCTAAAAGACTGCTTACCTGTTCTCCCTGATTATAACCAATTTCAAAGAAAAGCTTGCCGCCTCTGCGAAGATAATTTTTCGCTTCTTTTATAATGATTCTGTAAAAATCCAAACCATCTGCACCACCATCCAATGCTCTGTGAGGTTCATACTCCTTCACCACATTGTCCAAGGTGTCAATCACTTCCGTTTCAATATACGGGGGATTGGATACAATAATATCGAATTTACCTTCAATTTCACGAAACAAATCACTTACCAGAAAAGTTGCTTCCAGTCCAAGACTGTCTGCATTGCGTTTCGCAAGTGCAATTGCATCTTCATTGATATCACAGCCTGTTCCTTTACAATAGTTACTGTACTTCAACAGACTTAATAAAATGCAGCCGGAACCGGTACACAAATCCAGAATATCCATGCCATCATGCACATGAGGCAAAACTTCTTCCACAAGGGTTTCCGTATCCTGTCTGGGAATCAACGTACTCCTATCTGTCTGAAATGTCAGACCCATAAAATCCTGTTCCCCGGTAATATACTGCAAGGGCTCTCCCGTACATCTTCTGTCAATATATTCCCGATAAAAAGATTCCTGTTCCGGGGTAATTTCCCTGTCACCATACACAAGTAAATCATTGCGGTTAGTATGGCATATAAACTCCAAAAGAAGCCGTGCATCCAGCGTGGCTTCTTTTATATGATTCTTAGTCAGTTGTTCACATCCGAACGTGTATGCTTCCCGATAAGTCATAATTACACCTCATCCTTATGGCTCACGGGTTTAAACCAGTCTTCATCCTCCTGAAGGACTTCAGGTGCTGCAGGAATCACTTCTTTCGGTGTTATACCAACAACCTCGTCTGCATTATGCATTATATGTTCCGCTTCTTCTTTAATTTCCTGCGGTATAACAATACGTTGTGTATTAGTGCGGTCAAGACCAAACAATGAGTCAATGATGGCATCGGTTTCTTCGTCATCATCGTCGTCATCTAACCAGTCATCTTCTGCTTCGGAGATTTCTTGAACTCTTCTCATAATCTTCTCAACAGTCGTTTCAGGTTTCTTATTTTCTTCCGCCACCTCTTCAACTGCTTCTTCAGTAGCTTCTTCGATTACTTCTTCGGTTACCGATTCAGCAACAACCTCTTCTGCTATGGCCTCGGTAGTTTCCTCAATTTCTTCTTCCACTACCTCTTCAGTAGTTTCCTCGATTACTTCTTCCACTACCTCTTCAGTAGTTTCCTCGATTACTTCTTCCGTTACCTCTTCAGTAACTTCTTCGATTACCTCTTCTGCTACCTCTTCAGTAACTTCTTCGATTACTTCCTCTGCTACCTCTTCGGTAACTTCCTCGATTACCTCTTCTTCCACCTCTTCAGTAACTTCTTCGATTACCTCTTCTGCTACCTCTTCAGTAACTTCTTCGATTACTTCCTCTGCTACCTCTTCGGCAACTTCTTCGATTACTTCCTCTGCTACCTCTTCGACAGCTTCCTCAATAACCTCTTCTGCCACCTCTTCGGCAGCTTCCTCAACAACCTCTTCAACCGTTTCCCCGATAACCTCTTCCCTGATTTCTACAGGTGCCGCTACCGGTTCAATTACCGCTTCCGGCTGTGTAACTGCCACCGAAGTTACGTTCTCTGTTTTAATAAAATCTTCCCCATCGGTTACGGAAATAACCTCATCCGGAAAATGTTCTTTTAAGTATCCGTTTACATCAAAAACAGCTTCCACTGCCTTGATTGCCACTTCAATCATATCATCCTCAGGCTCTTTGGTGGTAAGCAACTGCAGGCCGATTCCCGGTGCGGAAATCAGTTTGATCAACCAGTTATCAAACTTACCTGCAATACGCAGAACCTCATAAGAAATACCTGCAATAACAGGAATCAATGCAATACGAAGTACCAGGCGTAACACGGTATGATCCACACGTATAAAAAAGAACAATATGATACTGATAACCATAACGATAAGAAGGAAGCTGGTTCCGCATCTTCTGTGAAGACGGCTGCTTCTTTTTACATTACCGACGGTTAAAGGTTTACCTCTTTCAATACAGTTAATGCATTTGTGCTCTGCACCGTGATACATAAAAACCCTGCGGATATCCTTCATAAGGGAAATCGCCAGAATATACAATATAAAAATCACCAGTCTCAGAACACCCTCAATAATCGCAATTAAGGATGCATTACTGATAAAACGCTCTAAAAGGGAAGCAACAAACCAGGGAAGCACCATAAAAACAGCGATGGCAATAATAATCGCAATTATCATTGTAACGCTTGTAACAACCTTTTCTGCATTATTTCCGAAAATCTTAGTAAGGAAACGGTCAAAACCGGTTTCTTCTTCCTCACCTTCCCCATAAAATTCTGCAGAATAGTTCAGTGTCTTCATGCCCAGTGTCAAAGAATCCACAAAACTGAACACGCCTCTTACAAAGGGAATCTTACGCCAGATGCTGTCTCCCGCTTTGTAATCTGCCACCATAAGTTCAATTGTCTGATCCGGCTTACGTACGGCAACGGAATAACGATCCTTGTTACGCATCATAATTCCTTCCATAACCGCCTGTCCGCCGATACCGGAATAACAGTTCTTTTTCTTCTTACCCATGTCGCACCTCTTGAGAGTGATTTTTACTTCATTTTAACTTCCTATGAAGTAAAAATAAGGTTGAGATATTAACTACCTCAACCTTTCATGTCGCCTTATTTGCTTTCTACACCATACTTCTTGTTGAACTTATCAATACGTCCACGAGCCTGTGTAGCCTTCTGCTGACCTGTGTAGAAAGAATGGCACTTGGAACATACTTCCACGTGAATTTCTTTCTTTGTAGATCCGGTTACAAATGTGTTGCCACAGTTACAGGTTACAGTTGCCTGATAGTATTCAGGATGAATTCCTTCTCTCATTTCTTCTCACCTCTCTATGTTAAAAATAACCTATTTTTGCGTCATTACAAACAGCTTGTTCATTATAACATGCACTTTTGATGATTGCAAGCACTTTTTTTAATTACCAGTGAATCTTTGTCATCATATCCACAAACTCCCTGTTTGTACGGGTGCTTGAGAACAAATCGATGACCTTATCTACCGCCTCTTCGGGGCGCATACCGTTAAATGCCTTACGCATGGAATTGATTGCTTCCAATTCCTCTCCGTTTAACAGTAAGTCTTCTCTTCTGGTGCCGGACTTCGGAATATCAATTGCAGGGAAAACACGACGTTCGGAAAGTTTACGGTCAAGCACCATTTCCATGTTACCGGTTCCCTTAAATTCCTCATACACCACGTCATCCATCTTACTTCCGGTTTCCACAAGGGCAGTTGCAAGAATGGTAAGACTGCCGCCTTCACGCATATTTCTTGCTGCACCGAAGAAACGCTTAGGCATATGTAACGCTGCCGGGTCAAGACCACCTGACAAAGTTCTTCCGCTGGGAGGAATTACCTGATTGTATGCACGGGTAAGACGGGTAATACTGTCTAAAAGGATGATAACATCCTGCTTGTGCTCCACAAGTCTTTTTGCCCGTTCAATAACCATTTCCGCTACTCTTTTATGATGTTCCGGAGTCTCATCAAAGGTAGAATATATTACTTCCACCTCAGGTCCCTCAATTGCTTCCCGGATATCCGTTACTTCCTCGGGACGCTCGTCAATCAACAGAATAATCATGTGCATCCCGGGATTGGAACGTTTTACGCACTTGGCAACATCCTTAAGAAGCGTTGTTTTACCTGCTTTTGGCGGTGAAACAATCATGCCTCTCTGTCCTTTTCCCACAGGACTGATTAAATCCATGATTCTCATGGAAATCGGCGCACCGGGATACTCCAGATTGATTTTCTCATCAGGAAAAATCGGTGTCATATCTTCAAAATTCCCTCTGCGGCTTGCCGCCTCCGGTGAATACCCGTTTACGCTTTTAATATATAAAAGTGCTGAAAACTTTTCATTCTGGGTTTTGATTCTGGTATTACCTTCCACGATATCTCCCGTTTTTAAGCCAAAACGACGAATCTGGCTGGGTGCCACATACACATCATTTTCACCGGGAAGAAAATTCTCGCAGCGGATAAAACCGAATCCGTCCTGCATTACTTCGAGGATGCCCCGTGCCACCTGACCGCTGTCAAGTTCATTGTTAATCTCTTTCCGGCCATCTTCTGCATTTTCCTGTTTTACCGCATTCTGCACTTCTGCGGTTCTATTGTTTTCCTGATGTTCTCCTTCCGCATTCCCTGCAGGAGCCTCGGTTCCTTTTTGTTCTGTTTCTTTCTGCACAAGAACATCTACCAATTCATCTTTTTTCATGGTTGAAAAACCTTTTACGCCTAAACTTTTAACCAAATCACGTAAAACCGTTGTGCTTAAAGATTCATATTTTTCCCGCATAAACTACCTCCTGCTCACTATTCTGTTCGTCATCATTGGGATTTACGGATGAATTATCCTATGAAAGTGTTTTGAAATCGCACTCATTATACAATAGCCATATTAAAAAAGCAAACCCTTTTTGATTGAAAAAAACAAAAATTTGTTATATGATTATCCAAAAAGAAAAACGGGGACAAACTATGGTTCAGAACTCTTTTACTTTATATAAGCTGGTTGTGCTTTATTTATTGGACAAGGTGAACTTTCCTTTAACCAATTCCCAAATCAGTGAATTCATACTGGAAAAAGGATATACGGATTTTTTAACCCTGCAGCAGGTATTCTCGGACTTGAATTCCGGCGGACTGATTACGTCGGAAACCCTACGAAACCGCACCCTTTACTCTATTACGGATGAAGGGGAACAGACCCTGCATGCGCTGGAGAATAAAATCAGCAGCGGCATCAAGGCAGATGTGCATTCCTATCTGGAAGAACATGAAATGGCTTACAGAAATGAAGTATCCATCCGTTCCGACTACCGACTTCTGGCAGGCGGGGATTACCGGGTAGATTTGAGTGCAAGAGACAGAGACACGGACATGGTGGAGCTTACCCTCTATGTTCCTTCCGAAAAAATCGCTAACTCCATCTGTAAAAACTGGCAGAACAAAAACGAAATCATTTACCAATATTTAACAGAGCAGCTTTTTTAGGGCTGCTCTTCTTTTTTATCCAAAAGGATATTATTCTTTTTTACGTTTCTTTTCTTCTTCTCTGATGAATTTCATATGTTCTTTGATTTTACGCTCATAGCCCATATCTCCCGGCACATAAAATTTCTCACCGGTTAACTCGTAAGGAAGATACTGCTGCTCCACATAATGGTTGGGATAATCGTGGGAATATTGATAACCGATGCCATGCCCCAATTTCGCTGCCCCCTTATAGTGGGCGTCCTGCAAATGGGAAGGAACCGGCAAATCACCTTTCTTTGCCACACAATCCATGGCTGCGGAAATACCGTTTACTGCCGCATTGCTTTTCGGTGCACAGGCCACATAAGCTGCTGCCTGGGCAAGTATAATCTGGGCTTCCGGCATACCGATACGTTCCACCGCAAGGGAAGCATTTACCGCAACTACAAGTGCCTGCGGATCTGCATTTCCCACATCCTCGGAAGCACAAATCATAATTCTTCTCGCAATAAAAGTAACGCTCTCTCCCGCGGTCAGCATTTTTGCCAGGTAATAAACCGCCGCATCCGGATCGGACCCCCGCATACTTTTAATAAAAGCAGAAATCGTATCATAGTGATTGTTTCCGGATTTATCGTAACGGATGACCTTACGTTGAATACACTCCTCAATTACTTCCACAGTAAGATGAATTTTACCGTCTTCGCCTCTGGGCGTGGTCATAATTCCTAATTCCACCGCATTCAGGGCATGTCTTGCATCTCCTCCCGCAAGGTCTGCCAGAAAAGCCAGCGCATCTTCTTCAATTACCGCATCATAGGAACCCATGCCACAGTCTTTATCATACACGGCACGTTCAATCAGCTTGCGTATATCTTCCTCTTCCAAGGGTTTTAATTCAAATATAACCGAACGGGAAATAAGAGCCCCGTTTACCTCAAAATACGGATTCTCCGTTGTGGCACCGATAAGAATGACCGTACCGTCCTCCACAAAAGGAAGAAGGTAATCCTGCTGTGCCTTATTAAAACGATGAATCTCATCTACAAAAAGAATGGTTTTCCGGCCGTACATCCCGAGTGTGTTTTTCGCCTTTTCTACCACATCTTCCATATCCTTTTTACCCGCCACGGTAGCATTAATCTGGGTAAAATCCGAGCTTGTGGTATTGGCGATTACCTTGGCAAGGGTTGTTTTACCCGTGCCCGGAGGCCCAAAGAAAATAACAGACTGCAGTTTATCCGCTTTAATGGCGCGGTAAAGGAGTTTATCTTTACCGATAATATGCTGCTGCCCCACCACTTCTTCCAGAGTCTTGGGACGCATTCTTGCCGCAAGGGGAGAATCCTGTTTTATTTTGTTTTCCCGCATATAAGAAAATAAGTCCATCTATGTACCTGCTTTCACCTTTTATCTAAAAGTTCATGGAGGAAAGGAATTTCTCCTGAAATCCGGGCAATTCTGCCAGATTCATTTCCTCCGTTTTACCGATTAGTTCTTCCAGCTCCTTCTCGGGCACCGCTTCATCGCTTTTATACGCCGTTGCGTAGCGGTGTGCACCGGCAAGGGAAGTATTTCCTACCACTTCGATTTTACTCCGGAATTCTTCCGGAAACAGCTTAATGGCAAGTGCGGCATCCAAATCCAGATAAAAACCAAGCCCTCCGGCAAGATACACCTTATCCACTTCTCCCGCCGAAATACCATATTCATCTAAAAGCAGTCCGATGCCTGCGGCAACTGCTGCCTTCGCCACCTGAAGTCCTCTGATTTCCTGCCGGGTAATTAACATCCTACCCACAGTGGCTCCGGATTCAAAGTAAGCATCTTCCAGACATCCGGTTGAGTCAATTTTACCTTCTTTCAAAAGAGTTGCAACGCCTGAAATCAACTGGGCGCCATACACCTTCTGATCAAAAGCCGGACCTGCTGCCGCCGCAGTGGCAAGTATTTTGTCTTTGTTTCCCAGAACCATCTCAGCATTGGTTCCAAGGTCAACCAACAGGGAAACTTCTTCCTTTTTATGAAAGTCAAGGCTATACATACCTGCCAGGGCATCGCCTCCCACAAAGGCGGAAATTCCCGGCAAAAGCACGGTTTTAATACCTGCAATCACGGTTTCCATCTTGCCTGTATGCTCCATTTTAAAAGGATATACCCCAAGAGAGGAAGTATCATATCCCATCAGGAGATATCCCATAACGGTATTCCCGGAAATCACAATCATCTCCGGTTTCCCTTTGGTGGCAACCTTGGCAACACCTCTCTCAATCAGGTCTATGATAAGCTTCTGCAATTCTTCTTTGTGTCCTTTTTCTGCGGAAGCAATTCTTGAAATCACATCACTGCCGTGTAATTCCTGGGGATTCAATGCCACAAACACCCCCAGTTGTTCGCCGGTAAGGGCATTCACAAGATACATGCCCACTGTCGTGGTTCCCAAATCCACTGCCACCACCGTGGGTATTTCCTGTATCGGAGAACCTTCTGCAGTTCCGTCTGTAGCAGCAGGCGAAATATTCTTTCCATCATCAAGAACCACACTCATATTTTCTTTTACTTTCTTACCGCATAACCCGCAGTTGCTGCAATCCACGCAGCCACCGGAAGGAATGCTTACAACCAAATCCTCAGACAAAACTGTTCTTCTCCTTATCATACTCGTATCCAATGGATGCAAGCTTACTTACAATTTCTTCTTTCTCCACATCCATATCCTCACACATGGCATCCAGAGAAGAATAAAAATCTCTCAGCTTCATATTCACAAAGCTTAAAAGCATTACGGGATCTTTCGGAAACATATAAAACTCCTTTTATGACACTTCAACAGGCAGGAGCATCCTCCGGCTTCCAAACCGAAAACACTCCTGCCTTATTCATTTACTGTTCTTTTACGTAAGCAGTCAGTTTGTCATCTTTTACATCCACACAAACCTTGTCCCCGCAGTTTACTTCGCCTGCCAGAATCATACGACCCAGTAAGGTTTCCACATGCTTCTGGATAAAACGTTTCAAGGGTCTTGCTCCGTAAATCGGATCATAACCGTTATCCACCACAAAGTCGTATGCCGCTTCGGTCAGTTCCACGGTCACTTCCCTGTCTGCAAGTCTTTTATTCAAGTCCTTTACCACAAGTGCGGAAATATCTGTAATATTCTCCTTCGTAAGCGGTTTAAAAGGAACAATTTCATCCAGACGGTTCAAAAACTCCGGTCTGAAGTTGCGACGCAGCTTCTCCATCACTTCATCCCAGACACTTTCCGGAATGGTTCCGTCAGGCTGCATACCATCTAAAAGGTCTGCTGCTCCGATATTGGAAGTCATTATGAGAATGGTGTTTTTAAAATCCACGCATCTTCCCTGAGAGTCAGTGATACGCCCGTCATCAAGTACCTGCAATAATACATTATATACGTCCGGATGCGCTTTTTCAACCTCATCAAAAAGAACAACACAATAAGGTTTTCTTCTTACCGCCTCCGTCAGCTGACCACCCTCATCATATCCTACATATCCCGGAGGCGCTCCAATCAGTCTGGATACGGAATGCTTCTCCATGTATTCACTCATGTCAAGGCGGACCATATTATTCTCATCATCAAAAAGAGAGGCTGCCAGAGATTTGGCAAGTTCCGTTTTACCAACACCCGTAGGTCCTAAAAACAGGAAGGAACCGATAGGCTTGGTAGGGTCTTTAATACCTGCCTTGGAACGGATAATGGACTCTGTCACCAGCGAAACTCCTTCATCCTGCCCAATCAGGCGTTCATGCAGCTCCTCCTCAAGATGCAAGGTTTTATTCCGTTCGGATTCCGTCAACTTGGCAACGGGGATTCCTGTCCAGCGGGAAATGATTCTTGCAATCTCCTCCTCAGATACCTTCTCATGTAAAAGAGAAAGCTCCTTCTTGGCAAGTTTATCCTCTTCTTCCTCCAATTCCTTCTTTAAAGCAGGAAGGGTTCCGTAACTTAATTCTGCCGCTTTTTCAAGACGACCCTCTCTTTGTGCCACCTGAATTTCCCCGTTTACACGGTCAATTTCCTCGCGAATCTTACTCAGACGTTCCACGGAAGCCTTTTCATTTTCCCACTGCGCCTTACCGGCATCAAACTCACTTCTTATGTCTGCAAGTTCCTTCTGCAAAGCATTCAGACGTTCTTGACTCATACGGTCATCTTCTTTTTTCAAAGCCGCTTCCTCAATTTCCATCTGCAAAATACGACGCTGTAGCATATCCAGCTCGGTGGGCATGGAATCCAGCTCCGTTTT
>JAFUJA010000005.1 GCA_017473905.1 Lachnospiraceae bacterium | reverse complement strand
GGATTCCTTTACACGAAGGGCTTGTCCATGTTGACGAAAAGTCCGATTGGTAAGGTTACTCTCTTTGATGATCCGAAGCTGGTAAAGCAGGGGATAACCAATGTGGATGAGGTTTCGGATCTGACGAAGTTGGATGATGGGCTAGATGTTATTACAAATAAGAATAGTTTAGGTGTTGTTGATGATATAGAGGGTGGTTTAGATACTTTGTCAACACCAAGTTCAAAGGTATTACGCCAAAATCTGATAGATGCAGGTGTAGAAGTTCCTGATTATCCTAATGCGGCTCACCATATAGTTGCAGGAAGTTCACCTAAAGCGGCAGAAGCAAGAGCAATCTTGCAAAAATATGGTGTTGATATTAATGACGCAGCAAATGGAACATTTTTACCAACAGTCAAAGATGTGGCAGAAGGAGCATATCATCCGAGTTTACATACGAATGCATATTATGATAAAATTAATAAATTGTTAAGTGAAGCAACTTGCAAAGAAGATGTTCTTGATATTTTAGAATTTATTGGTGATGAATTGAGTAGTGGAACATTTATGCAATAGGAGAGAAAAATATGAAAATATGGCAATTAAATTTCGAACTAGATGAATATGACAATTTAATACCCATAAGAGATTTTACAGTTGAGGAAATTCAATCTTTTGATGGTAGAAGTCATTTGAGTCAATGGAAGCCCATTCAGGTCAAAAGAATGGAACCAGAGAAGGGGCTTGAGTTAAGTGATGCGCCTGGATTTACATTTCCAGTATTTAGTAGAAGAGCATTGGAATGTTTAGAGCCACTGATAAGTAAAAATGTAGAAATATTACCATTAGATTTTAATGAAAAAGAATATTTAGGGATAAATATTCTTACTGTTTTGGATGCCATAGATTATGAAAAATCAATTTATAAAACATATAGGGATGGAAAAAGAATTATGGCATTTAAGAAGTATGTTTTTTTACCAAATGTAATTGAGAATGTTTCCATATTCAAAATTTCAGATGAAAAAACAAGATATGCATTTGTTTCAGATGAGTTTAAGCAAACTGCGGAGAAGAATAACTTATTAGGCTTTAAATTTAAATTGGTTTGGGATAGTGAACAGGAATAATACACTGTTAAACGAATGAAAAGAAACGTAATGAACTCATGACATTTCCCCTTGACGATCTGCACTCACCAGGGGGGTATAAGGGGGAAAGAAAATTCCTTTCACAACTAAATAAAACACAATATCAGCGGTATTCCTAAGACACTAAAATGTTATGAAATACCGCTGATTTTCTGTCCATTTTTACAAGTCAGCCAGTTGCATTAGTAGGGAAAAACATAATTGCATGCCCATGCGGAAGACAACTGCGGTGTAAGCAGATTCCTGTGCCTGAATGGCATCTATCCACTGCATTATGATTTTTCGCTGTTCATCAGATAAATCCAGTTTCTTGTATTGCTCGTTAAGTTCATTCTCTTCTATTGTGGCTTTCAGATAATCAGTGTCCTGCTGAATGTTTTGATAGATATTGTTATGATGCCGTTCTGTTAGGTAATTGAGAAATAATTGAAAAATGTCGATGTTTATCATCATTCGAGCCTCCTTTCTTGACAACACACGATACCGAAGAATTCTAAATCTATCCATTCACAGAATCCCATAAAAATCAGCAAAGAAAATAAAGCAGAATAGACAAAACAATCATAACGATTTCGCCCTACAATGCAGAATTAAGAAAAAGCCCCGCATTACGCAGGGCTTTTTCGTTGTACCTTATTTACTTTTTCAGTAAAGTAATACCATCAAATCATCCGGTGCAAACTAATGTTGCAGGATTATTTCATGGATTCTTCCTGACGCTTGATCATTCTACGAACCATTTCGCCACCGATAGAACCGGCTTCCTTAGAAGAGAGGTCACCATTGTAACCTTCCTTTAAGTTGATACCTAATTCGCTTGCAACTTCGTTCTTAAAACGATCTAAAGCTGCCTTGTTTACATTGTTTGATGCTTTCTTGTTAGAACCATTAGTCATTGTTGTTTCCTCCAAATTCTTTTCAGTGTGTCTTTTTTCAGATAAGTTATCGCTTATCTTGATGTTAGTATGTGAGGAATTTCGGGTTTTATGTTGGTAATTTGTTGCTTTTCTTTTATAAAAACTTGTGATATAATCGTAAAATGACTGTAAGTATGTACTTACGCAAGAAAAGAAAAGTATGGTCGCATGAAAAGATGCGCATATATAAGGAGGATATAAAATGAGTTTTACAATCGAAAAATTAGAAAAGAACATGGCGAAGCTTACTATCGAAGTTCCTGCTGAAGAGTTTGAAAAGGCCATCGAGAAAGCATACCAGAAGAATAAGAACAAAATTCAGATTCAGGGATTCCGTAAAGGAAAAGCTCCCCGTAAGATGATTGAGCAGATGTATGGTAAAGAAGTATTCTATGAGGATGCTGCAAACGAAATCATTCCCGAAGCATATGGCAAAGCTTACGATGAATGTGAAGAAGAAATCGTTTCTTCTCCCGTAATCGATGTTACCCAGCTTGAAGCTGGTAAGCCTTTTATTTTCACCGCAGAAGTTGCATTAAAGCCTGCAGTGAAGTTAGGTAAGTATAAAGGTGTTTCCGTTGAAAAAATCAGCGTAGAAGTAACTGAAGAAGAAATCAACGAAGCAATCGAACGTGAAAGAAAGAACAGTGCAAGAACCATTACTGTAGAAGACAGACCTGCAAAAGATGGCGATACCGTTGTAATCGATTTTGAAGGTTTTGTTGATGGCGTTGCATTTGACGGCGGTAAGGGAGACAACTACTCCTTAACACTTGGTTCTCATTCCTTCATCGATACTTTCGAAGACCAGCTTGTTGGTAAGTCCATCGGTGAAGAAGTAGAAGTAAATGTAACCTTCCCTGAGGATTATCATGCAGAAGAATTAAAAGGAAAGCCTGCATTATTTAAGGTTACCATTCATGAAATCAAAGAGAATCAGCTTCCTGAGCTTGATGATGAATTCGCAAGCGAAGTAAGTGCATACGATACTCTTGCAGAATATAAAGAAAGCGTTAAGAAGAACCTTACGGAAAAGAAGGAAGCTGACGCTAAGAATGCGAAGGAAGCTGCAGTTGTTGAAGCAGTTGTAGCAGCTGCTGAAATGGAAATTCCCGACGCTATGATTTTAACAACCCAGAGACAGATGATGGAAGAATTCTCCCAGAGAATTACCATGCAGGGTCTTACCATGGAGCAGTATCTCCAGTTTACCGGTCAGACTGCTAATTCCATGATGGAACAGGTAAAACCTCAGGCAGAAGAAAGAATCAAATCCAGACTTGTTCTTGAAGCAATTGCAGAAGCTGAAAAGATTGAAGTTTCAGATGCTGAATACGAAGAAGAACTTGGTAAGATTGCAAGTGCATACCAGATGGAACTTGAGCAGGTAAAAGAACTCATGGACGAAGAACGTGAGAAGGAAATGAAGAAAGACCTTGCAATCCAGAAGGCAGTAGACTTCATTGTTTCCGAAGCAAAAGAAAAGAAAGAAAAGAAAGCAAAAGAAGCGAAGGAAGTTAAAGAAGACTAAATTCGGATATACTGAGAATAAATGATATGTAAAAAGGAGGAATTCAAATGAGCTTAGTACCTTATGTCGTAAAACAAACAAGCCGCGGAGAAAGATCCTACGATATTTATTCCAGACTTTTAGAAGAAAGAATTATTTTCCTTGGAGAAGAAGTAAATGAAGTAACTGCAAGCCTTGTAGTTGCCCAGCTTCTTTTCCTGGAGTCTGAAGATCCTGATAAGGATATACAGCTTTATATTAACAGCCCCGGCGGCTCTGTTACTGCAGGTATGGCAATCTACGATACCATGCAGTACATTAAGTGTGATGTGTCTACAATTTGTATCGGTATGGCTGCCAGCATGGGTGCATTCCTGCTTGCAGGCGGTACCAAGGGCAAGAGAATGGCACTTCCCAATGCGGAAATCATGATTCACCAGCCTCTTGGCGGTGCTCAGGGTCAGGCAACCGAAATTGAAATTGCTGCAAAGCATATCCTTCATACCAAGGAAAAATTAAATAAAATTCTTGCTGAAAACTGTGGTCAGCCTTATGACGTGATTGCAGCAGATACGGAACGTGACAACTGGAAAACTGCAAAGGAAGCCATGGAATACGGCCTCATTGACAGTGTTATCACTTCCCGTGCAGATCTGGAAGCAAAGTAAAAGACTTGGATAGAAGCGGAGATAACTATGGCAAATAAAGGATCTGACGGTAAAGTAAGATGCTCCTTTTGTGGGAAAACCCAGGAAGAAGTTCGTAAAATGATAGCCGGCCCGTCTAAAACGTACATCTGTAACGAGTGCGTTGATGTGTGCAGTGAAATCATTGAAGATGAATTCATGGAATCCTACGAGGGAGACGATGAAAGTGATTTGGACATCAACCTTTTAAAACCCTTGGAAATCAAGGCGTTTTTGGATGATTATGTAATTGGACAGGACGAGGCTAAGAAAGTTCTGTCGGTTGCGGTCTATAATCATTATAAAAGAATTATGGCACCGAAGAATATTGATGTTGAGTTACAGAAAAGCAACATCATTATGATTGGACCTACAGGTTCCGGTAAAACGTACCTTGCACAGACGCTGGCAAAGATCATCAATGTACCTTTTGCCATTGCAGATGCAACAACTTTAACCGAAGCCGGTTACGTAGGCGAAGATGTGGAGAATATCCTGCTTAAGCTCATACAGGCGGCAGATTATGATACTGAAAGAGCCCAGTATGGTATTGTTTACATCGATGAAATTGATAAAATAACCAAGAAGAGTGAGAACGTTTCCATTACCCGTGATGTATCCGGTGAAGGCGTTCAGCAGGCTCTCTTAAAAATTGTTGAGGGAACTATCGCTTCCGTGCCTCCTCAGGGCGGAAGAAAGCATCCTCATCAGGAACTGATTCAGATTGACACCTCTAATATTCTTTTTATCTGTGGTGGTGCTTTTGATGGTTTGGAGAAGATTATCGAAAACAGACTGAATCGTAAATCAATCGGCTTTAATGCTGAAATTACCCAGAAGGGTGATAAGGCTTTGAGTGAACTTCTCAAAGAAGTAACACCTCAGGATCTTGTGAAGTTCGGTTTGATTCCCGAGTTTGTAGGCCGTGTGCCTATTAACGTGACTTTGGACGGACTTGACGAAGATGCACTTGTTCGTATTATGACAGAGCCTAAAAATGCCCTTGTAAAACAGTATAAAAAGCTGTTTGAACTTGATAATGTGGAACTTGAATTTGAGCCGGATGCGGTAAAAGAAATTGCTCATGAAGCATGGGAACGCAAAACCGGTGCGAGAGGTCTTCGCTCCATTGTGGAAAAAGTCATGATGGATTTGATGTTCCGTATTCCTTCAGATGAAACCATTGAAGCATGTGTTGTGACAAAGGCATCCGTAGAAGGAACCGAAAAACCTCAGGAAATTCATGCAGGTTCCAAAAAGAAAAAAGAAAAGAAATAACATTAGCGCCGCCTTTTTGGCGGCGTTTGTTGTAGAAGGAGAACAGCAATGGACCAGCAGAACAGAAATATGCTTCCGGTCATAGCTTTGCGCGGGCTGTGCATTACCCCCGGTCTGATCACTCATGTTGATATTAACCGTAAACAATCTTTAAATGCCTTAAACGAGGCTTTAAAAGAGAGTAAAATGTTTCTTGCGGTAACCCAGAAAAGATTTGAAACGGAAGAGGTTACGGAAGAAACTGTTTTTTCCGTGGGATGTGTTGTAAGCATCATACAGGTAACCCAGTTGCCCAATAAGGTAACAAGGGTTATTGTTCAGGGGAAATGCAGAAGCAGAATATACGGACTTGAAGGCAGTACGGAAACCTTTTATCAGGCAGAGCATGCACCTTATGTTTTGATTCCTCATTCATGGAATGCCTCCGAACAGGAAGCAAGAAGCCGTATTTTACGGGAAGCATTGGGAAGTTATCTGACCCTGCAGACGAATGTTTCCAAGGAAATGCTTACAGTGGCAAGCAATGCAGGGGATTTGTCGGAAATTATTCATGTTTTTGCGGCACAGTTGCCTCTTGCGCATACTGCCAGACAACGGTATTTAGAGGTGGAAGACGAAGAATCCCTGTATGAGCTGCTGCGTGAGGATTTGTTAAACGAAATAGAAGTTCTCAAGATTAAAAATGATTTAAACCGGCAGTTAAAAGAGCAGGTGAGCAAAAATCAAAAAGAATATATTTTACGGGAACAGATGCATTTTATCCGAAAAGAGTTGGGGAAGGAAGATGAAATCCCCGATGCGGAAGCCTTTAAAAAGGAATTGGAAAACCTTGATGCACCGGACCATGTAAAAGAAAAAATCAATAAGGAAATTGTAAGACTTCGCAATGTAGAGGGAAGCAGTTCCGAAAGTGCTAACCAGAGGGTATATATTGAGACCCTGCTTTCCATGCCATGGAATAAGGCGGGAGAGGATACCACTGATCTGGACCGGGCGGAAGCGATTCTTGAAAGGGATCATTACGGACTTGAAAAGGTCAAAGAGAGAATTCTTGAATATCTGGCTGTACGTGCTTTGACCAAAGAAAGCGAAAGTACGATAATTTGTCTTGCGGGTCCTCCGGGAACCGGTAAAACTTCCATTGCCCAATCCGTTGCGGAAGCATTGAATAAAAAGTATGTGCGTATCTGCCTGGGAGGTGTGCGTGATGAGGCAGAAATCCGGGGACACAGAAGAACCTATATCGGAGCGATGCCGGGCAGAATTGCCGAGGCATTAAAACAGGTGGGAGAAAATAACCCGCTTATGCTTCTGGATGAAATTGATAAGTTGGCTTCGGATTATAAAGGAGACCCTGCATCAGCACTTTTAGAAGTGCTGGATTCCCATCAAAACAAAGCTTTCAGAGACCATTATCTGGAAATTCCCCTGGATTTATCAAAGGTTTGTTTCATTGCAACTGCCAATAATGTGGCAACAATTCCAAGACCGCTTTTAGACCGTATGGAAGTCATTGAAGTGAACAGTTACACTTCTCAGGAAAAATTCCATATCGGGAAGAAGCATCTTTGGAAAAAACAGTTGAAGAAAAACGGTCTGACCGGAAAGCAATTAACAATAAGCGATTCCGGCTTGCGCAAGCTGATTCAGGAGTATACGAAGGAAGCAGGTGTGCGTGAACTGGAGCGTAAAATCGGTACGCTTTGCCGTAAAACTGCCCGGGAAATTTTACAGCATGATGCTACGAGTGTAAAAATCACGGATAAAAATCTGGAAAACTATCTTGGCAAGCCAAGATATGTAAAGGAAAAAGCCGGTAAAAAGGATGAAATAGGCATTGTGCACGGTCTGGCATGGACAAGTGTGGGTGGCAGTATTCTGGGAATTGAAGTAAATGTCATGCCCGGAAAAGGTGAGGTGATTCTTACCGGACAGATGGGTGATGTCATGAAAGAATCCGCAGGTATCGGTTTGAGTTATATCCGTTCCAAGGGAGAGGAAGAAAATATTCCCGAAACCTTTTTCAAAGAACACGACATACATATCCATATTCCGGAAGGTGCCGTACCCAAGGATGGTCCCTCTGCAGGAATTACCATGGCATGCGCCATGTTGTCTGCAATCAAAGAGATTCCGGTAAAAGGAAATGTTGCTATGACCGGAGAGATAACCTTGCGCGGAAAAGTACTTCCCGTAGGAGGCTTGAAAGAAAAGATTCTTGCGGCCAAAAACGGCGGCATTCGAAAAGTTTTGGTTCCGGCAGGCAATGAAAAGGATATTCGTGAACTGGAAGAGGAAGTAGTAAACGGTATTGAACTTTTTTATGTGGAAAATATGGACGATGTAAAAAAACATGCTTTTGCCACAGGGAAAGGAAAAAAGAATGAAAATAAAAAGTGTTAACCTTGAAACTGTAGTAGGAATTACCAGTACATTACCGGAAAACATTCATCCGGAGTTTGCTTTTGCCGGAAAAAGTAACGTGGGCAAATCCTCTCTGATTAATGCAATCATGAATCGTAAATCCTATGCAAGAACAAGTGCCCAGCCGGGTAAAACCCAGACCATCAATTTTTATAATGTGAATGATGAATTGTATCTTGTGGATCTTCCCGGATACGGCTATGCCAAGGTTTCTCAGGAAACCAAGGCAAAGTGGGGAAAAATGATAGAACGGTATTTGCAGCGTTCCAAGCAGCTGAAAGCCGTATTCCTTTTGATTGATATCCGTCATGAGCCTTCTGCCAATGACTGCGATATGTATGACTGGATTGTACACAACGGATTTCAGCCGGTTATCATTGCCACGAAGTCGGATAAAATCAGCAGGGGACAGATTGATAAGCATTTAAAAGTAATCCGTACGAAACTGAAAGTACGCCCCGGAACCATGATGATTCCTTTCTCAGCCCAGAATAAAAACGGGCTTGAGCAGGTTTATGAAGTAATGGAGAGTTTTTTAAATGATGCAGAATTACAGAATGACAATCCAGTATGACGGAACCCGTTATCAGGGCTGGCAGCGCCAGACATCCACGGGTAATACCATTCAGGGGAAACTAGAAGAAATTCTTTCTAAAATGTGTGATAAAAAAGTGGAAATAGACGGCGCCGGAAGAACGGATGCAGGTGTGCATTCCAGAGGACAGACAGCCAGTTTTATGATTGATACGGATAAAACACCGGAGGAAATAAGAGACTATATAAACCGCTATCTGCCGGAGGATATTGCAGTTACAAGGCTGACTGTGGCAGGAAACAGGTTTCATGCCAGATTGAATGCTACGGGAAAGCACTACCGTTACCGCATCAGAACCTCTCCTTTGCAGGATGTATTTGAGCGCCGGTATGTGTATCATCTGGGACAGACTCTTGATGTGGATGCTATGAGAAAAGGGGCGGAGCTTTTAAGCGGAACCCATGATTTTAAGGCTTTTACATCCAATCACAGGATCAAAAAATCCACGGTCCGTTCCATACGGATTGAAATAAAAGAAACACCGGAGGAATTGATTCTGGAATATACGGGAGACGGTTTTCTGTATCACATGGTTAGAATCCTTACCGGAACACTGGTTGAAATCGGTCAGGGAGAGAGAAAACCGGAAGAAATACCGGATATTATATCTTCTAAGGAACGTTCAAGAGCCGGAATGCTTGTACCGGCCCAGGGGTTGTGCCTGGAAGAAGTATGGTATGAATAAATAAAAGAAACAGGGACAAAAAGTGCCGCATATCTTAGTGTATGCGGCACTTTTTATCATTCGCAGATCGGAGAAAGGAGTATGTATGCAGGTACTGATTCTGGGAGGGGATTTACGTCAGGTATATCTGGCAGAGAAACTGAGAGAAAAGGGTTTTCAGGTGTCTCACTATAAAGACAAAGAAGAAGTAGGGGAAGAGGCGCTCCGGAAACGGATCAAAACAAGTCCGTTACTGATTTTACCGATACCGGTCACCGGTGACGGGACACACCTGAAAGGCGGTGGAGAAAGCAGGTTTCTTTTAGATGAAATCAAGGAAAGCGTTACTTCGGGAACAAAGGTTTTTGCCGGTGTTTTTCCGAAGGAATTCCGTCGCTGCCTTGAAGAAAATGGGGTAGAATGTCTTGATTTTATGGAAATGGAAGAGGTGGCTCTCTATAACGGCATAGCAACAGCAGAGGGTGCGGTTGCTGAGGCCGTGAAGTTAAGTCACTATAATCTTCACGGAAAAAGCTGTCTTGTTGCCGGCTACGGGAGATGCGGAAAAATTCTTGCAGATAAATTAAAAGGTCTTAATGCAAGGGTGACAATTATGGCAAGAAAACCTGAAGTGCGTGCCTTGGCGGAAGCTCTGGGATATGAAACCGCGGATTTTACGGTTAAGCCGGGAGAGGAATATCGTTTTATTTTTAATACGGTTCCGGAGCCGGTCTTTGGAGAAAACAGGCTGGAAAGAGTAAGCAGGGACTGCGTTATTATCGATATTGCCGGCGCTCCCGGGGGAACAGATTTTTCCTACTGTGAAAAGCACGGAATTAAAGCAAAACTTTGCTCCGGATTGCCGGGAATTTACTCGCCGGCATCTTCGGGAGAAATACTTGCAGATGCATTTTTAAAAATTGTGAAGCCGGAATAAGTCTAAAAAGGAGCGGGTTATGAAAGATATAAAAATGGGAATCGGTTTTACCGGTTCATTTTGTACTTTTACCAAGATTGTTAAGGTGTTAGAAGAACTGGTGGAAAAAGGTGTGGATTTGTATCCGGTATTTTCGGACCATGTGGCTGAGATGGATAACAGATTCTGGCGGGCGACGGAATTTATTGCCAAAGTGCAGGAAATTACCGGAAGACAGGGGATTTTTACCATTCAGGAGGCTGAACCCATCGGCCCTAAAAATCATCTGGATGTTATGGTAATTGCCCCTTGTACCGGAAATACCCTTGCAAAACTTGCAAACGGCATTACGGATACCCCTGTTTTAATGGCCGCAAAGGCTCATATCCGGAACGAAAAACCCTTGGTGCTTGCCGTGTCCACCAACGATGCTTTGAGCATGAATATGAAGAATATAGGGCTTTTAATGAATGTTAAAAATATCTATTTTGTTCCCTTCGGTCAGGATGACTGGGTAAAGAAACCCTGTTCTCTGGTTGCCCATATGGATATGATTTTGGAAACGGCAGAAGCGGCAATGGAAGGAAAACAGCTTCAGCCGGTTTTGATTCCCTATGAGAAAAAATAAAAAGGGGAGGAATGTGTTTCCTCCCTTCCGGATTATCTCGGATATATTTTGTTTTTGATTTCCTGCATATTGGCATCCATTTTTGCAATGGTGGTTGCACATTCCAGAAGATTGTTGCTGATGGAAGCACTTTCTTCCGGGGGCAGGTCTTTTTTATATTTCATCTCATGTTCAAGGCTGGCCCAGAAATCCATGGCAATGGTACGAAGCTGGACTTCCACTTTCAAAAGTTCTTTGCCGTCGGAGAAGAAAACCGGAATTTCAATAATCATATGATAACTCCGGTATCCGTTGGGTTTGGGATTGCGGATATAATCCTTGCATTGAATCAGGCGGATATCGTCCTGCTTTAAAAGCATTTCTGCGATTTCGTAGATGTCATCTACAAAGTCACAGATGACACGGATTCCCGCCACGTCGTTTAGCTCATTTTGTACCGCGGTCAGGGAAAACGGCAGATTTTTTCTTGCCAGCTTGTCCATGATGCTTTTGGGATTTTTGATTCTGGTATGTATTGCATGAATGGGATTCCGGTTACTTTTTATGGACAATTCATCGTTTAATACTTCGAATTTGGTGCGCACCTCGCGAAGGGCGCAATTGTACTTTGTAATCATTTTATGGTAGTCTGCCACCAGTGCCGGAACCTGTTCGGGGTCAATCTGACGGGAGAGCTGTTCCAGCAAAAGAAGCTGTTCGTTTTCCATCATGTGTTTAATAATTCCTTTCTGTTACCGGGCTTACTCATTTAATGATGCATAGTATTTGCACAATGCAACGGAAAAATCAATGTATTGCCGGCTGTATTCGAAGCGCAGATAGGAAGGGTCGAGGGCATTTACCCGTACTCTGTCCAGTGCATCTGCATCTTTTAACATTTTAGCAATCAATTGTGCTCTTTTTGTGTCTGAAATGTTAAAATCTTTTATGATTTTATCTATCAGGGAATCATCTACGGAATGTGCCTTAATGGAAGCCTGTATAATGGCAAGGTCTTCTCCCGTAAAATCAACCAGTGAAGGGACTTTTTCCGCAGAGCGGGCACCGTGACTGTCATCAACCATATCATTGATGCGACCGATATCGTGGTAGGAACAGGAAGTAAGAAGCAATTTGATATCTTCTTCGTTACATCCTTCGTGCAATGCAATCAGACCGCCGTAAAGAATCACTCTTTCGATGTGGGCATAGCCGTGAATCCGGCTTGTATAAAGCGCGTCCCTGTTCAGGGTCTGCACGTAATGATAAAAAAGCGGCCATTTGTCCCAATTACGTAATTTGCTTAAAACCGGAGCAAATTCTGCCGGCATTTCCGTAAAAAGTTTCTCAATTGTTGTACCCATAAACCCCAACTCCTTTCCTTTGCCCGAACCCCTTTAGGGCATAGTGAGTTTGTAATAAACTCATTTACATTTTACCATATTTGCCATCTAAAATAAACTTTCTTTTTATCTTAATATATGATAAAATGATATGGTTTAAAGGTAATATGGGAAGTTCGGTTTTTGCATCGGATTTTTAGGAATTCCTGAGAGGAGAGAAGACTGTATGGAAATGTTTAATCGTTTTCCGGCAGCGTGTATGCTGGTAAATACAATTGGCAAACCCAATTTTATGTGTAACAATCGTTTTCGTGCAATGGTCGGATATACGGAAGAAGAAATTGCAGACATTATGAACACGGATTTTCGTGTTTTGCTGGATGAAAAAGATGTTTTGCTGTTGCGTGAACAGCTGCGGGAAGCAAACGGAACGGATACCTGTGTAAAACAGTCTCTGCAGCTTACCACCAAGGAAGGCAAAAAATTATATACAAGCTGTGAGGCAAACACCTCTCACCGTAATGACGGAGATTATTTCCTGTGCAGTATTACGGATATTACCGAAATGCGTGAAATGCAGATGCGTCTGCGGGAGGAGCAGCGCCGATTCCGGAATGCAATGCGTTCCACGGGTGATGTGGTGTATGAATATTTCATTGCCGATGACAAAATGATAATTTATGATTCTGCCAATAATAATGACCTGAATAAAGATGAGGTCTGGTTTGAACTGGAGAATTTTTCGTCTGTTGCAGTTGAAAACGGTTATGTGCATAATGAAGATATCATGCTTTTATATCCTCTTTGGAAAGGAAAAGAATATAAAAGTATGGAAATTCGTATGCTTTCCGGTAAAAAGTCCAAGGAATACATTTGGGTGGAATTTTTAGGCTCCCTTGTTTTGGATGATGACGGTAAGCCGTATATGTCCATCGGTGTTATCCGTAACATCAACGAAAGCAAGCAGAAAACCCTGCTCTGGAAGAAAAAAGCAGAAAGAGACTCCCTTACCGGCTTGTACAACAATAATGCGGTTCGGGCGCAGATTGAAGCATATCTGGATGAAGGCGGCAAAGAGAAAACCAATGCCCTTGTAGTAGTGGACTTAGATGATTTTAAAATGGTTAATGATACATACGGTCATCGCTTCGGGGATAAGGTAATCAAAGAAGTGGCGGACATGCTCACGGACTGCTTCGGTGAAGATGATATCATCGGAAGAATCGGCGGAGATGAATATCTTGTATTCTGCCGGGATATGCTTGAAATGACTGTTATTAAAGAACGCCTTGCAAATCTTTTTGATTGTTTTGCAAACAATCCAATCGGATTGAAAGACCGTTATGTTGTAAAAGCAAGTGTGGGTGTTGCAATTTCCCCTCAGGACGGAACTACCTACAAGAAGCTTTTTGACAAAGCGGATCAGAATTTATATAAAATCAAGCGCAGCGGAAAGAATACGCATACTTTCAGCGAATAAAAGTGCTTGAGGTGCAGAAAGAGGATTAAAATGCTGGAGTTAAGAAACGTATCCTATCAGGTTCAGGATGATAACAATCTGAAGGAGATTATTAAGAATGTCAGTTTTAAAACCGAACAGCGGTTTGTTGCGATTACAGGCCCTAACGGAGGCGGTAAGTCTACGCTTGCCAAACTGATTGCCGGAATTATTACACCTACGGAAGGACAGATTTTTCTGGACGGAGAGGACATTACCCATAAAACCGTCACGGAAAGAGCACAGATGGGAATCAGCTACGCATTTCAACAGCCGGTACGTTTTAAGGGAATTACCGTAAAAGATTTGATTACCCTGGCAGCAGGCAAAAACATTTCTACGACGGAAGCCTGCGCTTATTTGTCAGAAGTGGGGTTGTGCGCCAGAGAATATATCAATCGTGAAGTAAATGCCAGCCTTTCCGGCGGTGAGTTAAAAAGAATTGAGATTGCCATGATTATGGCCCGTGGAACCAAGCTTTCCGTGTTCGATGAGCCGGAGGCGGGAATCGATTTATGGAGTTTCCAAAGCTTAATCCGTGTGTTTGAAAACATGCATGAAAAATCAGGCGGCTCCATTCTGATTATTTCCCATCAGGAGCGTATCCTGAATATTGCAGATGAAATTCTGGTGATTGCCAACGGTGAATTAAAAAACAGAGGCAAAAAGGAAGATATCCTTCCGGATTTACTCTGCGAAAACGCAGGCTGTAAAACCCTTTTATCCAAAATGGATAAGTAGTAAGCTCTCTTTTAGAAAGAAATTGATATAGAAAGCAGGACAGAAAAATGGACGCAATACAGAAAACGCTGTTGGAGCAGGTTGCAGGTCTTCATGAAATTCCTACAGGTGCATATAACATCCGTACAAACGGAGGACTTGCGGGACGCAACACCACAGCAAATATAGATATTATTACCAAGGAAGATAAGCCGGGAATTGATATTATTATTAAACCCGGAACCAAAAATGAAAGTCTTCATATTCCGGTGCTTTTAACCCAGACCGGTTTAAAAGAATCTGTTTACAATGATTTTGTAATCGGAGAGGATTGTGACGTAACCATTATTGCAGGTTGCGGCATTCACAACGGTGGCAAAGAAGGCACGGAGCACAGCGGTATTCACAGTTTCGTAGTCGGTGCCAATTCCAAAGTAAAATATGTGGAGAAGCATTACGGAAGCGGTGAGGGAACCGGAGAGCGCATCATGAACCCGGTTACCATTATCGAATTAAAAGAAGGCGCTTATATGGAAATGGACACCGTACAGATTGAAGGTGTAGATTCCACCAAGCGTGTAACCAATGCGAAACTGGGAGATAAAGCAACACTCGTTATTAAGGAAAAAATCATGACCCATGACAATCAGGTTGCCGAAACGGATTTTACCGTAGACTTAGATGGTGAAGATTGCGGTGCCAATGTTATTTCCCGTTCCGTGGCCAAGGACCATTCCAGACAGTTGTTTTTATCTAAAATCAACGGAAATAACCGTTGTAACGGTCATACGGAATGTGATGCCATTATTATGGACGAAGCAAGTGTACGGGCTGTGCCTGAGATTACGGCTAATCATATTGATGCAAGCCTGATTCATGAGGCAGCCATTGGTAAAATTGCGGGCGAGCAGTTAATCAAATTAATGACGCTGGGCCTGACGGAGGAAGAAGCGGAAGCTCAGATTGTCAATGGATTTTTGAAGTAGGCAGCAGAAGAAAGGATCGTGTAAAATGACTAAAATTGATATTATTTCCGGTTTTTTAGGTGCCGGAAAAACAACTTTTATTCAAAAAATGCTTAAGGATGTACTTCACAAAGAGAAGGTAGTTTTAATTGAAAACGAATTCGGTGAAATCGGTATTGACGGCGGTTTTTTAAAAGATGCGGGTATCGAGATTAAAGAAATGAACTCCGGATGCATCTGCTGTTCCCTGGTAGGAGATTTCGGAACCGCTTTGAAAGAAGTAATCGATACGTATAAGCCGGAACGCATTCTTATTGAACCTTCAGGTGTAGGAAAACTTTCTGATGTTATTAAGGCAGTTGCAGACCTGGAAGTTGGTAAGGAAGACATGAAGGATGTATCCTTAAATGCAGCCGTGGCTGTTGTGGATGTATCAAAATGTAAGATGTATATCAAAAACTTCGGTGAATTTTTTATCAACCAGATTGAGCATGCCGGTACTATCGTTTTAAGCAGAACCCAGAATGTTAAACAGGAAAAACTGGAAGAAGCAGTGGAATTGCTTCGTAAACATAACGATAAGGCAACCATTATTACCACTCCCTGGGATAAGATTTCCGGAGAACAGATTCTTGCAACCATGGAGAAGGGTAAATCTCTCGAAGAGGAGCTTTTAGAGGAGTTCAGCAAGGCACGTGAACATCATCATGAACATCACCATGACCATGATGAAGACTGCGATTGCGGTTGTCACGATCATGACCATGAGCATGAACATCATCATCACGAGCATCATCACGATCATGACGAAGACTGTGACTGCGGTTGTCACGATCATGAACACGAACATCATCATCACGAGCATCATCATGACCATGATGAAGACTGCGATTGCGGTTGTCACGATCATGACCATGAGCATCATCATGAACATCATGAACATCATCATCATGACCATGACGAAGAGTGTACCTGCGGTTGTCATGACCATCATCACCATCATCATGCAGATGAAGTGTTTACAAGTTGTGGATTTGAGACACCTAAGTGCTTTACTGAAGATGAAATCAGTGAAATTCTGGAAGAAATCGAAAATGTGGGTAAATATGGTCTTGTACTTCGTGCCAAAGGTATGGTGCCCGGTTCTGACGGAGATTTTATTTACTTTGATTATGTTCCGGAAGAAAAGAATGTCCGCAAGGGAATTCCCGATGTTACAGGTAAAATTTGTGTAATCGGTTCTAATATTTCAGAAGAAAATCTGAAGACACTTTTTGGTGTATAGGAGCCGTAGGAGGCAGTCAGTGAAAGCAGTTTATATTATAAACGGATTTTTAGAGAGCGGTAAAACGGAATTCATTACGTTTACAATGCAGCAGCCTTATTTTCAGACCAAAGGAAAGACACTTCTTCTGCTTTGCGAAGAGGGTGAAAATGAATATGATGAGGCACTTTTAAAACAGACCAATACCGTACTTGAAATCATAGAAGAAAAAGAAGATTTTAATTCTTCCCATCTGTTGGAACTTGAGAAAAAACATAAACCGGAGCGAATCATTATTGAGTATAACGGTATGTGGCCTTATAAGGATTTAAAGCTTCCCTGGCACTGGAAAATCGGCCAGCAGGTAACGGTTATCGATGCATCCACATTCCCGATGTATTATAACAATATGCGTTCCATGATAGGAGATATGGTTCGTAAGTCAGAACTCATTATTTTTAACCGTTGTGACGGTATCAAAGACCTGGCAAGTTATAAAAGGAACATGATGGCATTGAACCGGAGTGCGGAAATTGTATTTGAGGACAAAGACGGCGAAGTATCCGCAACCATGGAAGAAGAACTTCCTTATGACGTAAATGCAGATGTGATTGAATTAACCGAAAAAAGCTATGCAATCTGGTTTTTTGATATGTTGGATACGCCTGACCGGTATGAGGGTAAGGTGGTTAAATTCCTTGCAACGGTAGTGAAGCCGGATGGCTTCCCTGAGGGACATTTTGTACCCGGCAGAAGCGCAATGACCTGTTGTGCGGATGATATTGCATTTTTGGGATTTGTATCCAAATGGAAGGATGCAAAGCAGTATAAAAGCGGTGACTGGGTAACGGTTACGGCAGTTGTAAAACATGAGTATTGGGCGGATTATAACGGAGTTGGTCCTGTTTTATATGCAACGGAAGTAACTTCGGCGAAGGCACCCAAGGAAGAGGTTTTGAATCTTGTTTAACGAGGTGATGCGATGGCAGTAGAAAAAACCCCGGAAGAATATATGGCAATAGTGGAGGATATCTGTACCCGTCTTACGGAAGCAGGAATTCCTGCGGACAACAGTATGATTCCCAGGGATCTAAAGAGCAGTTTTCAGTACTCCATGATTTCCCTGGCAATTTATATTGCAGATGCAGACGGAGAAATTTCAGAGACCGAGAGGGAAGTGGTGCGCAGATTTTTTACCACTTGTCCTTCCGTACGTGATATGCGTATTATGAAAATGCGGGATCATATTGATGAAAACATTTTAATGAATGTTCCCGTGGCGCTTCAGTGTGCTATACGTGCGGATTTTTCCCATACCCTGCCCAATGATATTTATTGTGAACAGAAGGCGCAAATTATCGCGGATTTTATCCGTATGTTCGGAGAGAGGATTCTGTCCGTTAATAAAGATGCATCCCCGGAATCGGTAGGAAGGCTCGCCTGCTATAATAAAATGATTGAAAACACGTTGCGTGACAGGGGTGTATTTATTCCTGTTGAAAAACGTCTGATTCGCCAGCTGATGCCTAAAAAAGAAGAAGCTACCATGGATCCGAAACTTCTGGAAGAAGCCTTACAGGAGCTTGACGGCATGATTGGACTTCAGGGTGTTAAACAGGAAATTCACAGTCTTGTGAGCTTGATGAAGGTTCAGCAGATGCGTGAAAAGATGGGAATCAAAACCATAGATATTTCCAAACATATGGTATTCTTAGGGAACCCCGGAACCGGTAAAACAACGGTTGCCAGAGTTGTAGCAAAGATTTATCAGTATATGGGAGTTTTATCCAAAGGAACCCTTGTGGAAACTGACCGTGCCGGCCTGGTAAAAGGCTATGTAGGTCAGACGGCAGCCCGTGTAAAAGAGGTTGTGGAAGAGGCTATGGGCGGAGTGCTTTTTATTGATGAAGCATATTCTCTTGTCGTAAATAAAAGTGAAGGGGATTTCGGTACGGAAGCCATTGATTCCCTTTTGAAAGAAATGGAAGATCATAGAGAGGATTTCGTGGTAATTGTAGCCGGATATCCCAAACAGATGCAGGAATTCCTTGCATCTAACCCGGGTCTTAAATCCAGATTTAATAAATTTATTACCTTTGATAATTATTCTCCGGAAGAACATATACTCATTATGGAGAAAATGCTTGAGAATCAGGAATACTATTTGAAGGAGAATGCCAAGGAATACGTAAAAGAATTCTTTGCAAAACGCTTGCAGGATCCCAAGGCAGAACATGCAAATGCCAGAGATGTACGTAATTTCCTGGAACAGGCTGTTTCCAATCAGGCATGTCGTGTGGTAGAGCTTCCAAATGCAACAGTAGATGATTTGAGAGCATTAACACTTGCAGACGTAAAAATGTGCGATATACAGTAAATTAACCGTACATAAATATCATGTTATAAAAGAGAAAGCTACGATAAAAATTTTATCGTAGCTTTTTATTGTTTGAGTCTTTTTAACGGAACAGAAAACTGTCTCCGATAACATCCGTGCATTTCTCTTCACAGTATTTGCAACGGTAGAGTCCTTTGGCTTCGTCGGAAAGACAGAAGATATGAGGAAGCTCCTGTTCAATAGAAGTAATGCAACGGGGATTTTTGCACTTGTAAATGTCACGGACTTCTTTGGGGAGAGAAAGTTCCTGTTTTGCAACGATTTCTCCGCCCTGGATTACATTTATGGTAATATCGTGGTCGATTACCGCAAGTACATCCATGTCAAGCTGGCTGATATCACATTCTACTTTCAGAATGTCTTTTTTACCCATTTTATTACTTTTAGCATTTTTAATAATGGCAACGGTACAGTCTTTCTGATCTAACTGAAGATGATGGTAGATGGAAAGGCTTTTACCGGCTTTGATATGGTCTAAAACAAATCCTTCTTCGATTTTACCGATGTTAAGCATGTTGTTTCCTCCTTCCTAAACTTCGATTTCCAAAAGTGTCAGAATCAGTGCCATACGCACATATACACCGTACTGAACCTGTCTGAAATAAGCGGCTCTCGGGTCATCGTCCACTTCGACGGAAATTTCGTTGACACGGGGAAGGGGATGAAGCACAAGCATATCATCCTTAGCCAATGCCATTTTATCTTTGTTCAGGATATAGAAGTCTTTTAAACGGATGTAATCTTCTTCGTTGAAGAATCTTTCACGCTGAACTCTTGTCATGTATAAAAGGTCCAGATTAGGCATTACATCCTCTAAACGAATCACTTCTTCATAAGGAATATTTAATTCCTTCAATTTTTCTGTGATGTAGTCGGGAATACGCAATTCCTCAGGAGAAATAAAAATGAAGGAAATATTGTCGTATCGAATCAGGGCGTTAATCAAAGAATGTACGGTACGCCCGAATTTTAAATCACCGCAAAGACCGATGGTGAAATTGTTTAAGCGCCCTTTAAGGGAACGGATGGTAAGTAAATCCGTAAGGGTCTGTGTGGGATGCTGATGTCCGCCATCGCCGGCATTGATTACGGGAATGCCTGATTTGGCTGCCGCAACCATGGGGGCACCTTCCTTGGGATGACGCATTGCACAAATATCTGAATAGCAGGAAATTGTACGAATTGTGTCAGAAACACTTTCTCCTTTTGCAGCAGAGGATGCGTTTGCACTGGAAAATCCGAGAACGCTGCCGCCAAGATTAATCATGGCTGCCTCAAAACTAAGACGTGTTCTGGTACTGGGCTCATAAAAGCAGGTGGCAAGAGTCTTTCCGTCACAGCTGTGAGCATATTTGCTGGGGTTTTTCTCGATGTCGTTTGCAAGATCGAACAATTTGTCCAATTCTTCTACCGTAAAATCGAGAGGGCTCATTAAATGTCGCATAACTGACTCCTTTCTTTTATCATCTGAAACCAGAATAATGATAACACATGGCAGGGGGGACAGGCAAGTGAATAATGTGTGTATCGGAATGTATTTTTAGGTTGTTTGAATGAGGATAAAATGGTAAAATATATGTGGTATGCGAACTTGGCCTGAAGAAATGGGAGGGGAAGTATGGAAGATAAAGCAAATATAACCGAAGAAATGAAGAATGTGACAGTGTCCGAACCGGATGAAAAACCGGTCAGAGAGGATAGGGAACCGAGTACGACAAGGGGAACTTTTGTATTAACAGAGCGTAAGCGTTGGGCTTTTCTGGGACTGCCGTTTACTTTTACCAGATATACTCTGAAGGAAGATGTACTTACCATCGACAGCGGATTTTTTAAGAAGGTACAGAACGACTGTTATATGTACAAAATTCAGGATGTCCGACTTGAAAGAGGATTTTTTCAGCGCTGGTTCGGGTTGGGAGACGTGATTTGTTATACCGGAGATTCCACCCATCAGCAGCTTATACTTAAAAATATCAGACATTCCCAGGATGCAAAGGATTTTATCCTGAAGTTTTCCGAGGAAGCGAGACTGAAAAGACGTACCATCAATACCTTAAACATTGATGCGGCAATTGACGGAGATGTCTAAAAGAATGGAAAGTTCAGAGGAAAAAACAGAAACATGAAGTATGAAGAAGTACTGGACTATTTAGAGATAAATGTGAATAAGTTGGGCAGTGTTATGGGACTTGTAACCATACGGGAACTGCTCCGGCGCATGGGAAATCCACAGGAAACCCTGCAATTTATTCATGTGGCGGGAACCAACGGAAAAGGTTCCGTTTCTACCTTTCTCGCGGAAGGTCTTATGGCGAATGGTTATAAAATAGGACGGTATATTTCACCTGTCATCACGGATTACAGGGAGAAAATTCAGGTAAATAATAAGCATGTGACCAAAACTTTTGTGGCGGACTGCCTGACGGAGCTTTTTCGGATTTCCAAAGAGATGGAGGCGGAAGGTTTTGCCCATCCTACTGCATTTGAACTGGAAACCGCCATGGCATTTGCTTATTTTAGAGATAAAAAATGTGATTATGTCGTTTTGGAATGCGGCATGGGTGGTGCAGAAGATGCGACCAACGTGATTCCGTCTCCAAAGCTTTGTGTTTTTACGGAAATCAGTATGGACCATGAAGCAATTCTGGGAGATACACCGGAAAAGATTGCAATGGTAAAATCAGGCATCTTAAAACCCGGAACTGCCATGGTAAGTGCCAAGCAGACAGAAGAGGTTGCGCAGGTTCTTGCCAAGGCTTGCGGTAATCTGGGAATTACCCCTCATTTTGCGGACCCCTTATCTGCGAAAAAAATAAAAAGTACTTTAAAAAGTGAGCAGTTTTCCTATGATGTATATCAGAATGTAAAGATTCCTCTTTTAGGGGCACATCAGAGAGAAAATGCAATCCTTGCCCTGCTTGCTTTTCGTGTGTTAAAAGAACTGGGCGTAGCTTTGAAAGATGATAAAATTCTTGCCGGTTTTATGAATGCAAAATGGCCGGGAAGATTTGAAATACTGGGCAAAAAACCTTATATAATCGCTGACGGTGCCCATAATGAGGCAGCGGTGAAAAAATTGATGGAGACCCTTCGTTTCCATTTTACAAATCAGCGAATTGTTTATATAATGGGAGTACTGAAAGACAAAGATTATTCCTGTATGATACAGGATTCCTGTGATATGGCGGAGTATATCGTAACCGTGACACCGCCAATCCGTCATCGCGCCCTGCCTGCATTTGAACTGGCAGGAGAGATACGGAAGTATCACCCGAATGTAACCGCGGCGGATTCCATTGAGGAGGCCCTGGAAATGGCTACGCTTCTGGCAGGACCGGAAGGCGTGGTACTTGCATTCGGTTCCCTTTCTTATCTCGGAGCATTCAGAACTGCTTGCGAAAACAGGGAAAGGAATAAAGGAGGCATAAAATGACAGACGAAAATAAAATCCGGGAAGCCATAACCCTGCTTTTGGAAGGAATGGGCGAGGATGTAAAAAGAGAAGGTCTGGTAGAGACACCTGACCGGATTGCCAGAATGTATACGGAAATTCTTTCCGGTAAAGAAGAATCGGCGGCAGAGGTTTTATCTAAAAGATTTAAAGTGGATAACAGTGAAATGGTGCTGGAAAAGGATATTGTTTTTTATTCCATGTGCGAGCATCATCTGATGCCTTTTTATGGAAAGGCACATATTGCATATATTCCCAATGGTGAGGTGGTTGGTTTGAGTAAGCTTGCAAGGACCGTGGAGGTATTTGCCAAACGTTTGCAGCTTCAGGAACAGTTATCTTCCCAGGTGGCGGATGCCATTATGGAGAATTTAAATCCCAAGGGTGTTATGGTTGTTATGGAAGCAGAGCACATGTGTATGACCATGAGAGGGGTTAAAAAGCCGGGAAGTAAAACCGTGACCGTAGCCACCAGAGGTGTATTTGAAACGGACCCTGCCATGAAGAATTTGTTTTTTCAGATGCTTGGGAAATAAGCCGGAAAAGGGTGCATAAATGGAACGTGTAAATCGTATTTTAAAACACCGGACATATTTGGAAGCTTTACGGCTGATAGAAGAAAAGGAAGCGGACCGGATTTTCTGCAGGCATAATATGCGGCATTTTATGGATGTTGCCCGTATTGCCATCATTCTGAATCTGGAAGAAAACAAAGCCGTGGCAAAAGAGTATATTTATGCGGCAGCATTGCTTCATGATTGCGGCAGACACATTCAGTACGAAAACGGTACCCCTCATGAAATTGCAAGCGGTGAAATTGCAGAAGGCATCCTTGCAGACTGTGGATTTGACCCGGGAGAGAGTGAAATGATCCTTCGGGCCATTCGGATGCATCGCAATAAAGAAGAGGCGTATACGGAGCCACTTTCAGAGCTTATTTACAGAGCGGATAAATTAAGCCGGGAATGCTTTTACTGTGCTTCTTATGAGTTGTGTGACAGGAAGCCTGAAAAGAAAACAGATTTTTTACGGTATTAACCAATTGAAGGAGTTTGCATCGTGCAGATAGGAAATCGTCAGTTTGAAATCGGTAAAAAGACATATGTGATGGGAATTCTCAATGTGACACCGGATTCTTTTTCTGACGGGGGTAAATGGAATCACATCGAGGATGCCATACGGCAGACGGAACGCATGCTTTCGGAAGGTGCAGACATTCTGGATATTGGCGGAGAATCTACAAGACCGGGGCATACACCGGTTGATGTTAAAGAAGAAATTGCAAGGGTTATCCCCATTATAAAAGCAATAAAAGAGCGCTTCGATGTGCCTGTTTCCGTGGATACATGGAAGGCAGCGGTAGCAAAAGAGGCACTGGAAGCCGGAGCGGATATGATTAATGATATCTGGGGGCTTCAAAAGGATAAAGACATGGCAGCTGTAATTTCGGAGTACAATGCGGCGTGTGTCATCATGCATAACAGAGAAAACGGACACTATGACAATCTTGTGGAAAATGTAGTATCAGATTTGAAAAGAAGTATTGCCTACGGAACGGAGCGAGGCATTGCAAGGGATAAGATTCTGGTGGATCCCGGAATCGGCTTTGCCAAAACACCGGAAGAAAATTTGCTTCTTTTAAATCATCTGGAACAGCTTTCTGAGTTGTCCTGTCCTGTTTTGCTGGGAACATCAAGGAAATCCGTTATCGGATATGCACTTGATTTGCCCGTGGAAGAACGGCTGGAAGGGACTCTGGCCACTACGGTATTGGGCGTTATAAAAGGATGCGCTTTTGTCCGGGTACATGACGTTAAGGAAAACGTCAGGGTTATCCGCATGACAGAGGCAGTTTTGGGTAAAAGGTAAAGGAAAAAAGTATGGATCAGATTATTATTAAGGGCCTGGAAATTTATGCCTGGCACGGTGTTTTTAAGGAAGAGCAGGAGAAGGGACAGAAGTTTGTGGTAAATGCCACCCTTCATATGGATACTACCAAATCCAGCCGTACGGATGAATTATCGGATTCCGTGGATTACGGTAAGGTATGTCTTCTCATTAATGATTTTATGACAAAAAACAGAATGAATCTTCTGGAGTCGGTAGCAAACTGTCTTGCAAGAAAGCTTTTGATGACCTATCCCCTTTTGGAGGCGGTAACCTTGGAAATTGAGAAGCCCTCTGCACCGATTCCCATGCCTTTTGAAACCGTTTCCGTGAAGATTCACAGAAGCTGGCATACGGCGTACATAGCTTTCGGTTCTAATCTGGGAGACCGTCTTGCTAACATCAGCGGTGCGATTGAATCTCTTACTGCGGACCGTTGTTGCGAAGTAAAGAAGGTATCTAAAATTGTTGAAAGCAAGCCTTACGGCGGCGTAGACCAGGATAGCTTTTATAACGGAGCTCTGGAACTCAGAACCCTTTACGATGCAAAGGAACTTCTGGAGTTTTTAAAGGCGGAAGAGCGTCACGCAGGAAGGGAAAAAACCGTACATTGGGGTCCCAGAACTTTGGATCTGGATATTTTATATTATGATGATGATATTGTTCAGACTGAGTACTTGTCTATTCCTCATGTGGATATTCAGAACAGGGATTTCGTTTTAATTCCCTTGAATGAGATTGCACCTTATAAGAGACACCCTCTTATTGGGGCGACCACCAAGGAAATGCTGAAGAGATTAAAAGACAGTTATGTGACAAACAAACAGTAATAATGAGTGTAAGGAGCTTTTGCGTTGCCGGGGAGTAACGCAAGGGCTCTTTTTGATGCAGAGGAAATTCCTATGCGAAAAAAATTATCTATAAATACAGAAAGTATTAAAAAGCTACTTTACAATCTGCACCGAATGATGTATGCTTAGTATGAAATGAATAATAACCAACGAGATGACATTCCCATAGGAGTGTCGGGAGGATGTAAAATGAAAAAAATAGTTTTGTGTATGGCCATTGCTGCCGTTGTTTCCATGACAGGCTGTATGGTTTCGAAAGATGTTACGGAACGTCCTACGGAAAAGGAAGTTACGGTGACGGAAGAGAAGGAAACAGAGGAAGAAAAAACGGAAGAAACGACAGAAAATATAGAGAAAGCGGTGACGGAGGAAAGACAGGAAGAATTCACAGGCGAGAACAAAGAAAACGCTTCTTCGGAGGAAGTATCTTCGGAGAAACCCTCCACAGAATCTTTTTTTGTAAAAGAATTAAAACAAACGGATAATCCCCGCATTGCGGAATTGCTTAATGCTTCAGGCACATATTCAGATGGATTCGGCGAAGAAGCCTATCATTATCAGATTCCCCAGTTTTATGATGATTCCGAAAGTGCAGTTACTTTAAATAAAAGAATTGATGAGGAATTAAGTGAAGTAATCGAAGATGAGGCAGAGTGTATGGCGTCAGGCGTTTCTCTTTGGGTACATTGGGTTACATATGATGTATTTGAGTATGGAAATCTTGCCTCGATCGTTGTGGCGATAGATTACGGAACAGATTTTATAGATTATATGGCATATACCTACGATTTTGAGCAGCATAAGGAAGTGACCAATACAGAGCTGATTGCAATGAAGGGGATGACGGAAGAATCCTTTGTAACAGAGGTGTGTCGTCTTCAGAAGGAGGCTTTTACAGAACTTGCAAAAAACTGGCCGAATCCCATGACAGATCCTGAAATGATTAACCGTTATATTTCAAATGTGAATGAGCATGCAGATGTAAACCTTCCCATGTATTTGGATACAGAGGGTAATTTGCAGGTCTATGTTCCCTATGCGGCCATTGCAGGTTCTGATTGGTATTATAATTTGACACGGTTTTAGGTAGAATTAACATGATTCATGAACTACATTACGATAATACGAATACCTATTTCATTGAAACCGATAACCGGGCCATTCTGTTTGATACAGGATGGGCCGGTTCCTTTCCACGTTTGTGTCGTGAGTTAGGGGAGAAAGGTTTAAAGCTACAGAGTGTACAATATCTGATGATTTCACATTTTCATCCGGATCACATGGGACTGGCAGGGGAATTGACGCAGCATGAGATTGTTCCGGTTGTTATGGAGAACCAGGTTTCATATATCCACGCTGCGGACGAGATTCTAAAGAAGGATAAAAGAGGCGGTTTTGTTCCCATTGAGAATGCTAACGTTAAGGTGCTTTCTTTTGCAGAAAGCAGAGCCTTTTTAAAAAGTCTCGGTACGGAGGGTGAGATTATTCCAACTCCCGGACATAGTGATGACAGCATTTCACTGTGTCTGGATTCGGGCGAAGTTTTCGTTGGGGATTTGTATCCTTTTTATGAGTTGAAATCTCATGAAGAAGAGACTGTTTGGGAAAGCTGGAGAGCGATTATGAAACGTTCTCCGAAGAAAATCTATTATGGACACGCAAGAAGTTATGTTTGTAATGGGACAGAAGCGGAACATGTTCTGCAATATAAGAAAACAACGGTTTGTCCAACGCAGAAAAACAGCCGGATTTATAAAGATGTTGAGAAAATAATAAAATACATTGATAAGGGTGTAAGTATTGATGTCATTGCTTTAAAACTGAAAAAAGATCCCCAATTTGTGCAGGATGTTTGCAGAATGTATCTTACCCATCAGAACGTGGGCGTGCAGGGGATTTTAGACAGAATAGAAATAAAAGGAAGATAGGGCCTTCACCCTAATCTTCCTTTTTGATTGCTTCAAATGCAGCATTAAATTCTTTTACGTCAACGATACCGTCTACGGGAGTGCGATATGTGGCAATGTCGTTGCCGAATTCGCGGAAGTATAAGTACTGTGAAGTTGCGTTCAAATCCCGGTAAGTACCGTAGGCAACAACTTCCGTATTACTACCGTCAAGGTCTGAGCGCATGAGTGCAGAATTGTCCCCGTCGGAGATTTGATAGTAAATATAATAGTCGGTAATGTTGTAACAGTCTAAACGGTCAGAAATTACAACTTCCACTTCTTCGGATGCGAGGCTGTAACGACATAATCGGTAGTCATTTTCAATATCCATGAAATAAACATACTCTCCGGTGCAAACCGGCTGCCATACGTTATATTTTAAAAGCAGCTGTTTTTCATGGGTAATCATATTATAGCGGTACAGAAAATGTTCGTTTTCCATTCCGTTATAATAAATATAATTTCCGTAAACGGAGGAAGGGTTAATATAATTTTTTTCGAGAACGGTTAAATCTTTTCCTTCCGTGGTCATTTTAGAAAATTCCCAGACTTTGCCGTTGGGGTAATTCTGGAAATAAATTTGATTCCCTGCAAGCACAAGCGTGTCTGCCGGTTCCCGGCTTAATGTGGCTACGGCATTTCCGTTCTTTTTAGAGCGGTATACACCGATAACTCTTCGTACGAAGCCAAGTCCGCTGGCGGCGGAGGAATCTTCCAGATAATAATAAATATAGTTTCCGCCGGTATTTAAAGAACTTACTGCAGAAGAAGAAAGTTTTTTGATTTTTGTTTCGTCCGCATTCATGGAATACAGGGCACCGTTGTCATATGAGTTTGAAAAAAACACTTTGCCGTCGGAGTCTTCACAGAAGTATCCTCCGTTGTTTAAATTCCCTGCGGTATTTCCGATGGTTCCTTCCGGGTTGGAAGGGACCTTATTTAAGAAATGGCTGGCAAAGGCGGCGCCGATTACCACCAGTACCATTCCCAATATGATTAATGTAGCCGTGAGTCCTTTTTTCATCTTTTTTATATCGTCTGTTTTGTAATTGCAGACTTTCCCCTTTGTATGAAAGTTTTAGATAAGGATACTAATAAAAGTATGCCTTTTTGCGATGGTAAAATCAATAGATTTTTAAAAAAACTTTCTGCATTTTAGGTTGAGAAACACCGCATAATCAAGTAGAATAGATACAAGTAATTCGTGTCCGTAAAAGGCACTTAAATGGGGGCGTGGCAAATGAAAAAGAAGTTATTTGCGGCAATTGATGTAGGTTCCTTCGAACTTGCAATGAAAATATTTGAGATTTCTTCCCAAAGCGGTTTGAAAGAAATCGACCACATCAGACATCGTCTGGATCTGGGGACGGAATCTTATAAAACCGGAAAGCTTTCCTATGACAGGATGGAGGAACTTTGCCGTGTTTTAAAAGAATATGCGGGGATAATGGAAGCCTATAAGGTAACGGAGTACAGAACTTTTGGTACCAGTGCAATCAGGGAACTGGAAAATACCATGATTGTTCTGGACCGGATTAAAAGCCGTACCGGCCTTGATATGAGCGTTTTAAGTAATTCCGAGCAGCGTTTTCTGGATTATAAATCCATTGCGGCCAAAGGCGAGGCATTTGAAACCATCATTCAGGAAAAAACAGCAATTTTAGATATGGGCGGCGGCAGTATTCAGGTGTCTCTTTTCGACAACGGAAGTCTTTTTGCTACCCAGAACATGAATCTTGGTATCTTGAGACTCCATGAGCAGATTAAAAGAATTTCACCCCGCTCCGGTCAGATACGCGGAATTCTGGACGAAGTGATTCATACCCGCCTGAATGAATTCAAGAAGCTTTATTTAAAAGAAAAAGAATATAAAAACCTGATTGTGGTGGATGATTATATTTCCAATATTATTAACCGGTATCAAAAAGGAAATGAAAAAAAAGGTTTCATGAGCGCCAATGCTTTTATGAAGAAAATGGAAAACTGGGAGAATGCCGGTTTGAAGACCATGGCAAAAGAGCTTGATGTTCCGGAAGAAAACGTACTTCTTTACGTTATTGCGGGTCTATTGTTAAAAGGAATTCTGGAAATTACGGGTGCTGTGCAGATCTGGGCGCCGGGGGTTACTCTTTGCGACGGTATTGCATATGATTACGCGGAGCAGAATAAACTGTTAAAACAGAGTCATGATTTCGAGCAGGACATCCTTTCCTGTGCCAGAAGTACCAACCGTAGATACCAGGGAAGCAGACAGAGAAGCGAGGCATTGGAAAGCATTGCACTTACCATCTTTGACAGTACCAGAAAAATTCATGGCATGGGGGCAAGGGAACGGCTTTTACTGCGGATTGCGGCACTTTTATATGATTGCGGTAAATACATCAGCCTTTCGGCGGTAAGTGAATGTTCTTACCATATTATCATGCGTACGGAAATCATCGGATTGTCCCATTTGGAAAGAGAAATTGTTGCAAATGTGGTGAAGTACAATCAGACGGATTTTGCATACTATGAAGAAATCGCCAAGGTTGGGGGCATTGACAGGGAAGATTATTTAAAAATAGCCAAACTTACAGCAATTCTCCGTCTTGCCTGCGGCTTGGACAGAAGTCATAAAAAGAAATTTACTTCGGTAAAAGCTTCCCTTCATGAAAATGAACTTTGGGTGCAGGTGGAAGCACTTGAAAGTATTGAGATGGAGAAAGGACTTTTTCAGGAAAACGGTATGTTTTTTGAAGAAGTTTACAGCATCCGTCCCATATTAAAGCAGAAGAAAACTTTTTAACGGATAAAACAGGAGAGAAACATGCAGAAAAAGAAAGATTTCACCAGACCGGAATATTTTCTGAACAGAGAACTGTCCTGGCTGGCATTTAACGAAAGAATTTTAGGAGAAGCAAGAGATAAAAGTATTCCTCTTTTTGAGCGAATCAAATTTTTAAGTATTACAGCTTCCAATCTGGATGAGTTTTTTATGGTGCGGGTAGCTTCTTTAAAAGATATGGTGGAAGCCGGTTACGATAAAGAAGATATTGCGGGAATGAAGCCGAAGGAGCAGTTAAAAAGGGTAAGTGAGGCAACGCATGCTCTTGTAAATCTGCAATATTCCACCTATAACCGTTCGCTGCTTCCCTTGCTGGATCAGAATGGTTTGCATGTGGTAGAGTCCCACGAGGACTTAAATAAAGAACAGAAAAAGTATGTTGACCGGTATTTTGAAGAGAATGTATATCCGGTTTTAACGCCTATGGCGGTGGATTCTTCCAGACCGTTTCCGCTGATTCGGAACAAGTCTCTTAATATCGGAGCACTTCTCCGTAAAAAAGGGGAAACGCAGGAATCCGAATTCGCAACGGTACAGGTTCCCAGCGTTTTGAACCGTATCGTGGAGGTGCCGGGGGAGGAAGGCAGCAGAACCATCATCCTCTTAGAAGAAGTGATTGAGCGGAATATGCCCAAACTTTTCCTGAATTATGAAGTACTCTGTGCTCATCCTTTCCGAATCATGCGTAATGCAGACCTTTCCATTGACGAAGACGAGGCAGAAGATCTTTTAAAAGAAATCGAGCGTCAGGTGAAAAAACGCCAGTGGGGAGAAGCCATCCGACTGGAAGTGGAAGCGGGAATTAACAAGGAGCTTCTCGATATTATTACGCATGAACTGGAAATCGAAGACGAAGATATTTTTAAGATAAAAGGACCGTTGGACCTTACCGTATTAATGAAAGTATACGGGCTGGAAGGTTTTACACATTTAAAAAATGAACCCTTTGTTCCCGTTGCCGTAGAGGAGTTTGCGGAAGAAGATTCTGTTTTTGATGCCATCAGCAAACAGGATATTTTGATGCATCATCCCTATCAGAGTTTTGAGCCGGTCGTGGATTTTATCAGACAGGCGGCAAGGGATAAGGATGTGCTGGCGATTAAACAGACGTTGTACCGTGTCAGCGGTAATTCCCCTATTATTGCGGCTCTTGCACAGGCAGCAGAAAACGGAAAGCAGGTTACTGTTCTGGTAGAATTAAAAGCCCGTTTTGATGAAGAAAATAACATTGTCTGGGCAAGGAAACTTGAAAAAGCGGGATGCCATGTAATTTACGGACTTGTAGGTCTTAAAACTCACAGTAAAATCACTTTGGTGGTTCGTCGTGAAAGTGACGGTATCAGAAGATATGTGCATCTGGCTACCGGCAACTATAATGATGCCACTGCCAAGCTGTATACAGACCTTGGACTCTTTACCTGTAAAGAGCCTGTGGGAGAGGATGCAACGGCGGTCTTTAATATGTTGTCCGGCTATTCGGAGCCGCTAAACTGGAATTGTCTGTCTCTGGCACCTTTGTGGATGAAGGAGCGTTTCCTGTTCTTAATTGAACGTGAAACCAAGAATGCCCTGGCCGGTCAGAACGGCAGAATTATTGCCAAGATGAATTCCCTTTGCGACAGGGATGTAATTGTGGCTCTATATCAGGCAAGTCAGGCCGGTGTTAAAATTGATTTGATAGTACGCGGTATTTGTTGTCTGCGTCCCGGGATTCCCGGCATCAGTGATAATATTACCGTACGTTCTATCGTAGGAAATTTCCTGGAGCACAGCCGTATTTATTACTTTGAGAACGGCGGAGAAGAAGAGTACTATTTAAGTAGTGCAGACTGGATGCCCAGAAACCTGGAGCGTCGCGTGGAGATTTTATTCCCTGTTTCGGAACCGGCGTTGCAGAAGAAGGTCGGCGAAATTTTGGATTGCCAGCTTCGTGACACTTTAAAAGCCCAGTATTTGAAACCTGACGGTACTTATGATAAAATAGACAAAAGAGGCAAGGTTTTATTCGGCTCCCAGAATTATTTTATGGAAGAAGCCCGTAAACATGCCCGGAAGAATAAAAAAGATGCATATGATGCAAGAGTTTTTATTCCTGAAAAGAAACCTGAATACGGGGAGGAAGAATAAATGAAATTCATATTGGCATCCGCATCTCCCAGACGAAAGGAATTACTGACACAAATCGGAATGAATTTTACGGTGCAGGTCAGTGAGGCAGAGGAGTCGGCGGATACAACGGATCCTGCTGAATATGTGATGCAGTTATCTTTCCTGAAAGCGGAAGATGTTGCAGGCAAGATTCCCGTAATGTACGATGCGCCCGGAATTGATCAGGATTTTGTGGTGATTGGTTCCGACACGGTGGTAGCAGCAGAAGGGGAAATCATGGGAAAGCCTGTTGATGATGAAGATGCGGCAAGGATGCTTCGCAAACTGGCGGGAAATACCCACCAGGTGTATACCGGCGTAACCCTGTTTTGTTTCAGAAACGGAAGGCTGGAGCGTAATACCTTTTATGAGAAAACGGATGTTACCATGTATGATATGACAGAGGAAGATATAAAAGATTATGTTTCCAGCGGCGAGTGCAGAGATAAAGCCGGTTCGTATGCAATCCAGGGACTTTGTGCCGCATATATTAAAAGCATTCAGGGAGAATATGCATCCGTTGTCGGGCTTCCTGTAGCACGTATTTGTTATGAATTAAAAAAGATGGGAATCCGTTGGAGAGAATAGAACTTCGTATATCCCGCTTTCAATAAGGAGGATAATAGTATGGAATTTGATAAAATTGTTTTACAGGCATTTTTGGAGAAACAGCTTCAGTTATTTGCAGAAAAGGTTGCGGAAACAGAGGAAGAAGCAGCTGATTTTCTGGATGAATGTATGGCTGTAGTGGTTAATTCCGCGAAAGAAGTATGGGAGTACTTCGATGAATCCGGTCTTGATTTGGAGGAGTTGGATGAAAACAGCATTTTAGAGGCCGAAGAAGTATTTGAAATCGGCGACGGAAGATATTTGATTGTAGAAGCTTAAATTTGTGGTATAATGATTAAAAGAACCCGTTGACCCTGTACAAAAGACACCCCGGAAGGAAATCGGCTTATGGAAATTAGAGAGATTACGGATTCCTACAAAATGAGTATTACCATATCCAATCAGCGTTCCAATGTTACGCTGAATTCGAATATTGTTTTTGTCCAGAATAATAAGCTTTATGTGGAGCCCTTTGAACACAATGGTGTAATTCTGAATTTTGATTCGGACGGAATTGCTATTTCCATGATAGCTTATCAGGAAGAAAAGGTGCCGTTTCTGTGGCAGGTAGTAAGGGTACACCGGGAAATTGTGGATGGTATACAGTATCATGTTATTACAAGCGATGTGCCCGGGGTCCGCATCAACCGTAGAGACAATTTCAGGGTTTTCCTCGGAATTGACGGGAAAGCATCCATACCCGGTAAAACAAAACCTTTTGATGTGGTAGTAAAAGATATCAGTGAAAGCGGATTTGCTATTTTACTGGATATTACCTCGGAGATAAAAATTCCGAAAAATGAGTTGGTGCTTTTGGAGTTTTATGATTCCATCGGCGGAGTGCCTTTCGTTTTAAACGGAAGAGTTGTGAGAATCAATGCAATGGATAAATATACCTTATACGGATGCCGTCTTATCAAAGAAAATCCTTTGGTAAGCCGATTTATTGCAAATAAGCAGTTGGAAACAAGGTTAAATAAGACAAAGAAACAAGTATAAAAATATAAGTAAAAAAAACAGTATCGCGGGTGCGATACTGTTTTTTTATGAATAAGTAACTAAATTATCTGTTATTGATAAGCTTGGTTAATTCAACGGGATCAACAATGGTGCCGTCCTTGTATACACGCATGTTACCGGAAGCGATTTCATCGATTAAGATAACTTCGTTGTTGTTGTAACCAAATTCAAATTTGATGTCCCAAAGATCAAGACCGATGGACTTTAAGTCATCAGCAACGATTTTAGTAATCTTTAAGGTCTGCTCTTTCATGCTTTCAAACATTTCGGGAGTCATAATTCCAAGAGCTGCGAGTCCTTCGCCTGTTACAAGGGGATCGCCCAATGCATCATTCTTGAAGGTACATTCTACATAACCGCCTTCTAAAACGGTACCGTTTTCAATATACTCACCGTATCTGCGGATAAAACTTCCTGTAGCAACAAGACGGCAGATAACTTCAAGACCGTGTCCGAAAACTTTTGCAGGAAGAACTTCCATGGTAGCTTCCTCTAAGTTTGCACTTACATAGTGTGTCTTAATACCTGCTGCTTTTAATAATTCAAAGTAGTGAATGGAAGACTGTAAGTTTGCTTTACCGATTCCTTCAATTGTAAGACCTACGGAATTTTCACCGGGATCGAATACACCGTCTTTTCCGGTACAGTCATCTTTGAATTTTAACATTACATTGCCATTTTCAAGGCTGTAAACATCTTTTGTTTTACCTTCATAAATTTTGTTCATTTTTTTGTCCCTTCTTTGATTTAGTAAGGTCGAAAATCAACGCTCCATGAGTAATTTAGCATATTATACATAAACTTTCAATTTTTTTTTTGAAGAAAAAAAAGAAAATTCGGATATTCTGTGTTAAGGAAGCAGTTTTTTCAGATAAGGAACCAGTCCTTCGTGGTTATTGTCCGTAAAGGTAACATAGTCGGCTGCTGCCAGGGCATTTTTCTGCCCGTTTAAAAGACATACGCCGTATCTTGCTTCCCGTAACATGGAAATGTCATTTTCCGCATCTGCAAAAGCAAAGGAATGTTCTTTGCTGATTCCGTAGTGCTCACACAGGAAGGTAAGTGCAGCTCCCTTGCCGGAATTTGCAGGCAATACTTCAAGAAACATATCATTGGAGAGCAGGCATTGTACCCTGTCTCCGAGAATTTCCTCCAGCTGTATTTTCAGATCCTCCAGAAGCTGCCGGTTATCCAGAGTGACAATAAGCATTTTATAAGGTTCTTCCCCGGGAGCGGACAGATTGTCCACCAGCCGGTAGGGAAGATTTACATATTTTGCATAAAATAAAAGCTCCGGTGTTTCTTTTTCGGATAAAATCTCCGATTCAGAGTAGGAATGGCAATGGATTCCCTGAGGGGAAATCAAATTGCGGACCTTTTCAACAATATCCGTTGAAAGGCGGCATTCCATCAGATTTTTACCGGTTTCATAGTCGTATACCAGACTTCCGTTAAAGGAGGATGCCAAGGGATTTAAGTCCTCCAAATGCAGTCTGTCCACCAGCTTACGGATGCTGGCGAGAGGACGTCCGGAGGAAATGGCGAATCTGTGTCCTGCTTTTACGCAGTTTTCCAGAGTTTCTCTGGTTAACGGAGAAATGGTTTTCTCGTCATTTAAAAGTGTCCCGTCCAAATCGAAAAAGAGTATGGCAGAATTGGCTTTCGGATTGTTGTATTTTGAAAGATAAGCCTCCTTTAAACGGTCCAGAAGTTCTTCCGGTACAAAAAGGCTGCCTCGTCCGTTTCCTAACTGAATGTCCGGTTTGTTGCCACCGTGATAGTCGGAGCCGCCGGTTACCAGCAAATCATACTTTGCCGCCAGACGCTTGATGTAACGTTCCTCGCTGGGAGCATAAGTGCTGTATACTCCTTCGATGCCCATGAGACCGGCTTCTTTTAATTCTGCAACCATTTTATCCAAAGTTGCATCGGATAACCGGTATAAAATAGGATGGGCAAGTACGGGAATTCCTCCTGCAACACGAATCAGACGGATTGCATCCATGGGAGTTATTTTTTCTCTGGGAACAAATGCTTTGCAATGGTCTCCGACATAACGCTCAAATGCTTCTTTTCTGCTTTTTACATAACCATGTGAGAGCAGATAGCAGGCATAATGGGAGCGGGTTAAAACGGAATCGGGAAATTCTGCAACAAGGGATTCATATGTGATATCAATTCCCTGTTGTGCCAGTAACTCGCACATTTTACGGTTACGATTGTCTCTGGATTCCCGGAATTTTTCCAGATGAGCAAGAAATTCCGGATGACAGGGATTGATATAAAGCCCCAGCATATGGATGTCACGGCCGAAATATTCCGTGGAAAGCTCAATTCCGGGAACAATTTCCAAATCTTTATTTTTGGCACAGGAAAGAATCTCATCCAGACCGTCAATGGTATCGTGGTCGGTGAGAGCGATGGCTTTTAGATTTTTGGCAAGTGCAAGTTCCACAAGCTCCGCGGGAGTATTGGTTCCGTCTGAACAGGTGGAGTGAACGTGTAAATCTATTCCCCTCATTGTGCCTCCTTTGTTTTAGTTGTTGTCGTCTTCCTTATTTACGGAATAAATGGTACGCTTTCTTGCCATTTCGTCGCTGGCAAGATATTCGTCGTAGGTTGTAATCTTGTCAATCATGGTTCCGTTGGGAAGGATTTCCATGATTCTGTTTGCGGTTGTCTGAACGAACTGATGGTCATGGCAGGAGAAGAGTGCAACTCCGCTGAATTTAATCAAACCGTTATTTAATGCGGTAATGGATTCCATGTCCAGATGGTTGGTGGGTTCGTCAAGGATTAAGCAGTTTGCACCGCTGATCATCATTTTACTTAAAAGACAACGTACTTTTTCACCACCGGAAAGTACACGTACTTTTTTTACACCGTCTTCGCCGGCAAAAAGCATTCTGCCTAAGAAACCGCGGACATAGGTAATGTCTTTTACGGGAGAATATCCCATGAGCCAGTCGGCGATGGTTAAGTCGTTATCAAATTCCTGGGTATTATCCTTGGGGAAGTATGCCTGGGAAGTGGTAACGCCCCACTTGTAGGTTCCTTCGTCCGGTTCCATTTCTCCGGTAAGAATCTTAAAGAGAGTGGTTTTTGCAATTTCGTTGCTGCCGACAAAGGCTACTTTATCATCATGTCCTAAAATAAAAGAAATATTATCAAGGACTTTTTCACCGTTAATGGTTTTGGAAATTCCTTCCACGGAAAGAACTTCGTTACCGATTTCACGTTCGGGACGGAAATCGATATAAGGGTATTTTCTGCTGGAAGGCTTAATAGTATCCAACTCGATTTTTTCAAGGGCACGCTTACGGGAAGTTGCCTGTTTGGATTTGGAAGCATTCGCGGAGAAACGGGAGATAAATTCCTGTAATTCTTTGATTTTTTCTTCCTTCTTTTTATTTGCTTCCTTCATCTGCTTAATAAGCAACTGACTGGATTCATACCAGAAATCGTAGTTTCCGGCATATAACTGGATTTTACCGTAGTCGATATCAGCAGTATGGGTACATACCTTATTCAGGAAATAACGGTCGTGGGATACAACAATTACGGTATTGTCAAAGTTAATCAGGAATTCTTCTAACCAGGCAATGGCATCCAGATCCAAATGGTTGGTAGGCTCGTCGAGAAGCAGTACGTCCGGATTACCGAAGAGTGCCTTCGCAAGCAGGATTTTAACCTTTTCGTTACCTGTCAAATCGCTCATAAGAGAGTAATGAACTTCGGTAGGAATGCCAAGACCGTTTAAAAGATTGGCTGCATTGGATTCAGCCTCCCAACCGTCCATTTCGGCAAATTCGCCTTCCAGTTCACTGGCACGGATACCGTCTTCGTCGGAAAAATCTTCTTTCGCATAAATGGCTTCTTTTTCCTTCATGACTTCATATAAGCGGGGATTACCCATAATAACCGTATCCATAACGGTATATTCATCATATTTAAAGTGGTCCTGCTCCAGTACGGAGAGACGCTGTCCGGGTGTGATAACAATATCACCGGTTGTTGTTTCCAGTTCGCCGGAAAGAAGCTTTAAAAATGTGGATTTGCCGGCACCGTTTGCACCGATTAAACCATAGCAGTTTCCTTCCGTAAACTTAATATTTACTTCCTCAAAAAGCGCTTTTTTACCAAAACGCAGTGAGACATTATTTGCACTAATCATGAGAAACCTCCTTGAAAAACAACTGTGGGATTCCCTCTTTAACGAAGAAGTAAGGGAATCATTACTAATTTTTGCGCATCACTTCACATTTTACATGAATTCGGGAAAAAAGCAAGAATAAACAAAGAAAAAGTGCAGTCCCGGCGGACTGCACCCTGTTATGCAGAAACTGTTTGGTTTTTTCCGTGTTCTTTTCCGTAATAGAGACGGTTATCCGCCTGCTGGATGAGCTGTTCGATACGATATCCTTTTTCCGCTTCTGCGACACCGAAAGTCATGGTAACACGTACGGTGGAATTGTTGTGGGTAACGTCAGTTTCCTGAATGGCTCCGCGAATCCGCTCCGCAATGGAGATGGCAGTGTCCAAATCTCCACGGACAAGAATCAGTATTTCCTCACCGCCCCAGCGGCATACCGCATCCCCGTCACGTAACTGGGAGGTAATCTGGTTTGCTACGGAAACAAGAACCTTATCGCCCATATCGTGTCCGTAGTTGTCGTTAATTTTTTTAAAATTATCAATATCCCCCAGGATAATGCTAAAAGCGGATGCACCAATCTGTACCTGATGCATGGAAACATTCAGAACCTGCATCATGCTTCGTCTGTTGGGAAGTCTGGTAAGAGGATCCTTGTTTGCAAAATCTAGAAGCTTCTGGTTACGTTTCTCAAGGGTGTCGGTGTCATTTTTAACTTCCCATGTAAAAAGCAGGGAGAAGATAACCATCATACCGATTACCATGACTCCGTTAATGGACTCCACAAGCAGAGATAAAATGCTATGGGTTAAATTGATATAAAACCAGGGTTCTGCGTAGTAGTCCAAAAGCAGGGTTGTGATGTAAGTAATCAGCGCCAGGACAGAAAAACCGAAAGCAAAACCGGAATTTTTTTTGAAATCTTTCACTGTGGAAGTTACATAATAGATTGCCGGAATGATACAGAAGCAATACAAATTAAAATTTAGGAAATTTCCGATACATAAGGTTGTCAGTATGGAAAAGACCATAATTTCCACGCAGGAAAGTGTCATGGCGGGGAGAAAAATCTTTTTCTTCGCCATTCCGATAAGAAACTGGTGTACGAAGAATGCTCCGATATTATAAATGGCCAGCAATAACAGGCCGTAATAGGCAAAGAAAACCGCACACAGAACATGGATAACGGATGTGTATGTAAGCACATATGTGATTTTGGTTCTGTCAGAAATATATTCATCCCCATTGATTAGATTTCTGACGTAGGTAACCATATTTTTTAAGATAGTAAGCATAACCCTAACCTCATACAGAATAATTATGTACAGTTTAACACTATTTTTTTACAAGTTAAAGCATTTTTTTGAAATGTTTTTACATTTAAAAACAAATCTGATAAATTGTGCAAAACATTGAAAAAAGAAAAATAGAGAAAACAAGAGATAAAATGAGAAAATAAGAGATAATAAAAGAAAAACAAGAAAATACAACTTGCTATCTGCTTGCAAGGAAACACATAAAAAATTATTATAAAAACCGTGATTAGCACTCAAACGCAAAGAGTGCTAACAAACCACTTGAGATGAAAGATAGAATATAGAAATAAAAAGGAGGCTTTATCACATGAAATTAGTACCTTTAGGAGACAGAGTTGTATTAAAGCAGCTTGTGGCAGAAGAAACTACAAAATCCGGTATCGTTTTACCCGGACAGAGCAAAGAAAAACCCCAGCAGGCAGAGGTTATTGCAGTGGGCCCCGGAATCCTTGCTGACGGAAAAGAAGTTAAAATGGAAGTAAAAGTAGGAGATCAGGTTATCTATTCCAAATATTCCGGAACCGATGTAAAGATGGATGATGCAGAGTATATTATCGTAAAACAGTCTGATATCCTTGCAATCGTAGAATAATTTTAAGAAAAGAGATATTTCAGGAGGTGCTTATAAAATGGCAAAAGAAATTAAATACGGAGCTGAGGCCCGTACTGCTTTGGAGGCAGGCGTAAACAAGCTTGCAAATACAGTAAGAGTAACACTTGGACCTAAGGGTAGAAACGTAGTACTTGATAAGTCTTTCGGTGCTCCCCTTATTACCAATGACGGTGTAACCATTGCAAAGGAAATCGAGCTTGAAGATGCATTTGAAAACATGGGTGCACAGCTTGTAAAAGAAGTGGCTACCAAGACAAATGATGTAGCAGGTGACGGTACCACTACCGCAACTGTTCTTGCACAGGCAATGATCAATGCGGGAATGAAAAACCTGGCAGCAGGTGCAAATCCCATCGTTCTTCGTAAAGGTATGAAGAAGGCTACCGATTGTGCAGTTGAAGCGATTGCACAGATGAGCTCTAAGGTAAACGGTAAGGAACATATTGCAAGAGTTGCTGCAATCTCCGCAGGGGATGACAACGTAGGTAATATGGTAGCAGATGCAATGGAAAAGGTTTCCGGTGACGGCGTTATTACCATTGAAGAAAGCAAGACCATGCAGACTGAACTTGACCTTGTGGAAGGTATGCAGTTTGACAGAGGATATCTTTCTGCTTACATGGCTACCGATATGGAAAAAATGGAAGCTGTTCTTGAGAATCCTTACATTCTTATTACAGACAAGAAGATTTCCAATATTCAGGAAATCCTCCCCGTTTTAGAGCAGATCGTACAGTCCGGTGCAAAGCTTCTTATCATTGCGGAAGACATTGAAGGCGAAGCGTTAACCACTTTGATTGTCAATAAGTTAAGAGGAACCTTTAATGTTGTAGCTGTTAAGGCTCCCGGTTACGGTGACAGAAGAAAAGCAATGCTTGAGGATATTGCAATTCTTACAGGCGGCCGTGTAATCAGCGAAGAACTTGGTTATGACTTAAAAGAAGCAACCCTTGCAGACATGGGTCGTGCAAAATCCGTTAAGGTACAGAAAGAAAACACTATTATCGTTGACGGTGCAGGTTCCGCAGACGAAATCGCAGCAAGAGTTGGTCAGATTAAGATGCAGATTGAAGAAACCACATCTGAATTTGATAAGGAAAAATTACAGGAACGTCTTGCAAAACTTGCCGGCGGCGTAGCGGTAATCCGCGTAGGTGCAGCAACCGAAACAGAAATGAAAGAAGCAAAACTTCGTATGGAAGATGCTCTTGCAGCAACCAGAGCAGCTGTGGAAGAAGGTATTATCGCAGGCGGCGGTTCCGCATATATTCATGCATCCAAGAAGGTAGCAGCTCTTGCTGAAACCCTTGAAGGTGATGAGAAGACCGGTGCAAAGATTGTATTAAAAGCATTGGAAGCACCTCTTTTCCACATTGCAGGAAATGCAGGTCTTGACGGTAGCGTAATCATTAATAAAGTATTTGAATCCGAGGTTGGTGTAGGATTTGATGCATACAAGGAAGAATATGTAAACATGGTTGAAGCAGGTATTCTTGACCCCGCAAAGGTTACAAGAAGTGCATTGCAGAATGCAACCAGCGTTGCTTCCACATTGTTAACAACCGAATCCGTAGTTGCAAATATCAAAGAAGATATGCCTGCAATGCCTGCCGGCGGCGGAATGGGAATGATGTAATTCATTGACGAAAACCTTAAAAGGTGGTATGCTTGACTGTACTTGCATATCACCTTTTTAGGTATAGAAAATTAAACTATATCATAAAAGATAATGTGTTTATTAATTTACAAACAGGTTACTTGAAGAATAAAGGTGACCAAAGGAGGAAATAAAAATGAAAAAAATTGTAGCTTTATTATGTGCCGCAATGATGGCGGTGTCACTTTGTGCATGTTCAGGTTCTGATAAGGAACTGGTTATGGCAACCAATGCGGAGTTCCCTCCCTATGAGTATCATGAAGGAGACGCAATCGTAGGGATTGACGTTGAAATCGCACAGGCAATTGCAGATAAGCTCGGAAGAGAACTTGTAATTGAGGATATGGCATTTGATTCCATTATTATGGCTGTTCAGTCCGGTAAAGCAGATATCGGTGTTGCGGGGCTTACCGTAAAACCCGACAGACTGGAATCTGTTAACTTCTCAATAGCTTACACCACCGCAGCTCAGGTTATTATCGTAAAAGAAGGCAGTGAAATTGCGACTCCCGATGACCTTGTGGGCAAGAGAGTAGGCGTTCAGCTTGGTACTACCGGTGATGCGTATGTTGGAGACATTGAAGGTGTTGTTGTAGAACGTTACAACAAGGGTCATGAAGCTGTTCAGGCTCTTCTTCAGGATAAAGTAGATGCAGTTATGATTGACTCTGAACCCGCAAAGGTATTTGTTTCCCAGAACGAGGGCATTGTAATTGTTGACGAAGCATTTACTTACGAAGAATATGCAATTGCCATTGCAAAAGACAATACAGAGCTTTTGGAAGAAGTTAACGCAGCAATTGCAGAACTGGAAGAATCCGGCGAATTGAAAGCAATTATCGACAAGTATATTACGGCAGAATAAACTCTTTTAAAGAGAAATTTTTGAGGTGGTTATGAACTTTTTATCAGTGATTTGGGATAAGATTTTACTCTTTTTCCTGGGGATAGGAGATTCCTTTTATCTGAATTTCATAAAAGATAACAGATGGGAGTATATCGTAAAAGGCTTAGGTGTTACCCTTGAAGTGACTTTTTTTGCGGTTATTGTGGGTATTCTTTTAGGCTTTATTGTAGCGATTATCCGCTCCACACATGATAAAACAGGCAAATTAAAGTTCCTGAATTTTATTTGTAACCTTTACCTTACGGTAATCCGCGGAACCCCTGTTGTTGTACAGCTTTTGATTATTTATTTCGTTATTTTCGGAAGCGTGCGTATCGATAAGGTGGTTGTTGCGGTTATCGCTTTCGGTATTAATTCCGGTGCGTATGTGGCGGAAATCGTACGAAGCGGTATTATGTCCATTGATAAGGGACAGTTTGAAGCAGGACGCAGTCTGGGCTTTAATTATATCCAGACCATGGTATATGTAATTTTACCCCAGGCATTAAAAAACGTACTTCCTGCGTTGGGTAATGAATTTATTGTGTTGCTGAAGGAAACCTCCGTGGCAGGCTATATTGCTTTACAGGATTTAACAAAGGCAGGAGATATTATACGAAGCGAAACCTATTCGCCACTCATGCCTTTGCTTGCGGTAGCAGTGATTTACCTGTCAGTGGTAATGTTATTATCCTTCCTGATTAAGAAGCTGGAAAGGAGGTTACGAAACAGTGAACACTAATGAGAATAAAAGTACGGAGGCCCTTATTCAGGTAAGAGGCTTAAAAAAGCATTTCAAAGAATTGAATGCTTTGAATGGTATTGATATTGATATTCATCAAGGGGATGTTGTGTTTGTAGTAGGACCTTCCGGTTCCGGTAAAAGTACCTTTTTAAGGTGCCTGAATCTGTTGGAGGAACCTACGGAAGGAACAATCCTTTTTGAGGGCACCGATATTACGGATTCTAAAACAAACATTAACATTCATCGTCAGAAAATGGGGATGGTTTTTCAGCAGTTTAATCTGTTTCCCCATATGACCATTTTGAAAAATTTAACCATTGGTCCCATGAAACTCCAGAAGAAGTCTTTTGAGGAAGCGAAAGCAGAAGCAATGAGACTTTTGGAGCGTGTCGGTCTTGCGGATCGTGCAAATGCATATCCCAATCAGCTTTCCGGCGGGCAGAAGCAGCGTATCGCCATTGTTCGTGCCCTTTGTATGAAGCCGGATGTTATGCTCTTTGATGAGCCGACCTCAGCACTGGATCCGGAAATGGTAGGTGAAGTTCTTTCCGTAATGCGTGATTTGGCAGAGGAAAAGATGACCATGGTTGTAGTAACCCATGAAATGGCATTTGCCAAAGAAGTAGCCAGTCGTGTGATTTTTATGGACGGCGGCGTTATTCTTGAGGAAGCTGCACCGGAAGAGTTCTTTGAAAATCCCAAAACAGAGAGACTTCAAAGCTTCCTGGCAAAAGTTTTATAAAATTTTAAAAAAAGTAATTGACAATCCTGCAAAACAGTGATAATTTATCACTTGTAAAAGCTATGACGAAGAAGGTTCGGTGAACTTCATTTTCAGAGAGCTGTCGGCTGGTGTGAGACAGTAATTGAATTTGCCAGGAACTATCCCTTCCGAGCCGGAACCCCGAAAGCGCAAGCAAGTAGACGGTTCACGTGATGTCGCGTTAAGACAAAAGACTTGATGGAGTCTGCGAGAGGTGTGAATACACACAATTTGAGTGGTACCGCGGGTAGAATTTTAACTCGTCTCAAAGAATGGTTTCTTTGAGGCGATTTTTTTTGTTATGGCAGCGAGGCAAGCGTATCTCGTCTCTGTTATGGCAAGCGGCCGTTCGTATAATAAACGGTAAATCCTTCAAGCAGACATATTTTATGATTTTTAGGAGGAAAAAGAAATGAGTTCAAACATCAATGTGGAACAAAGAATTGAGGCGGTAGCCCAGCGTATCCGTGCGTTACGCGAAGACATGAACATGACCCAGAAGGCTATGGCAAAGAAAATCGGTCTTACCGAGGAAGAATATGCCAGACTGGAATCCGGAGCAGAAGATTTCAGCTTTACCTTTATTTACAAAATTGCTCATGTGTGCGGCGTGGAAATTACCGAACTTATGGAAGGTGAGAGTCCCAGCCTTACGGAATATACCGTTACAAGAAGAGGGGAAGAGATGCCCATCGTAAGACGTGAAGGTTTTGTGTACAACCGTCTTGCTGCAAAGTTTAAAAACAAACTGGCAGAGCCATTTTATGTAAAAATCCCTTACTCAGAGGAAGCGTTAAATCCTCCCTACAGTTTTTCCACCCACGTTGGACAGGAAATGGATATCGTTATCAAGGGAAGCCTTAAGATGATGATTGGTGAAAGAACCGAGATTCTTCATGAAGGTGATTGCATTTACTACGACAGCTCCACTCCTCACAATGAAATCGCACTCGGCGGAGAAGATTGTGAAATCTATGCAATTGTAATGAATCCTGAGAAACATGGTGTTGCAGAGTACAAAGAAAGGGTTAAAACTTTTACAACCACCAATGTTGATCTTGCTAACTTAAAGGCACCCGTATATGAAAAATACGTGGAAACCACAGTGGATGAAAAGGGTGTTGTTAATTCCGTTAAATTTAAGAATGATGATAAGTTCAATTTTGCCTTTGATGTTGTGGATGAACTGGCAAGAAAAGCACCCAGCAAAACAGCAATGATTCATGTATCAAATGATAAGGTGACCAGAAGATTTACTTTTGCGGAACTCAGCCGATATTCATCCCAGACTGCTAATTATTTCGCTGATTTGGGAATTAAAAAGGGTGACAGGGTAATGCTTGTTTTAAAGAGACATTACCAGTTCTGGTTCTCCATCCTTGCATTACATAAATTAGGTGCAATCGTAATTCCTGCAACCAATCAGTTAAAGGATCATGACTTTGAATATCGTTTCAACGCAGCCGGCGTCAGCGCAATCATCTGTACAGGTGACGGTGATGTGGCGGAGGAAGTAGATAAGGCAGTTCTCAACTGTCCTACCTTAAAAACCAAAGTAATCTGCGGTCGTGTAAAAGAAGGCTGGGAGAACTTCAATGCAGACCTTCCTAAGTATGATGATGTATTTGAAAGACCTGCAGATGCAGCTTGCGGAACCGATACCATGCTTATGCTGTTTACATCAGGAACCACAGGTTATCCCAGAATTGCAGCACATAACCACAAATATCCTTTGGGACATTTCCTGACTGCAAAATACTGGCACAATGTAGATCCCAACGGTTTACACTTTACCATTTCCGATACCGGATGGGGTAAGGCCCTCTGGGGTAAACTTTACGGTCAGTGGTTATGCGAGGCAGCAACCTTTGTATATGACTTTGACCGTTTTGATGCACATGATATTCTTCCTATGTTTGCAGAACATAAAATTACTACATTCTGTGCACCTACAACCATGTATCGTTTCTTCATCAAAGAAGATTTGAATAATTATGATTTGAGTTCCATTAAGTACGCTACCGTAGCAGGTGAGGCAATGAACCCTGAGGTTTATAACCAGTTCTTAAAAGCTACCGGTATCCGTATTATGGAAGGTTTTGGTCAGACCGAAACCACTCTTACCATCGCAAACTTCGTTGGCGAGAACAATAAGATCGGTTCCATGGGTAAACCCAGTCCTTTATACAACGTGGACATTCAGTTGGCTGACGGCAAACCTGCCGGTGTGGGTGAAGTCGGTGAAATCGTAATTTGTACGGAAAACGGTGTTCCCAACGGTCTTTATGAAGGATATTACCTTGATGAGGAGAAAACAAAGGCAGCTTGGCATGACGGCTATTACCACACTGGTGATACCGCATGGAAGGATGAAGACGGATTCTTCTGGTACGTGGGACGTGTGGATGACTTAATCAAGTCCTCCGGTTATCGTATCGGACCCTTCGAAATCGAAAGCGTTATCATGGAACTTCCCTATGTTCTTGAGTGTGCGGTTGTTGCGGCTCCGGATGAAGTAAGAGGTCAGGTTGTAAAAGCAAACATTGTATTGACCAAGGGTACCGAGGCTTCTGATGAACTGAAGAAAGAAATTCAGGTATACGTTAAAAATCGTACAGCACCTTATAAATATCCCAGAATTGTGGAATTTATGGATGAACTGCCCAAAACCATTAGCGGTAAGGTCCGCAGAGTTGAATTAAGAGGCGAGAAAAAATAACACAGGATTACAGTCCGCTCTCAATCGGAGAGCGGACTTTCTGCTACTTATTTTAGGAGGTATGTATCATGGATTGGAATCTGGTGTTTTTTTTCAATAGTGCCCTTCTTGGTGTGGGGCTCGCCATGGATGCGTTTTCAGTGTCCCTTGCAAACGGCTTGCAGGAATCTAAAATGAAAGCCGGTAAAATGTGCGGCATTGCCGGTGTTTTCGCATTCTTTCAGGCGTTGATGCCAATGCTTGGATGGGTTTGCGTTCATACGATTTTGCAATATTTTAAAGTGTTTGAGAAGTTTATTCCCTGGATTGCCCTGATTCTTCTTCTTTTTATCGGCGGTAAAATGCTGATAGAAGGAATCAGAAATAAAAATGAGGAAGGGGAAGGCACAAAGGTTGGATTTGCCGCCCTTCTGATTCAGGGAGTCGCTACATCTATAGATGCTTTGTCCGTAGGTTTTACCATTGCAGAATACGGATTGATAATGGCATTGGTATGTGCGCTGATTATTGCTGCAGTAACCTTTGTGATATGTATGTGCGGTCTTGCAATCGGCAAAAAGTTCGGTACAAAATTTGCGAATAAGGCAACCATTTTCGGAGGATTGATTCTGATTTTTATCGGCATAGAAATTTTTGTTACGGGTATCTTTTAAATAAAAGAACAAAGAATGGCTTTCTGAAACATTCTTTGTTCTTCTTGGTTCCAAGCAGGTTTTTATTTTTTTCTCTTTTCTGTTATGTCGAAATATGTTATAATATCCGTTAAGATTTTGCCCGGTTCTTTTGTTGCTCGGGAAATTCCCGCGGGGCAAAATACAGGAAAGCAGAGAGGTATTGTGTATGGGATTGAATTTCAGAAAAAGTATTTCATTAGGTAAGCTTGCAAAGATTAATCTCGGCAAGAAAAGCGCAGGCATCAGTTTCGGTGTAAAAGGTGCAAGATATTCCGTAAGTACCAACGGAACCAGAAGAGCAACCATCGGCATTCCGGGAACCGGACTTTCATATACCAAAACATTCGGAACCAAAAAGGGAAAGAGTGAGAAAGAAAAAGCGAAGGAAACCAAGGTAAACACCAAGAAGGTAGAAGAGTTTAACGAATCCGTAGAAGAACTGATCCGGATTCACTGTACCGGCGTAGATGCAATTGACTGGAACAGAGTGGAAACCATTCCCCGCAAACTTTCCTCCTTACAGGAAAAGGTGCTCGCCGGTGATATCGATGCATATTATGAAGTAATCGAAAAGGAAGAGCCTTTTGATGAGCTTCGTTTGTTCGGAAGTGAGTTCGAAATCGGAACCGATGCTCCGGAATATATTGCAGCTGAATTTAACATCAAACAGGAAGAAATCATTCCCGAAACGGAAATAACCCTTACGAAAACAGGCAAAGTATCAGAGAAAGAAATGAGTAAATCCACTTATAATCTTTTGCTTCAGGACTATGCCTGCAGTGTAACTCTTCGTCTCGCAAGGGATTTATTTGCCCTTCTTCCCGTTGACAAGGTAATTGTCCATGCGGTAGATGATATGGTTAATACCGCTACCGGTAACAAGGAAGAACTTACTTTGATTTCCGTTATCTTTGACCGGGAAACTTTTGAATCACTGAATCTGGAAGGTGTAGATCCTTCCGATTGTTTCAGTAATTTCGAGCATAACATGAAATTTAATAAAACACAGGGTTTTAAGCCGGTTATAAAACTTACTAACTGGTAAAAAGCTTCATTTTACAATTTTTATCATAAAAAGAAACAGAAGGTTTATCATGGAAGAGAAAGCAGCGAAAATCCAACATGAATTTGTTATTGATGACGGTCGTATCGAAAAGCAGAAGGAGTTTGTTCCCCCTGAACAGCTTTATGACGATCTTATTTTGCGTGTAAAAAAATATCATCCTTCTGATGATATTACCCTGATTGAAAAAGCATATAAAATTGCCTTTGAGGCACATAAGGACCAGTTGCGTAAATCCGGTGAACCTTATATTATTCATCCCTTGTGCGTTGCCATTGTGCTTGCGGATTTGGAAATGGACAAAGAAACCATTGCAGCGGGAATTCTTCATGATGTTGTGGAAGATACCATTATGACATATGAAGAAATAGAGAAAGAATTTGGCTCTGAAGTGGCTGCTTTGGTGGACGGTGTTACAAAATTAGGCTGTCTGGAATATGCCGGCGGAGACAAGCTGGAAGAACAGGCAGAAAATCTGCGTAAAATGTTCCTTGCCATGGCCAAGGATATCAGAGTAATCATGATTAAACTTGCAGACCGTCTGCATAACATGAGAACTTTAAAACATATGCCTCCCAACAAACAGCAGGAGAAGGCAAGAGAAACCTTGGATATTTATTCTCCGATTGCCCAGCGTCTGGGTATTTCACGTATTAAGGTGGAACTGGATGATTTGTCCTTAAAATATCTGGAGCCGGAAGCTTATTATGAGCTTGTGGATAAGATTTCCAGCAAAAAGGCAGAACGTGAGAAATATGTCCAGAGTATTGTTGATGAAGTCAGCAGTCATATTGAGGCTGCCGGAATCAAGGCTGTCATTGACGGCCGTGTAAAACACTTCTTCAGTATTTACCGTAAAATGAAAAACCAGAATAAGTCATTGGAAGAAATTTATGATTTGTTTGCGGTTCGTATTATTGTGGATTCCGTAAAAGACTGTTATGCGGTTCTTGGTGTTATCCACGAAATTTATAAACCGATTCCCGGCCGTGTAAAAGACTATATTGCAATGCCGAAGGGCAATATGTATCAGTCTCTTCATACAACCTTAATCGGTTCTGCAGGTCAGCCTTTTGAGGTGCAGATTCGTACCAGAGAAATGCACAGAACGGCAGAATATGGTATTGCTGCCCATTGGAAATACAAGGAAATGTCTGACGGAAAGAAAACCGTTGGAGGAGAAGAAGCGAAGCTTACCTGGCTTCGTCAGATTCTTGAATGGCAGAAAGAGTCCGATAACAAGGAATTCATGAACCTGTTGAAGAGCGATTTGGATTTGTTCTCCGACAGCGTATACTGTTTTACCCCCAGCGGTGATGTAAAACAGCTTCCTTCCGGCTCAACCCCCATTGACTTTGCATATGCAATTCATAGTGCCGTGGGTAACCGAATGGTAGGTGCCAAAGTAAGCGGTAAACTTGTGAGTCTGGATTATGTCATTAAAAACGGCGATGTCATTCAGATTATTACCTCCAATAATTCAAACGGTCCCAGCAGAGACTGGCTGAGTATTGCGAAGAGTACCCTTGCCAGAAATAAAATTAACCAGTGGTACAAAAACGAATATAAGGTTGAAAACATTGAAAAAGGAAAGGAAATGCTTCTTGCATATTGTAAGTCAAAAGGTGTTGTTCTTTCCGACCTGATGAAACCTGCTTATACGGAATTTGTAATGCGTAAGTACGGCTTCAACGATTGGGATTCCATTCTTGCAGCTATTGGTCACGGTGGTTTAAAAGAAGGTCAGATCATCAACAAGATGAAAGAACTTTTTGACCAGGAACATAAAAAAGCCGTTACGGATGCCCAGGTTATGGATGCTGTCAGCGAATCTGCGGAAAAGAATGAAAAATCCTCAGGCCGCAAAAATATGGATGGTGTTGTAGTAGACGGAATTGACGGCGTAGCCATGCGTTTCGGTAAATGCTGCAGTCCGATTCCCGGAGATGACATTGTTGCCTTTACAACCAGAGGAAGAGGCGTGTCCATCCATCGTGTGGATTGCGTCAATATCATTAATTTGTTGCCCGAGGACAGAAAGAGGGTTTTGAGTGCCCATTGGCAGCAGGTGAAATCCAACAAATATCTTGCGGAAATTATTATTTATGCATATAACAGAAACGGTCTTCTGGCAGATATTGCCAAGGCACTTACGGAAAAGGATATTGATATCGTAAGCCTTTCTACCAAGATTAGTAAAAAAGGTATTACCACCTTGAAAACATCCTTTGAAATTGCCAATAAAGAGGAATTGGAACGTATTGTGGCCAAGATTAAGACCGTAAATCAGGTAATTGATATCGAAAGGACGAGTAGCTAATGAATAAGCTGGTTGTGGGATGTATTGTTTTAGGAAGGCTGGAAACAAATTGTTATTATTTGTATCGGGAAGGCGGAAGTGAAGCCATTGTGGTGGACCCTCCTCTTCACGCTGATCAAATCCATGTGACGTTGATGGAAAAAGGTCTTACCGTAAAAGCAATACTGCTGACCCATGGTCATTTTGACCATATTATGGGCGTAAATGAATTAAAAGAAATCTGCGAAGGTGCAACTGTGTATGCATCCAAAAAAGAAATTCCCCTGCTTACGGATCCTTCCTTAAATCATTCCCGTCTTATCGGCAAAGAATATAAGGTGAATGCAGATGTGCTTCTTTCCGATGGCGATGAAGCTGAGATTTCCGGTATGAAGTTTCGCATGATAGAAACTCCCGGTCATTCCGTGGGAAGTTGTTGTTATTATTTTGAAGAAGATAATGTTTTAATCAGCGGAGATACTCTTTTCTTTGAATCTGTGGGAAGAACGGATTTCCCTACCGGAAGTGCAGGCGATTTGAGAACATCCATCAGCGAAAAGTTATGGAAGCTTCCCAATGATACTGCGGTATATCCCGGACACGGAGATTTTACTTCCATCGGACATGAAAAAGAATATAATCCTTATTGCTGTGAATTGCAGTAAAGAAAACGGAAAACAAGAAAGGATGGGGAGTCCGGATACCGGATTCCCCTTTTATACGTATATGGAAATCATATGTAACAGAGAAGATTATGAATATGACCTGCATTCGCTTATAAAAGCTTTTTATCCTGAGAGCGAAATCAGTTTTAAAAGAAGCGGAGAGGATGACAGTGAAGAAAAAGCAACGGTTAAGGTAACGATTATGGAGACCGGGGCTATTGTTATATTAGGCGATTCCGAACCTAAGGAATGCATTTTTGCTACGGACGGGGATACTCCCAAAAACCAGTTTAAACTGTTTTTATACAGAGTATTACAGGCTGAGACCGGAAAAGAGCTTCCCTGGGGAAATCTGACCGGAATTCGTCCCACCAAGATTGCCATGCAACTTTTGGAACAGGGAAAACGGGATGATGAAATTGAGGAGTTTCTAAAACATAAGCATTGTGTCAGTGAGGAAAAAATCAAGCTTTCTACCACAATTGCAAAACATGAGAAAAAACTTCTGGAAAAGCTGGATTGTGTAAAAGGATACAGTCTTTATATCGGAATTCCGTTTTGTCCTACAACCTGTCTGTATTGTTCTTTTACGTCAAATCCTGTTTTTAAGTGGAAGAATCGCATGCAGGAATATTTGGATGCCATGAAAAAAGAACTGGATTTCTGGAGTGTTGCGTATCAGGACAGACCATTGAATACGGTTTATATCGGCGGCGGTACACCGACTTCTTTATCTGCAGAGCAGCTGGAGGAGTTAATTTCTTATGTGAAGGAGAAATTTGATTTATCTTATTTGCAGGAATTTACCGTGGAAGCGGGCCGGCCGGATAGTATTACAAGGGAAAAACTGGAGGTTTTATATAAGCTTGGTGTTACGAGAATTTCCGTAAATCCTCAAACCATGAATCAGGAAACCCTTGATTTGATCGGAAGATGCCATAGTACGGAACAGACCAAAGAAGCTTTTGCTTTGGCGAGAGAAGTTGGGTTCGACAATATTAATATGGATATTATTTTAGGTCTTCCCGGAGAAAATGCAGAAATGGTTGCAAAGACTTTGGAAGAAATTAAAAAGATGAATCCGGACAGTCTGACCGTGCATTCCCTTGCAATTAAAAGGGCTTCTAAATTGGGAGAGTGGATTGAAAAGAACGGCAGGGAAGCCTTGAATGATACAAGTGACATGATGGAAATTGCAGGAACGTGTGCAAAGGCAATGGATATGGAGGCATACTATCTCTATCGTCAGAAAAACATGGCGGGAAATCTTGAAAATGTCGGTTTTGCAAGAAACGGGAAAGACGGTATTTACAACGTGCTGATTATGGAAGAGAAACAGACCATTGCCGCTGTAGGAGCGGGAAGTATTACCAAGCTTGTTTTGCCCAATAACCGTATTGAGCGTTCCGATAATGTAAAAGACGTGGAGCAGTATTTATCCCGTATTGATGAAATGGTGGAACGGCGGAAGAAACTTCTGGAGTTTGAAAAAGCAGAACTTTAGTTATTTTTAGAAAGGATCGGATAAAAAAGTTTATCGGTACATTTATGAAAACAATAGCTATTATTGATGATGATATTCATATTGGGAATATGCTGGAAGAACTGTTGCAGCAGGAAGGGTATGCCACTTTACGTGCATATTCCGGTACAGAGGCGCTTTTCCTTTTATCCCGGAATGAACCGGATCTGATTCTTTTGGATTTAATGCTTCCGGGATTAAACGGAGAAGAGGTTTTGCCTCATATTCAGGATATTCCGGTAATGATTGTAAGTGCCAAGATGGATATGACCAATAAAGTAAATCTGTTGTTAAACGGTGCCTGTGATTATGTGACGAAACCTTTTGATACCGGCGAGTTACTTGCCCGCATTAAGATACATCTGCGACCGGTGAGGACAAATAAAAAGCAGCTTTGTGCCGGAGACCTGGTTTTGGACCTGAATATGCATGAGGTGTCCGTAAATCATGTATCTGTTAAACTGACCAAAACGGAATATGCCATTCTTAAAATACTGATGCAGAATGCCAATCAGGTGATTTCCAAGAATACTATTTTAGACAGTATCAGTATGGATACTCCGGACTGCACGGACAGTTCCTTAAAGCAGCATGTCAGCAATCTGCGAAAGAAACTCCGGGAAGTAAACGGAACGGACTACATTGAAGCGGTATGGGGAATCGGATTCCGATTCATTGTCTGAAATCTTTACGATTTCTTTACACTTTTCTTTATCGGTTTCTTTACTTTTTAAAGATATACTGGGTATAAAGAAAAGGAGGAAACGGGAATGGAATATATTTTTAAAACAGATTCTTTGACAAAACAATATAGAAATTTTAAGGCACTGGACCGGTTAGATATGCAGGTTCCCAAAGGAGCAATTTATGGATTCGTGGGTAAAAACGGTTCCGGTAAAACGACGTTAATCCGGCTTTTATGCGGACTTCAGAAACCCACTGCGGGTGAATTTAGTCTATACGGGATTTCCGATAAAGATAAAAACATCTGCCGGGCACGACGCAGAATAGGAGCAGTTGTGGAAACTCCTGCAATTTACGGCGACATGACTGCAGAGGATAATGTAAAACAGCAATACAGGATTCTTGGAATTCCAAGTGATGAAGGAATCCGGGAATTGCTTTCCCTGGTAGGACTTTCCGATGCCGGCAAAAAGAAAGCGAAGAATTTTTCCCTGGGTATGCGCCAGCGGTTGGGAATTGCCATCGCACTTGCCGGAAATCCGGATTTTCTTGTATTGGACGAACCGACAAACGGTCTTGACCCTCAGGGGATTATTGAGATGCGTGAATTGATTTTGAAACTGAATCGCGAGAAGCAGATTACGGTATTGATTTCCAGTCATATTCTGGACGAATTATCCAAACTGGCAACCCACTACGGTTTCATTGATAAGGGACGCATTGTAAAAGAAATGAGTGCGGAAGAACTTGAAAAATCCTGTAAAAAATATACAAGAATTGAAGTTTCGGATACCGGAATTCTTGCCAGGGTTTTGGAGGAAACAAAGCAGGATTATAAAATAATATCAGATAAAACAGCGGAAATTTATGCGAAGGTTAACATTACACAGCTGACTCTGGCTTTAGACAAAGAAAAATGTGAGATTCTTTCTTTGGAAGAACACAGCGAGAGTCTGGAAAGCTTTTATATCAGTTTGCTGGGAGGACAGGGTAATGTTTAATCTTCTGGCAGCAGGCTTTATAAGAATTTTTAAAAGCTTATATTTTTGGGGTGTTTTTATTATTGTTTCTTTATTGAATGTTTACATGGGTCTGGTGAACCGCAGGCAGATTACGGAGTTGTTTCAGGAACAGACGCCGGGAGCAATTCTTTTTAATCATACTCTGTTTATCGGAATCGCAGCAGCAATTCTGGTGGGATTGTTTATCGGGGATGAATATAGTGATAAAACGCTGCGGAATAAACTGATTGGCGGATACAATCGTGTGACGGTTTTTTTCAGTTACTATATTGTTGTATTTACGGCTACGGTGATTTGTCATATCGCTGCCATGTTGACAGGATATGTATTTGGGCGCATTTTTATAGGGTCTTTGACAATTTCATTTTCTTTACTGTTCAAACATACTTTTTACAGCCTGTTTCCGATTGCGGCCATGTGCGGAATAAGTCTTTGCATAATGGTATTTGTACAAAATAAGGCAATCGGTTGCGGTATTGGCAATTGTTTAGCAACCTGCCTTGCTTTTGGAGGAAATGGCATTATCGGGATGCTGATTACCCACGAAATCAAGAATTCGTTGTGGGTAAATTTCTGGCCGGAGGCATATCTGTATCAAATCAGGTCTTATGAGGATCTGGTTGTGAACGAGTGCCTGACGGAAATTTCATTTCCTGTCGGTTGTATATGTGTGTGTTTGGTATTTCTTGTAACGGGCGCAGTTATTTTCCGTTACAGGGATATCCGATAAAAGGAGAAGAAAATGAAAAAATTATTATCAGCTAATTGCATCAGATTGATGAAAAGTAAAAGTCTTTGGATTTATACGGCAGCTATGTATTTGATTACCGTGTGGTATATTTGTATCGGGTCCGGTGTGATGGGGATACATCAGCCCGGAACGGATGCAATGGATTATACTGCTTTTATTGTGGGAATGATTCCCGCATTTCTCACGCTTTTTACGGGCTTTTTTGTAGGAAAGGAATATTCCGATAAAACCATTCGCAATAAGTTAATCGTAGGACATACCAGAAAAGAGGTATATCTGTCTTACCTTTTCACTCTTTATATTGCCATGGGCATTTTATTTGCGGCATGGCTTTTGGGAACGGTTTCTGCTTTTATTGCGGCAGGAACAGAGTTTGACGGAATCAGGTTTTTAAAAATAGCTTTTACGGCAGTATTCTTCAGCGCAGCCTTTACAACCCTGCTTTTGCTGATTAGTATTGCAGTGCACAGCAAAGCCCTTGCGGTGATTTTAGAACTTGAATTTGCCCGCGTTTCTCTTATGATTCCATTGATGGGCATTGTAATAATCGAAAACATGGGAATCGGTAAGAAAATAGTAACATTTTTAATCACCTGTTTTCCTATGGGACAGTGGATGCTGTTGACCGGGCTTTTGCCGGTGGAACCGGTGTCGGTATGGATTCAGCTGATATTGTCTGCAGTGTTGATAGCGGGTATCGTTTTGCTTAGTATAAAAATATTCAGGGTAAAAGAATTAAAATAAGGAGGTGTCGGTTTGACTTACGTAATCATTGTTATTTTAGTTATTGTAATCTTATTACTTTGCATAAAAATTTATTATTTACGTAAGTCTGCCGGTGAAATAGCCCGGGGAGTGTCAGAGTGGATGGAAATGGATACCAATACACTGATTGATATTTCATCTTCCGATAAATATATGCGTAAACTCGCAAATGAAATAAATAGGGAATTGCAGAGACTACGGGAAGAGAAAATCCGTTACAGACAGGGAGATTCCGAATTGAAAGGTGCCGTCCTGAATTTGTCACATGACCTTCGCACTCCTTTGACCGCCATCAGCGGATATATGGATTTGCTGGAGCAGAAAGACAAGTCGGAGGATGTGGAACGGTACTTATCGATTATAGCGGACCGTGTGGAAAATATGAAGGTTCTTACGGAAGAATTGTTCCGGTATTCGATTGTGCTTTCTTCCAATGATTTAGAATTTACCGACGTTGATTTAAGCCGCGTATTAACGGATGCGCTGCTTTCTTTTTATGGGACTTTTAAACAAAAGGGGATTGAACCTGAAATCATTATGCCGGAAAAACCGGTGATTCGTCGGGCGGATGTTACGGCAATGACCAGAATTTTTTCTAACATTATAAGCAATGCCGTTAAGTATAGCGAAGCGGATTTTAAGGCAGAATTAAAAGAAAACGGAGAAATTGTATTTTCCAATACTGCGACCGGTCTGGACCCGGTTATGACGGAGAAACTTTTTGACCGTTTTTATACCGTGGAAAACAGCCGCAATTCTACAGGTTTGGGACTTTCCATTGCCAAACATCTTACGGAGAGTATGAATGGAACAATCCGTGCAGAGTATGAGAAAGGAAAGCTCTATATTATCCTGAAATTTGATTCTGCCAATTTGGAGGTATAAACAATGAAAAAGACCTATGTAACATCTATGCCGAACCATATCGGTGCATTTTTAAAAGCAAGCAAATGTTTTTCGGCGTTAGGGATTAATATCACACGCGTAAGTTATAATAAGGCAGTGGATTCCCATACATTATTCATTGATGCGGAAGGCAGTGCAGAGCAGTTAAAGAAAGCAGATGCTGAACTTGAAAAAATAGGTTATCTGCAGAATGATAAGGAAAAAAACAGTATTGTTTTGCTGGAATTTAAATTAAAAGATATTCCGGGCAGTGTAACCGCAATCCTTAGTTTAATCAATGATTTTAATTTTAATATATCCTATATCAGTTCCCAGGAAAACGGCACGGATTACCAGCTTTTTAAAATGGGGTTATACGTGGATGAACCGGACAAGATTACACGATTTTTAGAGGATGCAAAGAAATTGTGCAAGGTACGGGTGATTGATTATAACAGTACCGAAAAAGTGTATGATAACAGTATTTTTTACCAGAATTATGTATCGGGACTTGCAGGAATGATGGGACTTACGGAGAAAGTAAAGCAGGAGCTTCTTGTTCATGTGAATCTGGCGATGCAAACTCTGGATGAACAGGGTTTATCCCCGTATCGTACTTTTGACAGCATCAGTAAATTTGCAGAATTGTTATCTTTATCCAAAGGAGAGGCATTTTTACCCAGAGTTACCAATCATAAGATAACGGATTGCACGGATATTACCATCGTGGAACCCCCTTGCGGCAGTAATGTTATTATCATAAAAAGTAACGGAGAAGTGCTGTTTGTGGACACAGGATATGCCTGTTACAAGGAGGAAATGTTGTCCCTGCTCCGAAAAATTCTTCCGGAGTTTGACAGCATGAAAAAAAGAGTTCTGCTTACTCATGCGGATGTGGATCACTGTGGTCTTTTACCCTTGTTTGATGAAGTGATTACAAGCGCGAAATCTGCACTGTGTATGCGAAATGAATATGAGGGAGTCAGCGGTTACAGGGAACAGAATTCTTTGCATAAGCCTTACATCAATATTTGCAAAATTTTGACCTCGTATGCGCCTGTAGAACCTGAAAAAATAAGAGTTCCATGGGAGAATCAGGAAGTATTATCGGAAGCCCTGACACAGATTGGATTTTTTGATTTCGGTGAATTACACTTTGAAGTTTATGAAGGAAAAGGCGGACACTTGCCCGGAGAGATTGTTCTGATTGATTATAAACATCATATTGCCTTTACCGGTGATATTTATATCAATATGCGGGGACTCACACCGGAGCAGGCAGAGTATAATCAGTACGCCCCGATTTTAATGACCTCCGTGGATACGGATCCTGAACTGTGCAAAGAAGAAAGAAACGCAATTTTGCAACGTCTGGGTGTTGGAAACTGGCAAATTTTCGGCGCACACGGCTATAAAAAAGATTATTCGGTTAATATCTGAAAATATTACGCATAAAAACCTTGTTATTTCCGTGTGAAATGTGTAAAATTGATATTTGGTAGATTATACGCAGACACAATAAGCCGCACGCCGGTAATGCCGGCATTTGGCATATGTGTAAAAACCATAGTTTCACGAAGTGAATTATGGGTGTTTGCGAGGTAAGAAATTTAAGGAGAAATAACATGAGTTTAATCAAGAAACCGGTTACCGGTATGAAGGACATGCTTCCTGAAGAGATGCAAATCAGGGACTATGTAATGGATGAAATCAAAAATACTTACGCAAAGTTTGGGTTCTCACACATTGAAACCCCTTGCGTGGAGCATATAGAGAACCTTTGCAGTAAGCAGGGCGGTGAGAACGAGAAGCTGATCTTTAAGGTGTTAAAAAGAGGCGAGAAGTTAAGCCTTGAAACCGCAAAGGAAGAAAATGATTTGGTGGACAGCGGTTTGCGCTACGATTTAACCGTGCCCTTGGCAAGATTTTATGCCAACAACGCTGCAAATTTAAACCAGCCTTTTAAGGCGTTGCAGATGGGTAATGTATGGCGTGCGGACAGACCCCAGAAGGGACGTTTTCGCCAGTTCGTACAGTGCGACATCGATATCCTTGGCGAACCTTCCAACTTGGCGGAAATTGAGTTAGTACTTGCGACCACAACCCTTCTTGGTAAGCTTGGATTCGAGAACTTCAAGGTACACATCAATGAAAGAAGAATCTTAAAAGCAATGGCGGCTTACAGCGGTTTTGCAGAGGCTGATTACGACCAGGTGTTTATCCAGCTTGATAAAATGGATAAAATCGGCATTGACGGCGTGAAGGAAGCACTTTTAGGATGCGAATTTGCACCGGAATGTGTTGAGAAGTACATGACCTTATTTGATAAAATGAACGCAGCAGAAGATAAGCTTGCATTCTTAAAAGACGAACTTGGCGATTGCCTGGAAGACGGCGTGGCTGATAATCTTGCAGAGATTTTTGCCACTGTGGAAGCGGCAAAAAAGGCTGATTGTGAGATTATGTTTGATCCTACGCTGGTTCGCGGTATGAGCTATTATACCGGTACGATTTTTGAAATCGAAATGAAGGAATTAAACTGCAGCGTGGCAGGCGGCGGAAGATATGATAAGATGATTGGTAAATTTACCGGAAACGATACCCCTGCATGCGGTTTCTCCATTGGTTTTGAAAGAATTATCACAATTCTTTTAGACAGAGGTTTTAAGGTGCCCAATTCTGATAATAAGATTGCATTCCTTTTAGAGAAGGGAATGGATGCTGCAAGAACCGGTGAAATCATTGCAGAAGCACAGGCACTTCGTGAAGAAGGTAAAATTGTCCTTGTTGCCAAGATGAACAAGAATAAGAAGTTCCAGAAGGAACAGCTGATGAAGGACGGTTATACGGAGTTTAAGGACTTCTACAAAGAAGGATTAAAGAATTAAGATGAACGCGCAGTTTTTAGAAATTGCCTAAAAAATAAACAAACAGAGAACTGCAATGAGCAGTCAAAGGAGAATAAGATGGCTGAATCAATGAAAGGTTTAAAAAGAACCCATCGTTGTACCGAAGTAAGCGAAGCAAACTTAGGTCAGATTGTTACCGTAATGGGATGGGTACAGAAGAGCAGAAACAAAGGCGGTATTATTTTTACGGACTTACGTGACAGAAGCGGCCTTTTACAGATTATTTTTGAGCAGGGAGATGGTGAGGACTGTATTCCTGCGGCAGATTTTGAAAAAGCAGAAAAATTAAGAAGCGAGTTTGTTATCGCTGTTGAGGGTAAGGTTGTAAAAAGAGGCGGTGCCGCAAATGAAAATTTAAAGACCGGTACCATTGAAATCCGCGCAAACAGCCTGCGTATTTTATCAGAGGCAGCAACACCTCCTTTCCCTATTGAAGCAGATTCCAAAACAAAGGAAGAACTCCGCTTAAAACACAGATATCTTGATTTGAGAAGACCGGATATCCAGTCTAATCTGATTTTGAGAAGCAAGGTGGTAAACGGAATCCGTAACTTCCTTGCAGATGAAGGATTTCTGGAAATTGAAACTCCGATTCTGATGAAGTCTACACCGGAAGGTGCAAGAGATTATCTTGTTCCCAGCCGTGTACACCCCGGTAATTTTTATGCGCTTCCCCAGTCACCTCAGTTATTTAAGCAGCTTCTTATGTGCTCCGGTTACGACCGTTACTATCAGGTGGCAAAGTGCTTCCGTGATGAAGATTTACGTGCCGACAGACAGCCTGAGTTTACTCAGATTGACATGGAATTATCCTTCGTGGATGTGGAAGATGTTTTAGATGTAAATGAAAGACTTTTACAGAAGGTGTTTAAGGAGTCTATTGGTGTGGATGTTACACTTCCCCTGCCCCGCATTACATGGCAGGAGGCAATGGACCGATTCGGTTCCGATAAGCCGGATATGCGTTTCGGTATGGAACTTCAGAATGTATCCGATATCGTAAAAGACTGTGGATTTGCCGTATTTACCGGTGCACTTGCAAACGGCGGTTCCGTACGCGGTTTAAATGCAAAGGGACAGGCAGGCATGCCCAGAAAGAAAATCGATGCCCTTGTTGAATTTGCAAAAGGATATGGTGCCAAAGGCCTTGCATATCTTGCAATCAACGAAGACGGAAGCTATAAATCTTCCTTCAGCAAATTTATGACGGAAGAAGAACTTGCTAACCTTGTAAAAGCCATGGATGGACAGGCTGGAGACCTTTTATTCTTCGCAGCTGATTCCAATAAGGTGGTTTGGGATGTGCTTGGCGCACTTCGTCTGGAGCTTGCCAAGACCATGGAAATCATTGATGAAAACCAGTTCAACTTCCTTTGGGTAACCGAATTCCCTCTTCTTGAGTGGGATGAGGAAGAGAAGCGTTTTGTAGCGGTTCATCACCCCTTCACCATGCCTATGGATGAAGATATTCCTCTTTTGGAAACTGACCCGGGCAAGGTACGTGCCAAGGCATACGATATCGTATTAAACGGAACAGAATTAGGTGGTGGTAGTGTTCGTATTCACCAGAGTGACATTCAGGAGAAGATGTTTGAAATGTTAGGATTTACCAAGGAACAGGCCCAGAGCCAGTTTGGTTTCCTTCTGGATGCATTTAAGTACGGTGTGCCTCCCCACGCAGGTCTGGCATATGGCCTTGACCGTATGATTATGCTTATGGTAAAAGCGGATTCCATCCGTGACGTAATGGCATTCCCCAAGGTAAAAGATGCTTCCTGTCTTATGTCAGAAGCACCTAATGTGGTGGATCCCAAGCAGCTTGCGGAATTATTTATTAAAATCGACCTTCCCGAGAAACAGGAAGAAGAATAAAATCTGTTAGGAGGCAGGATATGAAAGCATATCTGGCAAACATAACAGAATATAGTGACAGGGACATCTTAGACCATAAGATGTCCTTGTTGTGTATGGAGCGGCTTCATAAGGCACAATTATGTAAAAATGAACCGGAGAAGAAGCGCAGCGTTGCAGCAGGACTTTTGTTGCAGCAGGGGTTGGAAAATCATGTAAAAGAGAATTACTTAAAACCACTGAATACGGATGAAGAGGGACGTCCTGTCATTCATATTGAAATTGGAGAAAACGGGAAACCTTTTTTACCCGACTATCCTGAATTATGCTTTAGCCTGTCTCATTCCGGAGACTATGTTGCGGCGGTATTTGATGCGGGAAATGTGGGGATGGATATCCAGCAGATGCGTGCGGCATCTCCGGAGCGGATGATTTGTAAATTTCATCCGGAAGAGCAGGCATATTTTGCCCGTAATCATCAATCCGAAGAGTCTTTTTTTCTTCTCTGGTGTATCAAAGAGGCTTACATGAAGTATACCGGGAAAGGTTTTTCGCAGGGCTTTTTATCTTTTTACGGGAAGCCGGAGGACGGAACCGTAAGAGACCCGGAAGGGAATATTCTTGCGTATTTTAAAGAAATCATAATGCCGGATTCCGCATATAAGGCAGCTGTTGTAACCGGTATACCTTTGGAGGAAGAGATTTCTTTTGATTTGAGTTTGGTGTAAAATGAGGAATCGGGATTCTGAAATGAACCGAAGAAGCTTCTTATGCATATTTTATAATGAGTATGCATAAGGAGTTTTTTATATGGCGGATAAAATTATTTTGGATGCAGGTCACGGAGGGGCAAATCCGGGGGCAATGTATGGCGGACGAAGGGAAAAAGACGATGCATTAACGCTGACGCTTGCAGTTGGGGAACTGCTTGAAGATGCCGGGGTAGAAGTGTATTATACAAGGGTAGGAGATGTGTATGAATCGCCTTATGAGAGGGCTCAGGAAGCCAATCTTACAGGGGGCGATTATTTTATTTCCATCCACCGGAATTCCAGTGTTTATCCAAATCAGTACAGCGGTGTGGAGTCACTTGTTTACAGCAGGGGAACCGGAGCCGAAGAACTTGCAAAGAATATTAATGCAAAACTGGAAGAAGTGGGCTGGATCAATATCGGTGTAAATGAGCGTAAAAATCTTGTGGTTTTGAATCGGACAGAGATGCCTGCGGTATTACTGGAAATCGGTTTTATCAATACTGACAGGGACAACGAATTGTTTGAAAAGAAATTTACGGAAACAGCGGAAGCAATTGCGGAGGGGGTTCTTGAGACCTTGCAGAATGCTTGACTTTTCGGTTTACTGCTTATAGAATAAAAGTAACCGAAGGAAGATTTTGTCAGCTTACCGGGGGGGAATTCTTATGAGAAATGAAAAGGATGCGGTTTTGGAAAATGTAAAAAGATATTTACGGGAATCTCAAAATATCGTTTGCGTTACGGGGCTCCGTACCGTTGTTGAGGCCGGTGGAATCGATATTTGGGACCGGGATAATTTGTACCGGATTGAAAAGGAATATAATGCCAGTCCGGAAGAACTTCTTTCCGCAGGTGTGTTTGCTACGAAGAAGGAGAAGTTCTACGATTTTTATAAAAAAGAAACACTGACACAGATACCTACACCCGGACCGGCGTTTTATGCTTTAAAGAAGCTTCAGGATGTAGGAAAATTAAAAATGACCGTCAGTATGAATATCTATGGTTTGGAATATGGAGTGGGTCTTCACAACGTAGTGGAAATCCAGGGAAATATTCATTCTCATTATTGTCCCGAATGCAGAAATAATTTTTCACCTGAATATGTGAGAGATTCTGTGGGGGTGCCTGTGTGCAATAAGTGTAAGGTTGCCATCCGGCCCGGAATCCGCCTGTTTGGTGAAAGAGTTCGAAATGACCTTTATACTGCCGCAGCACAGGCCTGTGCAGATGCTGATATGGTTATTGTGCTCGGCACAAATCTGTATGGTGAAAAGGTTCAGTATGTAACCGGTCACTATAAAGGTTCCAGATTGGTATTGATTAATGATAAGCCTCATTTTTCAGATCGCTATGCTGATTATGTTTTATATGGCAGAACCGATGAAATTCTTCCCCGCCTGGTTGATGAATTATAAACGACAGGAAGGATATGTAAATTATTAAATGGAGAAGAAAAACAAAATATTATGTAATGTTTCTTACGGATTAATGGCTTTGCCCAATCTGATGACGGTATTGCTTCTGATTTCGGCAATTATCGGAGCAATTTGGGTTTTTATTGAAGCACTTAAGGATGTAAACGGAGGAGGCTGGCTGATTTTTATCATATTGGGAGCAGGCTTGTTATTATCTCCGGTTCTCGTAGGCTGGATTATTCAACTTGTTCTTTATGTTGTGGGCTTGTTCTTTTTAATCCGTAAAAGCTATGGCACTGCGATGGTACTTGGATGTATATCCATGGCATTTGCAGCAATTACAACACTTGTGCTTGCTCTGGTAGGTATCTATATTATTTACGGAGCAGAGTGGGAATTTATTTTTTGGGTGATAGCAGCACTTTTTGTGATAGCATCACTTTTTTGTGCCGGATTGGCTGTTCTTTCCTGCGTTGCCGCAGTGATTGTTTTTAAAGAAAAGAAAAAAATGAATAACATGGAAGCATAAAATAACGCCCGTTTTGATAGTAAAACGGGCGTTTTATGTTATGGGTCGTGACCCTGTTGAGCTCGCGAAGCGTACTGTTTTATTCTTCGTCTGTCTCAGTGGTTTCTTCCGTATCTTCCTTGGGAGGAAGTTTGAGGATAACCTGTTCGATTCGGTTCTGATTTACTTTTTGTACGGTAATAACGGCACCGTTATCCAGAGTTACGGATTCTTCTTCGTCAGGAAGTTTATCAAGTTTTTCGATAACCAGACCACCGATGGAGTCATAATCCTCACTTTCAAAATTGGTATCAAGAGAGTCGTTGATATCATCTAATTTCATACCGCCGGGAAGAAGATATGTATTATCTTCCAGCGCCTGAATCAGTTCTTCTTCATCTTCGTCGTATTCATCTCTGATTTCACCTACGATTTCTTCCAGAAGGTCTTCTAAGGTAATCATACCTTCCGTGGAGCCGTATTCGTTTAAAACCATTGCCATATTGGAGGATGATTTTCTCATTTCCATCATAAGGTCTGAGGTTTTCTTGTATTCATAAGTATAGTATACGTCACGAATAATATCTTCGATTTTGAAGTTTTTAGGGTCTGTAACAAAAAGAAAATCTTTTATATTAATGATACCCTTAATGTTATCGGTAGAATCATGATAAACAGGAATACGGGTATACATGTTCTCTTTAAAAATTTCTTTTACTTCTTCATAAGTAGCGGTATCTTCCACGGAAACCATGTCGATACGTGGAATCATAATATCTTTTGCCAAAGAATCGCCAAAGTCGAAAACGTTGTAAATCATTTCTTTTTCTTCTTCTTCGATTACACCATCCTCATGGCTTGCATCTACATAAACACGCAATTCATTTTCCGTCATGACTGAATTTTTCTTTTTCGGGTCGATACGGAAAATCATCAGAATAACAAAAGCAATTTTATCAATGATAAAAATAATGGGTGTAAAAATTAACATTAAAAAACGAACAATTCCGGCATAAACCAGAACAATTTTATCCGCATAAAGATTTGCCCAGGTTTTAGGTACGATTTCACCGCCGAGAAGTACAAGAACGGTAAGGATACCTGTGGCAAGACCGGTTGCAATACTTGCAAGTGAGGGCGGACTTACATTGATGGCTATTGTTGTTGCAAGTGCGGAAGCGGAAAGGTTAACAATGTTGTTACCAATCAGAATTGCACTCAGCATTTTACTATAATTGTCTAAGATTTTAAGGGCTGTAGTTGCAGATTTGTTTCCTTCCTCAGACAACGTGCGAAGACGTATGCGGTTAGCTGTTGAAAAAGCGGTTTCCGCAGAGGAAAAGAACGCAGACAGTATAATCAGAACGATTAGTACTGCAATAAGAGGGATGGTAGACGGAGGGAAATTAAAACTCTCCGAGGTTAATATGACACTAGATGGGTCCAAAATTTTTCTCCTTTTTTAAAATAAAATATTTCGGCTTTTATAAACCGATATGATGAAATATACAGAATTTATGGGGAAATGTCAAGGGGATGGACGAGGCGGACAAGAACATTTACTTGATTTTTACATAATTTGGAATGGCATGGCATATCTTTTTTCAAGGGTGTTTGTTTTATGAATTCAGAATCATGTGAAAGAAAGGATGTGTCAGATATGGATGCTAAAAATTTAAAAATCGGAAATAAAAGTGTGAAAAAAAAGATGGCAAAGGCGATGCGGAATGAATGGGTTTGTTTTGCTGTGGCGGAAGCGGTTGCGTGGGGAATCAGTATTCTGTGTCTTTTGATATTGGCATTTCTTTTGTATAAATTTTCCGTTTCCGAATTGATTTTACACACGGGTGTATTGATTACATATTTTATTGCCAATCTGGCAGCGGGAGTGATTGCGGGGGAAGGTGTTATGGGAAAACGGTATCTTGCCGGACTGATTACCGGGGCAGGATATTTTATGATTCTCCTGATTATGAGTTTGCTCATCAATCATACACTAAAGGATTTTTCCGGAAATTTCTTTACAACTCTGGCAATTTGTACGGGAAGCGGCGCATTGGGAGGAATCCTTTCTTCTTATAGAAAAAGATGATTGAATAAAAATGGCGAAAATCATGGGAGAACAGGTTGTAAAATGCCGGTTGCCGGGAGAAAACAAAAAAACTTAAAAAAAGGGTTTTACAAATAAGAAAAGTATGCTATACTTGTTTCTAGTTAATTTGCCAAGGAGGTTGGTTTCATATGAAGCATATTAAAACTTTAAATACCAGAGATTATAAGAAGTCTTTAAAGAAAGGCGGCTGTGGCGAGTGCCAGACATCTTGCCAGTCTGCATGTAAGACATCCTGTACTGTAGGAAACCAGAGCTGTGAACAGGCGAAATAATAATTCTGATATTAAGGAGCAGCGTTTCATCACGCTGCTCTTTGTTTGTGAAGGAGATTTTTAAGTGATACATCAGTATAAAAATAACGGTTATAATATCGTTCTTGATGTGAACAGCGGAAGTGTTCACGCGGTGGATGTACTTGTATATGACATCCTGCCTTTATTTGAAAAAGAAACAAAAGAAAACCGGATAAATTCCGATTATATGCTGGAATTTATCAGGAAAGAAAAAGCAGATTTGTATGCGGAAGATGAGGCGGGAAATACCCATCCCGCAAGTGAAGAGGAGCTTTCCGAAGCTGTGGAAGAGATTATTCAGCTGATTCAGGCGGACATGCTTTTTGCAGAGGATATTTATGAGCCTTTTATCGACCAGTTTAAGGACAGACAGCCGGTGGTAAAAGCATTGTGTCTTCACATTGCACATGACTGTAATCTGGGTTGTAAATACTGTTTTGCGGAAGAAGGCGAATATCACGGACGCCGTGCACTCATGAGTTTTGAAGTGGGTAAAAAAGCCCTGGATTTCCTTGTGAAGGAATCCGGCAGCCGAAAGAATCTTGAAGTGGATTTCTTTGGCGGTGAGCCTTTGATGAACTGGGATGTGGTAAAACAGCTGGTAGAATACGGTAGAAGTCTGGAAGAAGCGAACAATAAGAAGTTCCGTTTTACACTTACCACAAACGGTATGCTTCTGGATGATGACATTCTGGAATTTGCCAATAAGGAAATGGGGAATCTTGTTTTAAGTATCGACGGAAGAAAAGAAATTCACGATTTTATGCGTCCCACCAGAGGCGGAAGCGGTTCCTATGACAAGATTGTGCCTAAGTTCATAAAAGCTGCGGAAAGCCGTAATCAGATGAATTATTATGTGCGCGGGACTTACACACATTTTAATACGGATTTCTGTGAAGACGTTCTGCATCTGGCAGATTTGGGATTTGAACAGATTTCTGTGGAGCCTGTTGTGGCACCGGAGACGGAGAGTTATGCATTAAGGGAAGAAGATATCCCTGTTTTATGCGAGAATTATGACAGACTTGCAGTAGAGATGCTGAAGCGTAAAAAAGAAGGAAAACCTTTTAATTTCTTCCATTTTATGATTGATTTGTCGGGTGGCCCCTGCGTTGCAAAGCGTTTATCGGGTTGTGGGTCCGGCTGTGAATATCTTGCAGTTACTCCCTGGGGTGATTTTTATCCTTGTCATCAGTTTGTCGGAGAGGAAGAATTCTTAATGGGTAACGTGGATGATGGAATTACACGTAATGACATCCGGAAGACTTTTTCCGATTGCAACGTATATTCTAAAGAAAAATGTAAAAATTGTTTTGCAAAATTTTATTGCAGTGGCGGATGTGCTGCAAACTCCTACCATTTTCACGGTTCTATTAATGATGCCTATGATATCGGGTGTGATTTACAGCGGAAACGTATTGAGTGTGCGATCATGATGAAAGTGGCGGAACTTGAAGAAGAAAGAGGTTAAAGAAATGAACAAACCAGTCAGAATTATTAGTTTTTTTGCAGTGATTCTCGCAACCATCGCACTTGGTTATGTTGCCATTTGCGGTATGGGAGAAGAAAAAAGTGGCTCCGCTCTTGATATTAAGCAGGGTCTTGACTTGGCCGGTGGTGTAAGTATCACCTATGAAGTAGTTGGTGAAGAAGCTCCCACAGCGGAAGAGTTAAATGATACCATTTATAAGCTTGAGCAGAAGGTATGGACTTACAGTACAGAGGCGCAGGTGTATCCGGAAGGAGACCGTCGTATTAATATTGAAATTCCGGGTGTTTCCAATGCTGCCGAAATTCTTGCAGAACTTGGCAAACCCGGTAGCCTCTCATTGATTGCACAGACTGACGATGCGGGTAATCAGAACTACGAACCCTTATATACAAATGAAGGGGCGGTTGTTTACAGAGATGAATATAATGTAAGTTTTGTACAGATTTCCGATAAAATTGCTGTTTTATATGATGCAGAAACCGGAGATGTGGCCTTAGATGAAAATGGAAAGGCTATCTCTTATGATATTTCAAATGCTGCGCAGATTGTTCCCCAGTATAAGCTGAATAAAACCTTGGAAGAGTTAAAGGCGGATGGTTCACTTCTGCTTACCGGTAATGATGTGGCACAGGCACGTGCGGGTCAGCAGCAGGACCAGGTAGGGAACAGACAGTATGTTGTTGAATTAAATCTTACGGAAAACGGAGCTAAAATTTTTGCGACTGCAACCCAGAGAGCGCTTGCAAAAGGGGAAACAATAGCAATTTATTATGATGATAAGTTTATCAGTGTTCCTAAAGTAAGTGCAGTAATTAATGACGGTAATGCAGTGATTTCCGGTATGGCTGATTATGAAGAAGCGGAGCGTTTGGCTTCCAATATCCGTAACGGTGCATTGAAGCTGGAATTAGAAGAACTCCGTTCACAGGTAGTAGGTGCGCAGTTAGGTTCTGCAGCAATTACAAGCTGTCTTTATGCTGCTGCAATCGGTATTTCTCTTATTGCTGTTTTCATGATAGCGATTTATCGTTTGCCCGGTTTTTCCAGTGTACTGGCACTTGCGTTGTATGTCGCACTTTGCGTTATTACATTGTCTGTTTTTGATATTACCTTAACCCTCCCCGGTATTGCAGGTATTATCCTGTCAATCGGTATGGCAGTGGATGCAAACGTAATTATTTTCGCACGTATCCGAGAAGAACTTGCTACGGGTAAAACCGTGCAGAGTGCAGTTGATATCGGTTTTAAAAAGTCAATGTCTGCTATTTTAGACGGTAACATTACTACTTTGATTGCATCCGTTGTATTGATTTTTGCAGGTTCCGGTACGGTAAAGGGATTTGCATGGACTTTGGCAATCGGTATTATTTTATCCATGTTTACGGCAATGGTAATTACAAGAATTCTGTTAAACGGATTCCTTGCCATGGGATTGGATAATATTAAATTAATCGGCAGTGTAAAAGAAAAGAAGCCTTTGGATATTTTGGGAAAAGGAAAATTCTGCTGGATCGGTTCCGCAGCAATTATTCTTGTTGGTGTTGTATTCCTGATTGTAAATCAGGTAAGAACGGGAAATATCTTAAACTACAGCCTTGAATTCCTTGGCGGTACTTCCACAAGCGTGGAACTTGCTTCCGATATGACGATTGAAGAAATTGATGAAGTAATTGTTGGCGGCATCGAGAAGATTACCGGTGACGGTAACGTTCAGGTACAGAAGGTAGAAGGCACCAAGGAAATTATTATTAAGACGAGAATTCTTGACGAAGAAGAACGTGAAGAATTGAGAGCATATCTGGTGGATGAGCACGGTGCCAATGAAGGAACACTTCAGAATGAAACCATTGGTGCAACCGTATCCGGAGAAATGCGTAAGTCTTCCATTATTGCGGTTTCCATTGCAGTAGTATGTATGCTGATTTATATCTGGTTCCGCTTTAGTGACTTCAGATTCGGTGTTTCCTCAGTACTTGCTCTTGTACATGACGTACTTGTGGTTCTTACCTTCTATGCGATTGCACAGGTAAGTGTGGGAAGTACTTTTATTGCATGTATGTTAACGATTGTAGGTTACTCTATCAATGCGACCATCGTAATCTTTGACCGTATCAGAGAGAATATGAAGGAAGCAAAAGAACAGGTAAAAGAAAACCGCTTAAAGAAGCGTCAGAAGAATGCAGGTCCTCAGGAAGTGGATTTAAAGGATGTGGTAAACAAGAGTGTTACCCAGACGATGTCACGAAGCCTGTTTACTTCTGCGACAACCTTCTTTATGGTGGCGTGTCTCTACGTTTTAGGTGTTACTTCAATTAAGGAATTTGCCCTTCCTCTTATGGTAGGTATTGTGTGTGGTGCATATTCCTCAGTATGTCTTGCAGGAAGCCTGTGGTATTTCCTCAGAAAACGTTTCCCTGTACGGGTTGAGGATGAAGACGAAGAATAGAATGATTCAGATAAAAGTAAAAAAGTCCGTAAGGGCTTTTTTGCTTACGGGAGTTTTTTTACGGAGGCAAAAATGGGAGAATGGGTTTTAAAATGCATTGCGGCTGATTATAAAACCTTATCGGAAAAATATGGTCTGGACCCGGTTATCTTACGGATTATGAGAAACAGGGGAATTGAAACGCCTGAAGATGTGGAATCTTTTTTATATGGTAATCCTGAAATAATAGATATGACGGAAGGATTTCTGGATCTGGATAAGGCCTGTGAACTGCTTTTACAGGCTAGAAAAAACGGCAGAAAACTTCGTGTTATCGGAGACTATGATGTGGACGGAGCCTGTTCTACGGCTATTCTCATAAAAGGTTTTAAAGCATTTGGAATTCAGGCAGATTACCGGATTCCCCACAGGATGAAAGACGGATATGGTTTGAACCGGAGCCTGATAGAGCAGGCAAAAGAAGACGGTATTGAAGTAATCGTAACATGTGATAACGGAATCAGTGCTTTGGATGCTGTTACACTTGCGAAATCCTACGGTATGACAGTAATTGTGACAGACCACCACGAGGTGATGAAGGACAGTGAAACAGGCAAAGAAATTCTGCCCTCTGCAGATGCCGTGATTAATCCGAAGCGTAGCGGGAATCATATTCCCTATCAGGAAATCTGCGGGGCATATGTAGCTTATAAGCTTATCAGCAGACTTTTGGGATTTCATAAAAAAGATGCTTCCGATATTGCATTAAGGGAAGAACTGGCTGAGCTGGCATCTTTTGCCACGGTTGGGGATGTTATGCCTTTGTGCAGGGAGAACAGGGTTTTGGTCAAGTACGGTCTCTCTCTTATGGAGAACAGCCGAAATGTGGGAATCCGCGAACTGATTCATCAGAGTGAATTAGCAGGTAAAAAAATACAGACCTATCATATCGGGTTCGTTTTAGGCCCGTGCATCAATGCATCCGGCAGACTGGATACAGCGGAACGGGCACTGGAATTGCTTTTATCGGATGATGTAACCCGTGTAAAGGCAATTGCTTCGGAGTTAAAAAAGATGAATGAAATCCGGAAGCAGTTAACGGAGCAGGGCACGGAAGAAGCGGTGCGTATCGTAGAAAGTAGCGATATAAAAGAAGATAACATCATCATTGTTTATTTGCCGGATTGTCATGAAAGTATAGCGGGAATTGTGGCAAGCCGTTTGAAAGAAAAATACCACAAACCGATTTTTGTTTTTACCAATGGTGAAGAGGGAATCAAGGGTTCCGGACGCTCCGTGGAAGCATATGATATGTATGAAGGAATTAGCAGGTGCAGCGCTTATTTTACCAAGTTCGGCGGTCATAAAATGGCAGCGGGAATTTCCATGCCCAAAGAGAATCTGGAATTGTTCCGCAGGCAGGTAAATGAAGAGTCCGGGCTTACGGAGAAAGATTTGACTCCCATCATAAAAATTGACGCAGATATGCCGTTTGCCTACGTGACTCCGGATTTAATCAGGCAAATGGAAGTTTTGGAACCTTTCGGTGATGGAAATCCGAAACCGGTTTTTGCACGGAAGGATATGGTTTTATACGGCGGCACCATTATGGGAGCAAAAAGAAAAGCAGCGGTTTTTTATGTAAAGGATGGTGTGGGACGTAAGTTTGAACTGAAGTATTTTGGGGATTTGGACAGGTTCCATGCTTATCTGGATGAAAAATACGGGCAGGGTTGCAGCAAAGAATTATACAGAGGAAAAGAGGTTCCTCTTGCAATTGCCTATGTGCCGGAATTTAATACCTATAACGGCATTACCAGAATGCAGTTCCGGATGCTTCATTATAAGTAAAAGTAAGGGTGCAAACAGGCACACACTGTGGTAAAAGGCATTAAAATATGTTATACTGACATCAAATTGGGAGGTTGCGGAATATGCGGATTGCAGATTTGGTAAAGAAGCTTTCATATACGTGTATACAGGGAAATCCGGACAGAGAAGTTACGGGTGTATGTTACGATTCCAGAAAGGTAACGGACGGATGCCTTTTTATCTGTATTGAAGGGGCTAATTTTGACGGTCACACGGTTGCAGACAGGGTTGCAAACGATGGTGCGGCTTGTATTGTTGTTTCCAAAGATGTGGATTTAAAAGGAAATACGGACATTGTTGTCATTCGTGTGGAAGATACCCGTTATGCCATGGCCTTTATTTCTGCTGCTTATTTCGGCCATCCCGCTGAAAAACTGAAAACAATCGGTATTACGGGAACCAAAGGAAAAACCACTACAACTTATATGGTTAAGTCCATTCTGGAGCAGGCAGGATTAAAAGTAGGCTTAATCGGAACCATAGAAATCATTATCGGAGATGAACATATTCCTGCCGCAAACACTACACCGGAATCCTATCTTCTACAGGAATACTTTGCGCGTATGGCAGAAGCGGGCTGCGATGCAGTGGTTATGGAAGTTTCCTCCCAGGGGCTTATGATGCATAGAACCCAAGGGTTTGTCTTTGATTTCGGTATTTTTACCAATCTTGAATCGGATCACATCGGTCCCAACGAACACAAGGATTTTGAAGATTATTTATCCTGTAAGGCATTGCTGTTTTCCCAGTGTAAAACCGGTATTTTAAACGGTGACGACCCTCATCTGGAGGAGATTTTGAAGAAGCATACCTGTCAGGTGGAAACCTATGGTTTTACACCCGGTCTTGATTTGATTGCAAAGGATGTGGAACTGTATCGGGAAAAGGGTGAACTTGGCGTAGCTTTTATGCTGGAAGGCAGTTTGAACTTTGAAGTAAAGCTTCCCAGTCCCGGCAGATTCAGTGTATACAATGCTCTTACCGCAATTGCAATTTGCAGGCATTTTAATGTTGAGAACGACAGAATCAAACAGGCGCTTCGGGCAGCACACGTGAAAGGAAGAATTGAGATGATTCCCATTTCTGACCAATTCTCCCTTATGATTGATTATGCCCATAATGCCATGGCACTTAACAGTCTTTTACAGACTTTAAAAGAATACAATCCCAAGCGTCTGGTTTGCCTTTTCGGGTGCGGCGGAAACCGTTCCCGACAAAGACGGTTTGAAATGGGTGAAGTCAGCGGAAAACTGGCTGATTTTACGATTATTACCTCTGACAATCCCAGAAATGAAGAACCTCTTGCCATTATGGAAGATATTGAAACAGGTATTCGCAAAACAGAAGGACGCTTTATTAAAATTGCAGACCGTAAGGAAGCAATTGCCTATGCAATCCGTAATGCCAAAGAGGGAGATATTATTGTACTTGCCGGAAAGGGACATGAGGATTATCAGGAAATTTGCGGTGTGAAGTATCCCATGGATGAACGTGTCCTGATTCGGGAAATTCTGGAGGAAGAAGCATGCAGGCAGTCTACGCAGATGTGATAATAGACATATCCCATGAAAAAGTGGACCGTCCTTTTCAGTATCGTATTCCGGAACATTTGCTGGATAAAGTAACCGTAGGGTGTAAGGTAACAGTGCCCTTCGGCAGAGGCAATACAAGCCGGACCGGATATGTTCTGGCAATCGGCAATCCGCCGGAGTGGGAAGAAAGCCGGATAAAGGAGATTTCCGAGGTATGTGATAAAAGTATTACCGCAGAGGATAATCTGATTGCCCTTGCGGCATATATGAAAGAAACCTTCGGCTCCACAATGATTGCGGCTTTAAAAACCGTTTTACCTGTTAAAAAGGTAACCAAAGCGGTAGAGCATAAAACGGTGCATGCCCTGAAGGATGAGAAGGAATTACAGCTTGCAGCATTCAATGCGGCAAGTAAACACAGAAGGGCGCAGGCAAGATTGTTAGATGCTTTGTGCGAAAGTCCGGAAATTGCCTATCCACTTGTAACCGGGAAATTAAATGTTTCTCCCCAGACGGTTCAGTCTTTGGAGAAACAAGGATATTGTAAGGTGGTTGTTACCACGGAATACAGAAATCCCATCCGCTTCAGGGATGAAAGCAGGAAGTGTGTGAGTTTAAATCCTGACCAGCAAAAAATAGTGGATTCCATAGAAGAAGACCGGAAGCAGAAAAAATACGGAACCTATCTGATCCATGGTGTGACGGGAAGCGGGAAAACGGAAGTTTATATGGAGCTGATTTCCAAATGCGTAGAGTCCGGGAAACAGGCAATTATGCTGATTCCGGAGATTTCCCTTACTTACCAGACCGTATCCCGGTTTTATCAGAGGTTTGGCGATCAGGTTTCCGTGATTCATTCCCGGCTTTCGGAAGGAGAACGTTTTGACCAGTTTGAACGGGCTAAAAAAGGCGAGGTTACGGTAATGATCGGCCCACGTTCCGCTCTTTTTACCCCTTTTCCCAATACGGGGCTGATTGTGATTGACGAAGAGCATGAGTCTACTTATAAAAGTGAAACTTCGCCGAAGTACCATGCCAGGGAAGTAGCTATTTATCTGGCAAAAAAGAATGGCGCCCAAGTGATTTTAGGGTCGGCGACTCCGTCTTTGGAATCCTATACCAGAGCCAAAAGAGGAGAATACACTCTTTTTGAGTTAGAAAGCAGAGCGACGGCAAATACCCTTCCTACGGTGCATATTACCGATATGCGCAAGGAATTTGAGGAAGGAAATAAAAGTATTTTCAGCCGTCTTTTACAGAATAAAATAGAGGACCGTCTGGAAAAAGGAGAGCAGACTATGCTCTTTTTAAACAGAAGGGGGTATGCGGGTTTTATTTCCTGCAGAAGTTGCGGGGAAGTCATAAAATGTCCTCACTGCGATGTGTCCCTTTCTGAACACAGAGACGGAAAACTGTATTGTCATTACTGTGGGTTTGAACAGAGGAAAGTGACAAAATGTCCTGCATGTTCATCACCTTACATTGCAGGCTTTAAGGCGGGAACCCAGCAGATTGAGGAATTGATTCTGAAACAGTTTCCGACTGCGGTTGTGCTTCGTATGGATGCGGACACCACCAAAAACAAGGATGATTACGAAAAGATTCTTTCACGGTTTTCCAATCGTGAGGCGGATATTCTTTTGGGAACCCAGATGATTGTAAAAGGGCATGATTTTTCAGGGGTAACCTTAATGGGAATTCTTGCTGCGGACCTTTCATTAAACGGAAATGATTATCGCTCCGGCGAAAGAACCTTTCAATTGTTAACCCAGGCAGCAGGCAGGGCAGGAAGAGGAGAAATTCAGGGAGAGGTTGTTTTTCAGACCTATCAGCCGGAACATTATGCAATTACTGCATCTGCCACCCAGGATTATAAAGCTTTTTATGAGGAAGAGATGCTTTACAGGGAAATGCTTCTGTATCCCCCGGCAGCAGAATTACTGGCGGTACAGCTGACCGGCCCCGATGAGAAGGGAATTGAAGCACTTGCCGCAAAACTTGCACTGCAGGCAGAGAGTATGGCTTTGCAGGATCCCCCTGTACGTATCGGACCGGCGAAGGCGGCATTGGGTAAAAAGAAAGATTTATACCGGCAGGTAATTTATTACAAACATAAAGATTATGAAACGCTGATTCAGGTTAAAAATGAAATGGAACGATACCTTAATACCTTACAGTTGAGAAGGGAAAATGTGCAGTTTGATTTCAATCCCATGCATATGTTTTAGATAAGCCATGGGGAACCGGAATGTTGGGATATCCCATTGTTTTATAAGAAAGAAGAGGATAAAAAAATGGCATTACGTAAAATCAGAGAAATTGGTGAAGATGTATTGAATCAGGTTTGCAAGGAAGTGACGGAAGTGACTCCCCGAACCATTGAGTTAATTGAAGACATGTTGGAGACCATGTATTCCACAGGTGGTGTGGGACTTGCGGCTCCCCAGGTCGGTGTACGTAAAAGAATCGTGGTTATTGATGTGACGGGAGATGATCCTATCGTCATGATTAATCCTAAAATCATTGAAACCTCCGGTGAGCAGACCGGTATGGAAGGATGTCTTTCCGTTCCCGGTAAATGCGGTCAGGTTACCAGACCCAATTATGTAAAAGCAATTGCCTATGATGAAGAATTAAAGCCCTACGAAATTGAGGGAACGGAGCTTCTGGCAAGAGCAATCTGCCATGAATTGGACCACTTGGAAGGCAAATTGTATGTGGATCTTGTTGAAGGAGATTTGCTTGACAACGAGCCTCCCGAAGAGGAGTAGTCTGTTTTAGGGACTTGATGATGGGATATAAATAGAAGGCTGCAGCCTTTGTGGGAAAGGAGCTTTTAGGATGAAAGTTGTTTATATGGGAACCCCGGATTTTGCCGTGGGAGCATTGGAAAATATCATAGAAGCAGGGCATGAGGTTGTTCTGGTTGTAACCCAGCCGGACAAGCCGAAGGGAAGAGGGAAGGAATTACAGGCTCCCCCCGTAAAACAGTGTGCCTTAAAGCATAATATTCCTGTTTTTCAGCCTGTAAAAATTAAAACCCCGGAAGCTATCGCACAGTTAAAAGAATACGAAGCGGATATTTATGTAGTGGCAGCCTTCGGTCAGATTTTATCTCAGGAAATTCTGGATATTCCCAAGTATGGCTGTGTGAATATTCATGCCTCTCTTTTACCCAAATACAGAGGAGCGGCTCCCATACAGTGGGTTATCTTAAACAAAGAAAAAGAAACCGGTGTTACCATTATGCAGATGGATAAGGGTCTTGATACCGGAGATATGTTGCTTTCCGACAGTATTTCCATTACGGGAACCGATACCGGAGAAAGCATTCATGATGCGTTAAGTGCGCTGGGTGCCAAGCTGATTGTGCAGGCATTGGAGAAGATTGAGGCCGGAAGCATTGTACCCGTTCCCCAGAAGGATGAGGAATCCTGTTATGCGCCCATGCTTACCAAAGAACTCGGTTGCATTGACTGGAATGCTGACGGGGATACCATTGACCATTATGTGAGAGGTTTGTATCCCTGGCCCGGTACTTACAGCCGGCTTGATAATAAAAATGTAAAGATTTTTAAGGTTTTACCCGGTAGTAAAGCAACCACCGGAAAACCCGGAGAAATTGTAGATGTTAAAAAAGATGCACTGGAGGTTGCAACCGGTGCCGGAACGATTCTTATTAAGGAATTACAGCTGGAAGGCAAGAAACGAATGCCGGTAAAAGATTTCCTTTTGGGATATCAGGTTACTCCCGGCATGAGCTTTGAATGTAAGTAAGCGGAGGCATGCAAGTGGCAAATCAGACTGATGAAATTCTGTTGCGGAGACTGTGTGCGGAAATTCTGGTGGAAACAACCAGAAGGCAGGAGTTCGGCAACACCATTCTAAAAGAAGTTCTGGATAAATATAATTATCTGGAAGGAAATAAAAAAGCTTTTATCAAGAAATTATCCATGGGATGTCTGGAACGTAAAATCCAGCTGGATTACATTATTGATTTGTATTCCAAAACACCTGTTAAAAAGATGAAGCCGGTGGTGCTGGCGATTCTTGAAACCGGAGTTTACCAGATTCTTTTTATGGACCAGGTGTATGATACCACGGCATGTAATGCGGCAGTATCCCTGGCAAAGAAAAAAGGACTTGCCAATCTTTCCGGTTTTATCAATGCGGTTTTACGTAAGGTGTGCGCAGAAAAGGAACATATCCCTTATCCGGATAAAGAAGAGGATTTTACCGGATATTTGTCCGTGTACTATTCCATGCCAAGCTGGATTGTAGAGCAATGGATTGCACAGTACGGAGCTGCCCGGGCAGAGGAAATGCTTTCAGGTCTTATGGCGGAGACGAAGGTCTTTTTGCGGATAAAAGAAAGCCTTTCCGAGGGAGAGAAGGAAGCCTTAAAAGAGAAGTGGAGAAATGCCGGAGTTACCGTTACGGAATCCACACTTTTACCTTACGCCTGCGAAGTAAAAGGAACTGACAGAATCAGCAGTCTGGCAGGTTTTGAGGAAGGTCTTTTTACGGTACAGGATTTAAGTTCCATGTTGGTGTGTGAGTGTGCCGGAATCAAAGCGGGGGACCATATTATTGACGTATGTGCCGCTCCGGGAGGAAAAACCCTTCATGCCGCAGAAAAACTGCAGGGAAGCGGAAGGGTAGATTCTTTTGACTTGACGGAACACAAAGTGGAGCGTATCCGGGAAAATATTGCCCGCATGGGATACGAAAACGTATTTTGTGATGTAAAAGACGCCACTGTCTTTTATGAGGAATTGGAAAATACAGCAGACGTCCTGCTTGCAGATGTGCCCTGCTCCGGAATGGGAGTGATGGGGCGGAAGCAGGATATCAGATATAACCTAAGTAAAGAGCAGACAGAAGAACTTGTAAAACTTCAGCAACAGATTCTTACTAATGTAAGCAGATATGTAAAACCCGGCGGAAGAATGGTTTTCAGCACCTGTACCATTAACAGGAAGGAAAACGACGAAAACGGGAAGTGGATTGAGGAAAATCTTCCTTTTACCCGTGCAGACATAGGAGAATATCTGCCGAAAGGGCTGGAAGAATACTGTCACGACGGAATGCTTCAGTTGTATAGAGGAAAGCTTTCCTGCGACGGTTTTTTTATAGCGGTTTTTGAGAAAAACAGGTAAGTTTTGAAACGGAGAAAGATAAAATGGCAGAGAACGGGAAGGATATCAAATCTTTTACACCCGAAGAACTGAAAAAAGAACTGGAAGCCAAAGGCGAAAAGGGCTTCCGGGCAAAGCAGATGTATGAATGGATGCATAAAAAACTGGCGACAGGTTTTGATGAAATGACCAATCTTCCTGCATCTTTGCGGGAAAAGTGCAAAGAGGAATATTATTATGCGGATTTGGAACCGGTTACAGTGCTTACTTCCAAATTAGACGGTACCAGGAAATATTTGTTCCGTTTAAGAGACGGACATTTCGTGGAAAGTGTCTGGATGAAATATCATCACGGAAATTCCGTATGCATCTCTTCCCAGGTAGGCTGTAAAATGGGTTGCAGGTTCTGTGCGTCAACATTGGACGGCTGGGAACGTAATCTTACCCCTTCCGAAATGCTAGAGCAGATTTATGCCATGGCAAGGGATAACGGAGAGAGAGTATCCAATGTAGTGGTTATGGGAACCGGAGAGCCCTTGGACAACTATGAAAATCTTGTGAAATTCATCCGTATGCTTACCAATGAGGAAGGGCTGAATATCAGCCAGCGTAACGTGACGGTTTCTACCTGCGGTCTTGTGCCGGAAATCCGAAGACTGGCAGAGGAAGATTTAAGCATTACCCTGGCATTGTCGTTACATGCTCCCACGGATGAGAAGCGAAAGGAGCTTATGCCCATTGCCAAAAGATATACTCTGGCAGAAGTGATGGATGCCTGCGAGTATTACTTCAATAAAACAGGACGCCGCATCAGTTTTGAATATGCCCTTGTAGCAGGTGTAAACGATAATGAGGAAGAGGCAGGACAGCTGATTTCTTTGATCGGCGGTAAAAACTGCCATGTAAACCTGATTCCCGTAAATCCCATAAAAGAACGAGATTATGTGTCTACGGCTCAGGATAAGGTTCTGAAGTTTAAAAACAAATTAGAGAAAAACCACATAAATGCTACGGTTCGCAGAACACTGGGCTCGGATATCAATGCATCCTGCGGACAGTTAAGAAAGCAGCATATGGAGGTTTAAGGGGAAAAGAACAGGTTAATTTGCAACTTGTTCTTTTTTAGTGCATGTGCTAGAATGTATACGGATAATAATGCGTTTGGAGGATACATCGCAGATGAGGTCGTTTTCCCTAACGGATATAGGAAAAAGAAGACAATTGAATCAAGATTTTGTATTTACTTCAGAAATTCCTCTGGGAAATCTTCCGAATCTTTTTATTGTGGCTGATGGTATGGGTGGTCATAAGGCCGGAGACTTTGCATCCAAGTATACGGTGGAAACCATTGTGGAAGAGGTGGTAAAGTCCCGAGACGACAATCCGGTCAGTATTTTAAAAAAAGCCATTCAATGTGCCAATACTCTGGTCATCCGAAAAGCAGAAGAAGATGCCAACATGGGAGGAATGGGAACCACGGTTGTGGCGTGTACCTGTAAGGGAAATGAGCTATGCGTTGCCAACGTGGGAGACAGCAGGCTTTATGTTATCAACCAAAGAATTGTTCAGATAACTCAGGACCATTCCCTTGTAGAGGAATTAATAAGAATCGGCAGTCTTGACAGGGAAGATGCAGTGAATCATCCGGATAAAAACATTATTACCAGAGCAATCGGGGCAACTCCGAATGTAAAGGTTGATTTCTTCGAAGTGGAGCTGAATGAAGGCGATATTGTCCTGATGTGCTCCGACGGATTGACTAATATGATTCCGGACGAAGATATCCGAAAGATTATCAGCAAAAATACTGACTTGAAAGAAAAGGCAGAAGAATTAATTAAAACAGCCAATGAGAACGGCGGAAGAGATAATATCGCTGTTATTTTGATAGAACCTGATATTTTGGTGTGAGGTAAATTATGATTAAAATGGGAATGATGATAGGTGAACGTTATGAGATTATGGAACCTATCGGAACCGGCGGCATGTCGGATGTATATAAGGCAAAATGTCATAAGTTAAACCGTTTTGTAGCGGTTAAGGTATTGAAGCAGGAATTCAGTGAAAACACGGAATTCGTGTCTAAATTCCGTACGGAAGCCCAGGCGGCAGCAGGACTTATGCATCCCAATATTGTAAATGTGTATGATGTTGGAGAAGAAGGTGGTATTTACTACATTGTTATGGAACTGGTAGAAGGTATTACCCTGAAGCGCTACATCGAAAAGAAGGCAAGACTTTCCGTAAAAGAAGCTGTCAGCATCGCAATCCAGATTTCCATGGGTATTGATGCGGCTCACAATAACGGAATTATTCACAGGGATATTAAGCCTCAGAATATTATTATCAGCAAAGAAGGTAAGGTAAAAGTAACCGATTTCGGTATTGCGAAAGCGGCTACCAGTAATACCATTACCTCTAATGTGATGGGTAGTGTACATTATACTTCTCCCGAGCAGGCAAGAGGCGGATTCAGTGATGAAAAGAGTGATATTTACTCTCTTGGTATTACCCTTTTTGAAATGCTTACCGGTCGCGTACCTTTTAACGGGGAAACAACGGTAGCGATTGCAATTAAACATATTCAGGAAGAGATGCCTACTCCCAGAAATTATGTACCCGAAATTCCTGTCAGCGTAGAGCAGATTGTCCTGAAATGTACCCAGAAGAGTCCGGATTGCCGTTATCAGAGAATGCCGGATTTGGTAGAGGATTTAAAGAAGTCTTTGATTAGTCCTAACGAGGATTTTGTTCGTATAGATACCATGGAACAAAATGGTGTTACCCGTGCGGTAACCGCAGAAGAGCGTAAGCAGATTAAGGCGGAAACCGGTCGTGTATCATCAACGGAAGTCATTACAGCGGCAGCAGCCGGTGGAATTGCCCTGCAGCAGACACCTGTGAAACAGGAGCGTCGCGTTACGGTAGATGAGACCGCATCCCCTGTTAAAAGAGTCAGACCTGCGGAAGAAGAGAAACGTCCCGCAGCACCTGTTAAAAAGCAGGCACCTCAGCAGAGACGTGCGAAGCAGGAAGAACTGGAAGAGGTAAGAAGAACCGCACCTAAGCAGGCGGCAGCGAAGCCCAGACCCAAGCCGAAGCAGGAGCAGTATGACGATGATGAGGATTCAGGCGAGAAGATTAAAACTGTTTTAATCATTGTTCTTGCGGTTATCATCGGATGTATTCTTTTATATTTCCTCGGATTGGCATTTGGTGTATTTGGTTCCGGAAAAAACCCGGGCACTTCCGGTGGAACGGAAGCCGTTACAGTAAATGTTCCCGGCGTGGTAGGGGATGATATTGAAGATGCCAAGAAGGCACTTGAGGCAGTGGGATTACTCTATAAGGTAGAATATCAGGAATCCTCTGAATATCCTCATAATCAGGTTTTAAGCACCACTCCCGAAACGGGAAGTGCGGCAAGCAAAGGAAGCACGGTAACCCTTTATGTCTGCAACAACGGCGGTGTGGAACTTCCCAATGTTTTATCTAAAACAGAAGCAGAAGCTACAGCTATTTTGGAACGTGAAGGTTTTAAAGTTAAAAAAGTCGAAGAGAATAATAATGATATCGTGAAAGGGACCATTATTTCCCAGGACCCTGCAGGGGGAAGTTTCCTTGCCCGTGGTGCGGAGGTAACCATTGTTATCAGTCTGGGACGTGAAAACTCGGATATTAAGATGCCGGATTTGACCGGTTTAACAGAAGAAGAGGCGAAGGCAAAATTATCAGAGCTTGGTCTTGAATGCGGTACCGTAAGTGAAGATTATGACGATAAGGTAGAAAAAGGCCGTGTATGCTATCAGAGTTATACCGTAAATGCCAATGTGGATAAAGGAACCAAGATTGATATCAAGTTAAGCCTTGGACCTGAACCCAGATACTATTCCTGTAACATCAACGTAGTGGCACCGAAGGATTATCAGGGTGGCGTAGCAAATGTTATTTTGCGTACACCGGATGGAAATGAGTTGTTTAATACCACAACATCTTCTTTCCCGGTTGCCATCAATTTAAGCCAGATTTATGGCGTTTCAACCGGTGTTGTAAGCATTACTTATACGGTATATGTACAGGACGAAACCGTGGATGCGGCGGGGAATCCCATCGTGGAAACCGTACCTGCGCAGCTGGTGGAAACTTATGAGGTTACATTTGATTAATGGCGAATGAGATTTTAGAAGATATTAAAAAAGGAAAACTCATCAAAGGAATTGCCGGTTTTTATTATGTGCATGTGCCCGGTGACGGTGTATATGAATGTAAGGCAAAAGGAGTGTTCCGTAAGGATGGTAAAAAACCCCTGGTAGGGGATGAAGTAGAGCTGAAGTGTCTTGATGCGGAAGGTAAAACCGGAAACATCACGGCACTTTTGCCGCGTAAAAGTGAATTGATTCGTCCGGCGGTTTCGAATATTGACCAGGCACTGATTGTATTTGCAATCGTGAAGCCGGTGCCTAATTTTAATCTGCTGGACCGTTTCTTAATTATGATGCAGAGCCAGGGACTGGAGTGTATCATCTGTTTTAATAAAAGAGACATTGCCACGGAAGAAGAAATTGAGAATATCCGCAGAATTTATGAGGCCTGCGGTAATAAGGTATTCTTTGTCAGTGCCCATAAAGGAGACGAACTGGAAGCCCTGCGCAGTGAAATTCGCGGTAAGACCACAGCGGTGGCAGGCCCCAGTGGTGTGGGTAAGTCATCTCTGATTAATGAACTTTGCGGTTGCGTCCGTATGGAAACGGGTGAAATCAGCAATAAAATAGAGCGTGGTAAGCATACTACAAGACATAGCGAGCTGTTTGCATTAGAGAATGAAGCGGAGCCTACATATTTGATGGATACGCCGGGATTCAGCTCTTTGGACATTCTCTCAAACGAAGAGAGCATCGGACGTTTTTATCCGGAATTTGATGCGTATGAAAGGGATTGTAAGTTCCTGGGGTGTGCCCACATTAATGAGCCTGTCTGCGGCATTAAAAATGCGGTGGCCGAGGGTAAAATCAGTGAATTGCGATACAGAAATTATGTACAGCTTTATGAAGAATTTAAAGCACGTAAAAAATATTAAGTGAGGAAACAACAATGAGAGAAAGAATTCTTGCTCCTTCCATTTTATCTGCGGATTTTACAAAACTGGGAGAAGAAATTAAAATAGTAGAAAAAGCCGGTGCGAAATACCTTCATTTCGACGTTATGGACGGCATGTTTGTACCTTCCATTTCCTTCGGGATGCCGGTATTGAAATCCATCCGCAAGGTATCTGACATGGTGTACGATGCACATTTAATGATTGAGCAGCCGGAACGTTATCTGGAGTATTTCAGAGAGAGCGGCGCAGACCTTATTACCGTACATTTGGAAACCGTAAAAGATGCGAAAGCGGCTTTGGAGCAGATTCATGCCCTGGGTGCCAAAGCGGGTCTTGCAGTGAATCCTGAAACTCCCGTGGAAGGCTTGTATCCTTATCTTGAATATATGGATATGGCGCTGGTTATGACCGTTCATCCCGGCTTCGGCGGACAGAAGTACATTGAAGAATGTACGGATAAAGTTGCCGCATTGTATGCAGAAATTCAGAAGCGCGGGCTTGATGTAGATATTCAGGTGGATGGTGGTATCTGCGAGGAAACCATTGACAAGGCAATTCAGGCGGGCGCCAATATTCTTGTGGCAGGCTCCAGTGTATATAAAGGGGATGCTTACGAGAATGCAGTGAAGTTGATGGGGCATTTTTAGGAAATCTTTAGAGATGCATATGAGATTTCAACTGATATAAGAAAAAAATATGGATTATAGGATTTCGTTAAAAAAGATGGCTTTGAAATACAAGCCATCTTTTTATCGTTTACACATTCCTCGGGCATAGGCTTCGAGGATTTTTTTGTCTGTAGCAGATAGAGAGCGGTGACAGTTGATAAGCTCCTGTTCCGCAGGTGTGAGGACATAATCCACGGTAGGTGTACGCACTTCGGAATTAAAAAATTCAGATAAGGAAATGCCGAAACCGGAACAAATCTTTTCCAGTGTTACGATGCTGGGACAGGTTCTGCGATTAAAAATGTTGTTCAGACTGGAATAGGAAAGACCGGATTCTTTGGCTAGCTTGTAGACACTCCAGTGATTGAATTCTAACAGCTCTTCGATTCTTTTTAACACGTCCTGTTCGATCATATGGCATCCCTCACTTTCTTATCTTTTATATATATTTTAGACTAACAAAAATATAATAATTAGATGTAAATACGAGTGATAATGTTGAAAACATTACTCATTTGAGATATAATTATAAAGTGAAAAATAGTTTCCATAAAAAAGTATTTTGAGCAAAGGATTTATGAAATAACAGGAAAGAGGATAACGTATGAAATACAAAGATATGATGAAAACATTAAAAGGTAAAATGGTATTAATACCGGCTATATTTGCCGTAACTGTTGGTTTGGTACTAACCGGATGCGGTGATGCTGATGCATTAGAACCAAATACTCAAACATCTGAAATAGTGTCAGAAGTAGTATCTGAAGAAACAACAGAAGAAATAAGTGAAGTAGTATCAGAAGAAACTACTGAAATAGCTTCTGAAGTAATAACTGAAGAAGAACCAACAATAGTAAATGAAGTTCTTACATTCGAAGAAGCCGGGGCATATATAGAAAACTTAAAAACTTTGTATCCAAATATGTCAGATGAAGAAATTGTTGCTTTATTTGTTAATTTCAACATCCATAGTTTAGATAGTGAATCAATTAACTACTATAGTAGCAATTATGATTGTGTCATAATTCACAATTTGTTGTACGATAAATTTATAACAACAATAACAACACGTGGTGTGGCATACGAAGGTAAAGAAGGATTAGAATATAAAGATTTTTGGACATTAACTGACTTTATCACAAATGAACAAATAAAACCTATGGCTAAAGAAATTGAAACACAATTAACTACTATGGCTTATACTACCGACGTAGATGAGTATAAAACTCTAAAAAATGGTTTATACAACTATATGATAGGAGAACACGATTGTTTTACATTCGATTATGATAACGAGCAAAAAACAGATACAGACTTAGAAGGAATTTGTTATTTCGTGGCAAACTATAATAACATTTGTAATCAACAAGAAATTGGTTATAATGAAGCCGCTTATGTTTCACCAATTGAAAGATATCAAAACGAATTAAGTCTATCTAAATAATTAATAAACAATGAAGAATATCCCTTGCATATGCTTTGTGCCGATGTTACAATCGGTACAAAGCATATTTTCTTTTTGACGGAATCCTTCAGACTTCTGTTTTGAAAGACCCTCAAGTCCCGGCATCATGCCGTCTACACCTTAT
>JAFUJA010000004.1 GCA_017473905.1 Lachnospiraceae bacterium | reverse complement strand
CTGAAGGCCAGCGGAACTTACCCCGTGAAGTTTACGGTTACTTTGTCAGATGCGGCAGAGGGAAGTAAGGATGTGACGGTTACCGTTAAAGTTAAGATTGTGAGATAAGCCTGAAAATGCGTAAAGCATAAGGTCGCTTCACAGACATGACAAAATAATAAAATCCCCGGATATTGGGTAACACCGATATCCGGGGGTTTTTGTTATGGCAACGAGGCAAGCGGCCCCATTCCTGCGAGGGTCATTTGCACAGACTGTTTATTTTATTTCTGTTGTTTGTTTTGTAGGTATAAAGTTTTTGATTATTTTTAATACCCAATATAAAAGTTCGCTTACAAGCAGGGAAAGAATCAGTATGAAGCCTCCGTATCCGGCTGTAAATACAATGTCTCCCCACCAGGTTTCACCGATGAAGGTACGAATCCAATCTGTAACATCCCAAGCACTCAGGCATTCCAGAAGAATCATATGCACAAGATACACATAAAAAGAAAGTGTTCCGAAGTGACTGATTGCTTGCCGTGCTTTAAGGGAAAATTCGATTTTTCCAAAGAAACCATATACGAACAGGACAAAACCGATTGCTGTTATCATGCTGAAGGATGTATACCAGTTCAGGAAGTAAGGCATGCCGGGATTTTGGAGATAGTAAAAGTACTGCACCAATGCCCGTATGATACAGGAGACGGTAATCAGGATACCACCTGTTACCCCCCATTTAAATTTGCCTGCAATATTATCTTTATACTGATACAGGATTGCTCCGGCAAGGATAAAAAATCCTGCGCCGAGAACTCCGTGGATTCCTGTATGGGAGAAATAAAAGATTCGGTTTGTAAACAGGTCATTTATAATCATCAGAAGAATGATTCCCAAAAGATAAAAGTGCTTCCGTTGACTGTTTCTGACAGCAACATCCCAAAAGCCTTTTATGGCAGGATAAAAAATCATGGCAGCAATATATACATACAAATACCAGATTTGGCCTGACATGGGAAGAACGTTTGTCCACTTCAAAATGCCGAATTTTAAGACTTGTCCGTATTCTTCTCCGGTATGTAAAATACTGTCAAAAAGTCCTGCTTCTCCTAAAAGAAAATCTCCCAGAAACCATACAAAACAGGAATACAATATCAAAGGAATAAAAACTCTTTTGCCGGTTCTTTTTAACACATATCCCCAGCCGGAATTTTTACGGAAAAGAAAAAATCCGAGAATGAACCAGAAAATAGGGACGCCGTCTGCGAGAACGGCTGAAATGAAAACTCTGCCCGCATCCGGTGCGCCGCCAATGTAATCCAGTGGTTTTACATGAACCAGAACAACGATTAACATACCGACAATACGGAGCATTTCTACACATATGTCCTTTGTGTGTTTGTCTATTTTTATCATGGGTATACTCCAATAAAGGTTTTGTGACCGGGCAACGTCCCGGAATCGTAAACTCGATATATTCATTTTATATGATTCGGGGCAAGTTGCAAGAGATATTTGGAGAAAAGCAACAGGCTTCTTTTATTGCATTTCAATTTCGGATGTTATATCATAAAAAAGATGTTAGATTATGTAGAAATCGGAGTAAATCAATGAATAAATTAACCAGATGGTTAAAAGAAGACCGGCGTTACGTCATGTTTATAAAAATTGCCTGTGCCTTTTTGCTTCCTTTCGCAGTATGTATGTTGCACTGCATCCTAAAAGGAGCGTGGCTTGGGGATGTTTCTCTTGCCGGTTCTCAAAATAACGATGATTTGTTTTATTTTAAGCAGGTGGAAGGAATTTTGGAGTATGGCTTTCCCCAAGGATATTTCGGATTTAATGAAAGTCATGCGGAACACCTTTCCTTTGCAGCGTGGAGTCCCCTGACCCTGATTGTATGGGTAATCTGGGGCAGGATTTTCGGATGGAGCATCAGCAATTACTTCTGGTGCAATCTTGTTTTTCACGGTCTGGCGCTTGCATTTTTTACATGGGTAACCAAACCCAATGTAAAACAAATGGTGGCAGCAGGGGTGTTACTTGCCCTGTTTCCGGGTTTTGCCAAGTATTCCCTTTCCTGTCTGGTGGAAACCCACATGATTTCCTGGATGATTATCTTTTATGGGCTTGCGGTAGGCTACGCCAAAGAACAGAAGAATTGGAAATTAACTGCCATGTTTCTTCTGGGTATTTTCTTAACCTGCATCCGCCCTTACCTGGTGCTTTTGATTTTACTGCCGGGCATCTATCTTTTTATGAAGAAAAAGCTTCTTGCCCTGGGAGTGACCGGAGCTGCGGGAGTTGTGGGAATTGTTGCCTACTTCGGCATTTCCGCAGCATTTACCGCAGAATATTTTACACCGTTGTTTGATAAATATCTGTTCCGACGTTTTATTGACGAAAGCTTCTATGCCGGTGCCCGTTACATTGCGGTTCAGACCTTAAAATGTGCCGGAGATCTGCTTACGTACATAAAATTAAGCTTCACGGAAGGGAAGTTTATGGGAATGAATTATTCTGTGCTCTTCCTGCTTTGTGCCATTTTTATTGTCATGTGTATTTTTTATATCAAGGATAAAAAGAAAGAGTTTGCGGTGCTATACGGGCATTTTGTGGGAACGGCTTTTATTTCCGTGACAGCTCTTCTTGTTATTATGGGTAAAATGAATGAAGGCAGCAGACACATTCTTGCTTTTATTGTGGTTGGACTGATTCTTGTTAGTTTTATGGGGAATTTCAAACAAATCTGGCGGCCGGTTCTGGTGTGTGCCCTGATTGGATTTCTCTTTTATTACTATCCGGATGACGGAAAGGATTATCAGATTCCTCTTCGAAGCGAAGAGAGTGTTGCCTTACAGGATGCCTGGGAAGAAATCGGGCAGAAGATTGTGTTTACAGAGGATGCGCCTTCTTATGAGAACACGGTTCTCTGGGCATTTTCGGACAGTATAAACGGGAATTATGACCATATGGACTGGCATCCTTTGCTTGCATTGCCTGGGGGAACCGGCATCAGCTGTTGCCAGTGGGAATACATTTCCCCTAACATGGAAAATCTGCAAAGCCGGTATATCATGGCGGACAAAGACGGAGAGCTGGTCCGTTACTGTGATGAAGCAGGATATGAGCTGCTGGGCGAATACGAAAACGTACGGTTGTACCGCAGAAATTAGAACCCGTTTATACGGGTTCTGCTGTTTTTAGGTATATAAAAACAGAATACAAATGATTTTATGGAAGTCAGGTGATACAAATGAGCAGGTATTATCAGGTAAAAAAAGTTAAAATTCCCTCTACGGGACGGGATATCCGCCTTCTTGTTTTTATTCCGAAGAAAAATAAGCGGCCGAAGGAAGAGACCCCGGGGATTTTATGGATTCACGGCGGAGGATTTTTGACGGGTATGCCGGAGATGATTTATTTTACGAGAGGTCTTTCTCTGGTAAGAAAATACGGCGCGGTTGTAGTAACACCTGCCTACAGACTTTCCGGAGAGGCTCCCTATCCCGCAGCCTTGGATGACTGCTATTCTGCATTGAAATATCTAAAAGAACATGCGGATGAACTGGATTTTAATCCGGATAAAATTATGGTGGGCGGTGAAAGCGCCGGCGGCGGTTTGACAGCATCCGTCTGTATGTGTGCAAGAGATAAGGGAGAAGTAAATGTTGCTTTCCAAATGCCCTTATATCCCATGCTGGATGACAGGGATACAGATTCTTCCCGGGATAATAAGGCACCGGTCTGGAACACGAAGCGGAATCATAAAGCCTGGAAGATTTACCTGGGAGGATTGTGGCAGAAGGAGGTTCCCGTTTATGCAGCTCCCGCAAGGCAGGAAGACTATTCCAATCTTCCCCCGGCATATACTTTTGTTGGGGATATTGAGCCTTTTTACTGTGAAACCTTAACCTATGTGGAGAAACTGCGCGAGGCAGGGATTGAAGCCAATGTGGATGTGTATCCCAAGTGGTTCCATGCCTACGATTTGTACTTTCCATTTAGTAAAATGGGAAAACAGGCGATTGCAGAATTCGAGAAGCGTTATTTGTATGCTGCGGAACATTACAGTGCGGCACAGTCGAAGAAGGAAGGGTAAATCACATAAATATGCAAAAAATGCAACTTTTGTGTAAAAACCTACATTTGATTCTGTAATTGTTGTGTAATACAATATTCTTTGCTTTGGCAAAATCCGAAGCAGAGAGTGAGGGAGAAAATGAAAAAGAAAATCGTGAAATTAATGCTTTTATGCGGTATGGTAGTAACTTTGGTTGCCGTAAGTGCCTGCGGAAGCGCAAACGTAAGTGTGGATACGGAGTTTGATGTGAATATTTCCACAGAGCAGAATACGGAAAACGGTAGTGAGGAAGTATCCGGCCAGGAGGAAGAAAGTACCTCTGAGCAGAGAAGCGAAGCGGTCAAAACAGTAGTGTTAAAGCTGGTAAAAGAAGAAGCCGTATCCTATAGTATTGAAGATGACGGCTCCAAAACAGAAGAGGGAAACACTGTCAAAACCTATGAATATGATGAAAAAGGAAATCAGATAAAGCGAATTAACTATGAAGACGGGGAACTTGATATAACCGTAGAATCCACCTATGATGAAATGGGAAATCTTATTACAGAAAAGACTGCGATGGGAGAAACAGGCATTGTAAGAACATTTACCTATGCGTATGATGAGGACGGAAACAAAATTCGTGAAGAATTTGATAATGGCAAAGAGGAATTAAATGATTTAAATCGCGTAACAGAATTCACTTACGATGAGAATGGGAACTGTATTTATTCCAAAGGCGAGTATGCTGATGGCAGCGTGTCTTCTGTAGTGAATAGTGAATACGATGAAAACGGTAATCTGATAAAAGAATCTTCTTTATACGGATTTGCAATGGTGCCCGTCGTAACTACATATGAGTATACCTATGATTACGAGGGAAATATTGTAAAAAGAGTAAAAAAGGAAGATGATGGTACCGAAACAGTTGATGAGTATACTTATGATGAAAATGGTAATGTGCTTACCCATTTAGAAGAGGGTGGTTATATTCTTGCGCCAGGCCGCTACGAGTATACCTATGATGCAAAAGGAAATTGTACCAAGGAAGTTTTATATTTTGCTGATACCGGCAGCCATTGGCATACAATCGAATACACCTATGATGAGAACGGTAATCTTGTAGAAAAGATATTCTATACCGATGATGCACGGATTGAAACAACCTATACCTACGTGGAAATGGAAATAACAGAATAATTTTAAGAAACCCTGAACCAAAGGTAATTGGCCTGATGTTTGGGGTTTTTATTTTGAAATTTTTTAAAAAAGTACTTGACAACAGTTAGTAGCAATAGTATTATAAGACACATAGTAGCAAACCGCTATTAACAAAAAGAATTTAAAGTCAGATATTTTATTTATCCGGCTGTTTTTAAAAGGAGACATTATGAAACATTTAAAAAAGTTTTTAGCACTTGCTTGTGTGCTGGCACTTACCTTAAGCTTAACCGGCTGCGGACCCGTAGCCAGACTCATTAGTAACGTTGCATCTCTCGCAGCAGATGATTCGGGAGATTACGATGACGATGATGATTACGATGACGACGATGATTACGACGGTGGTGTAACAGAGTCGGACAGTGATGACGTAATTGAAGATGATAGTGAAGACGATACTGAAGAACCTGAATCTGATGCAGTATTACCTGCGGATGATGTTGTTAACGGGGATACACAGACTATCGGTTCTTATGAAGTCGGTTATGTGGATGTGCCTGCAGATTTTGTTACATTTTATAATGATGTGTATCTCGGACCCGGAACAATTCAGTATTCCGACATGACAGGAAGCACAATCGTTACAATGCAGTATTTTGACGGTACTTATTCTTCAGCAGAAAGCTGTGCAACCGGCATGTATATGCAGTTTGCCGGAGATTCAGAGGTGGATCAGTCTACATTAACCAGCGCAAGCGTAACCATCGGAGGTGTGAATGCATATCAGGTATATTGCTATTATCCTGCATACGAAACCTATGTGGTAACCTGGTCTTTTGAAAGTCCTTATGATGACTACATTCACTACATTGCGGTAGAGTTTGATTATGAAGATTATTATGTTTTTGAAATGGTAGAAGATACCTACCGTTTTACTTACTAAAAGAAATTGTGTAAAAGGTTTTTATATAAAAGGCATTACAGAATGCCAAGTGTTTTATTCATACGGAGGAAAGCGGAATGACTTCAGAGGTAAGAGGGGAATTAGGGTGAGGTTTACCGCTTTACGAGGGGGAATTTTAGGGAAAAATCCTGTCGGTTATGTGCCGGCGGGATTTTTTTTGTCCCAAGGACATTTTTTGTGAAGACTTTCAGATGTGTATTCCGTTATAATGATTAGGACCGGTTAGGAGGTGGAAAAAATCGATTCAAAAGAAAATTTCATACGGTTGATTGAAGAGTATCGAAATCTGGTTTTTTCCATATGCCTGAAAATGACCGGTGACTACTTTGCTGCTGAAGATCTGGCCCAGGAGACTTTTATATCCGCATATAAAAATATGGATGAGTTCGATGGCCGGTCAGAAAAAGCCTGGCTATGCAGAATTGCGGGAAATAAGTGTATTGACTGGCATAGGTCGGGTGCAAGGCGCATGGTACCCATGGCGGAGGAGGAGATGACGGAGCGCACCGGGGAAGATAGGGACGGACCCTTGCGAACCATAATGAACCGGCAGATTATGGAAGAGCTAAAACGGTGTGTCGATTCCTTGCCGCCTTTGTACAGGGAAATGGCGCAAATGCATTTTATGGAAGGGCGGACTGCCGGAGAAATAGCTGCGCAAACGGGAGTTGGCCTGAAAACGGTGCAAACCAGGATACGCCGTGCAAGAGAGCAGTTGAAAATAACTTACAGAAAGGAGATGCTGGAAGAATGACGTTACATAATGAATATTTGACTGATGAGGAACTGGAATGTCTGATTCGGGAAGCTGAAAATGATGAGCTGATACCGGCACCTCCGGACTTGGCAGATAAAATCATGCACGTTTTGTTTGAAGAACCGGAAGCGGCGCGGGCGCTTAAGCGACGGCAGAAAAAATGGGAATTCAGACAATATTGTTTGCGTGTGGTATTGACTGTAGCAGCTGCGGTAGCCGTTGTATTTTTAATTCCCTACGAAGCGGTTAGGGAATCCCTGGAGGAATACGATAAGGTAAAACAAGAGGAAATATACCGGGAAAATCTGCATGAAAAGGAGACGGAAAACTTCGAAGAATCGGAAGAAAATTGGGAAGATACCGGAATTATGCAGCAAATTTTTGGCGGTAAGACTATTTTTACGGGTGAAAATTACCTGAATATTTTTGTGAACGAGAAAGAAGGAGAATAGAAGATGAAAAGAAAGAAAAACGGATTTTTTACTTTTATATGGTCATTTATGCCCGGAGCGGCGGAGATGTATATGGGTTTTATGAAGAGTGGTCTGAGTCTGATGGTTTTGTTTTTTGCAAGCATTATTATCCCCAGTATTGCCCGGTTGGAAGATGTCTTTCTTCTGTTGCCTGTGCTTGTATGGTTTTATGCGTTCTTTCATGCCAGAAATCTGGCAAGCTGTACGGAAGAAGTTTTGCAGGTTATGGAGGATGATTTTATTTGGGATTATTTCAGCGACGGAACTAAAACCAGAATAGGCAGTCCCGCATTACGGAAATGGGGAGCGGTGATTTTATTTGTGGTAGGCGGCTCCATGTTGTGGACCAATATGCGAAATATTATTACCCGTTTTATTCCTGAGAATATCTGGCAGGTAATTTGGCCGGTTTTTGATGATATTCCCAAGGTTATTATTGCTCTGCTTATTATTGCTATCGGATTTGCCCTTATTATTGGGAAAAAGAAGGAGGTAAAAGCGGATGAGTCATGAGGAAACCATAGAAAAACGAACCCGTAGGGTGGGGACGGTAACAATTGGCGTGAGTATGGTGGTCTTCGGAGTGATGTTTCTTTTATGCTCGGTTTTTGAACTTGTAAGCTACGGAACCGTCTTTGCTCTGTGGCCGTTGATTTTGATTTTGTTGGGAATTGAGCTTCTGATTGCTTCTTTTTTTAAGGGAAAACTGGTTTATGACAAGGGCTCAATATTCATTACTATTCTTATGATGTTGTTTGCAGCGGGGATGGCAGCAGTGGATGTTGGCTTCCGTCTTGCGGATTTTTATCTTGATAAAGTCCTGTGTTTGTTGTAGTATAAAAATGTTCTTTTTATTACAAAAATGGCAGAAGTATTTGATGAATAATTCTTTTAGGAGTATTTCTGTTAGAGATGAAATGAGGTTTTTTATGACAAACAAATGGAAGAAACTTGTATTACTTGGCGGAATTGCATTGCTGGCAACAGGAATGTGTGCCTGCGGCAAAGACAAAGAAGGGGACGGTACTCCTGTGACACCTTCCAATGAAGTTGTTCGCTGTACGGTAAACAGCTATTATACGGGAACGGACGGCGTTAAGAATTTAAAACGTTCCGACAAGTTCGAACAGACCATTGACGGTGCCGGAAATGTAATTGAGGAAGTTGCTTTTGACAAGTCCGGTAATAAAATGACGGTTACTTCTTACTCCTATGATGATGCGGGAAATATGACTTCGGAAATCTATAATTCCCTGCAGTCTGAAACTGCTGACAGCGTATATATCGAGTATTTTTACAATACGTCAAACACTCTTACGAAAAAGGTAACAACCCGTTCTGCGGATGGGGCTGCGGATATTGTGGAAACAGAACTTTATACCTATGACAGCACCGGAAATCTTGTGTTAACGGAGATTTATGAAGGTGAAAATCTTATCAGCAGTTACGAAAACACAGCAACTGCTGAGGAAAATCGGGAATATGAATACGATGCAAACGGAAACTGTGTAAAGGAAGTTGTAAAGGCAGCCGATGGTTCCGTGAATATGACCATTGAACGTACTTTTAACAGTGATAACCGAATTGAACTGGAAAAGACTGTTTACGCGGATGGAAGCGTAGTAGAAAAGGAATACATTTACGAAAAAATATCCGCATAAAAAGACTTGTGCGGGGATTCGGACGAAGTAATCCGACTTGAATATGAAAGAAAGCATGAAACATGGCAGGGTGACTGCATTGAGTGTTTCATGCTTTTTTTAGTGCATAAGGATTTTTGTTTATTAGAAACTTTATGTGATACAAAATGCTATCCGGAAAAACGGTCAAGATATTCCTGAGCTTCCTCCTGTGTAAGGTCGAAGTTTGACATGAGGTCGGCAAGGATATCTTCATTTGAAATATTATGTTTGCGGCATGATAAAATAAGGGATTGTATTCCTTTGGCGATACCCTTTTCGAGACCTTCACTCCGTCCAAGTTCAATGCCTTCCTGAATGCCCAGCTTTTTATTATAATCATCCCATTCCCATGATTTCATATAGTTTAAATCAACCTCCTTGCGGGACTTGACTCTGTTCACCAGGTGATGGACAGATTCGATGTCCTGATTGGTTACATTGTCTGCAGTAGACTCTTCCATATATTTTAACATATCTTGTAATTCTTTGCCAGAGTCTTTGGTGTTTCCTTTCGTATAAAGTATCATCTTTAGTGCACCGTCATTGTACTCAATATCCGGTTCTTCCAAAACTTCGTTTCGGATAGTATAGACCATTCTGTCTTTTCCAAATGGGTCATAAGGAAGAATAAAGATAATCACTACATTCGGCAACTTATCATAAGTCTGTCCGGCCTGCAGAAACCGGGAATCAATCATTCCGTGATAGTAACGCATCCTCTTCGGAAGAGTTTCCCTCTCATAAGTGCGGTTCGGTTCAATATCGTAGATATCCGGTACCACATCCGCATCAATGGAATCGCTTCCGACTACTGCTTCAATGTAGGCATCTAAACGTATTCCGTGCTTGTTTGTGTCCGCCCCAAGGATAGTTTTCTGAGGGGTCACCTTAACGTGTCGCACCTCTTTGTTTAAAATCGTCTTCAGTAAAATACGGCAAAATTCTTCCCGCACATCTTCCTGCAGTAACATCTCATGAAACAAAAAGTTGTCCATGAGATTAAGTTCAGAAAGAGGCCGGAACTGTCTGGTATGCTCCATAGGCATGTCCTCCTTAGATATAAATTGTAAAATAAATGTGGATAATCTGGCGAAACGCCGGATGCAGATGACCTGCAAAAGATTAGTAAGGTCACTATATCCCTAAAAAAAGAAAAATGCAAGAAAAAATGCAGAAAATGTTGAAAAGTGCAAAAAACGCTTGAGGGGGGGTATAACTGTAGTATAATTTTTTCATCAAATCTCAAGGGGGAAAAAGGATGAATAAAATAGGTTTAATGATATTAATGCTTTCTGTCAGTGCAGTTGTGTTGACAGGATGCGGAAACGAAGATGTAACGGAAACGAATGCGGAGACAACGGAAATTGCCAGCGAAGAACCTACAGAGGTGGTTAGCGAAAATGTTTCAGCGGAACCAACGGAAGAAATAACCGAGGCGGTGGACGAAACCGATTATTCTGCAGAAGCAGTAATGGCATTGGTAGACAGTTTGATTGAAACATATCAGTATGATGACCCGGAACATATTAAGGCCGCTGTTATCGCTGCAAATTTGGATTACATTAGCGAGGAAGATTTGGAAACATTATTGAGTACATATGGTTATACGGTGGAAAGTATAAATGAGGTTTATATTGGGTTTTTGACTGATCATACTAATGATTTTCATGATACGCATGACTATTATAATGGTGAAGTTGAAGTGCCGGTTTCGGCTGAACATGATTATCAATATAGAGTGAAGCTATCATCACTTATGATGAATGATTCAGATAAAGAATATGCAGAAAAAGTTGACAAGTTGATGGATGAAAGTTCTCGTTTTGCGGTTCTTGGTAAGGATGTTGATGAATTAGTGACGGGTGAAATAAAAAATAATTCTGAAAATTTCTGTGTGAGTTATGTTTACGAACTATATTATCACACCCTATGCAAGACGCCATTTGAAAAATACGTAAACACAGAGAAAAAGTTAAATGTAGATTTGATAAAAACGGAAAATAAAGGATTTTATAGGTGAAAAATATTACGATATAACGTAAAAATCCTTTTAAAGATTTAACCGCCAAACCACATATCCTGACTGCGCGGTCCCGTTCTTTCTTAGGGTTTTTGTCCTCGTCGGTACTTGGGTTCCGTATTTTGGAACCCTATGTACCGCTACAGAGGGCAATGAAGCGAGAGCGTCCCTAAGAAAGAATGTGGCCCGACGCAGTCATTTTATTCTATTTCGTATTAACTCGTGGCCCGTCGCAGTCCTTTTATTTTATTTCGTATTAACTCGTGGCCCGACGCAGTCATTTTATTCTATTTTGTATTACTCGTGGCCCGACGCAGTCTTTTTTTATCTGTTTCATTCTTTGAATATGGCTTGCCACTTTTTCACCCGCAATCCACCTTGACAAATCCCCACCTCTTGTTTAACATAACTTTTGTATGGTTTTTTGCGAAAAACAGCCGCATCAAATCATTTTTATAAAAGAAATTTATATAAAAAGGTGGTGACGTGAGTGGTTGAATTAGATGCAATGAAAACAGAGTTGCAGGCATATGTTACCCCGCTGGCGGAAGTGAGGGATTCACTTTAACTTAGTCGGTAAGACTGAGCGGGCAAAAGAGTTGGAACGTGAAATGCAGGAGCCGAATTTTTGGGATAATCCTGAGGTTTCCAACCGTAAAATGAAAGAATTAAAGAATCTTCAGGATACGATTAAAACTTATAATCGTCTGGCATCTGCAGTTGATGATATCAATTTGCTGATTGAGATGGCTTATGAGGAAGAGGATGCTTCTCTGGTGGAAGATATCAGAGGGGAATTGGATACTTTTATTGAAGATTTTGAAAAAATCAGAATTTCTACCCTTTTATCGGACGAGTATGATAATAACAATGCGATTCTGCGTCTGAACGCAGGCGCCGGCGGAACGGAAAGTTGTGACTGGGCGGCAATGTTATACCGTATGTATGTGCGCTGGGCAGAGCGGAAGGGCTTTCAGGTAGAAGTTTTGGACTATTTGGATGGGGATGAAGCAGGAATTAAGTCTGTTTCCTGGCAGGTGAGCGGTGAAAATGCCTATGGATATTTAAAATCCGAGAAGGGTGTGCATCGTCTCGTGCGAATTTCTCCTTTTAATGCCCAGGGAAAGCGACAGACTTCTTTCGTGTCTTTGGATGTTATGCCGGAATTACCTGAAGATGTGGAACTGGATATCAATCCGGATGATTTGCGAATTGACACGTATCGAAGCAGCGGTGCGGGTGGTCAGCATATCAACAAGACTTCCTCGGCAGTTCGTATTACGCATATTCCCACAGGGGTTGTGGTACAGTGTCAGAATGAGCGTTCCCAGCACAGCAATAAGGATAAGGCGATGCAGATGCTGAAAGGTAAGCTCTTAATGCTGAAGCAGGAGGCAAATGCAGAGAAATTATCGGATATTCGTGGTGAAATCAAGGAAATTGGCTGGGGTAGTCAAATTCGTTCCTATGTCATGCAACCCTATACAATGGTAAAAGACCATCGTACCGGAGAAGAAACCGGAAATGTGGATGCGGTTTTGGACGGAGATCTGGATAAAATGATAACTGCATATCTGAAATGGAAAAGTCTGGGCGGTGTTCCCACCGCACAGGATGATGACATGATGTAAAGATAAAAGATTAAAAAACCGGTCCTGAATGGGCCGGTTTTTATATTGCTTTGTAAAATCATGAATAAAACTATTTTTCTTGTTGACCGCTTCGGTTATTCACTGCATCCAGATAAAACCAGGTAACTGCGGAGTTAAAATAAGGCTCTAACCATAAATTACCGATTCCTAATGTGAGCAAGCCTACAAGCTGTAGAGGAATAAAACTTAAATGCAAACCGATATAGCGGAGTTTATTACCTTTCATTAACCAGGCAGACATTTTAAATATTTTACCCAAAGGTAATTCGGGCATATCCATCAGCAGGAAGTATATCGGTGCAAATGGTAAAGTAACCAGCAAATAGAGAATCTCTCCCAGTAACACCAGTCCCATCATAATCAGAAAGCTTTCAACCGTCATTTCTTTTACCATAAAAAATGAATACAGGTTGTAGGGGAGAAGACATATTATTTCAATAATGGTTAAAAGGAATGTTGCTTTTAGTGTTCGGTCCGGTAAGATGAAAAAACCAAGAAATAAATCAGGAATTCCTACCGGTCTGCCTGTGCAGTATCCCAGATAAAAGCTACACAATCCTGCACGTAACAATCCAACAATCAGACAACTGATACAGGTAGCAAGTTCGCTAAGTAAAAGCGGTGTGATGCCGGTTCCGCTAATGGGGAAGGTAACACACAGGGATACTATATTTGTTGCTAAAAGATAAAGTAAGGTAATGAAAACGGCAACCCATACACGGGATAGTACCGCATCTTTGGCATTGGCCTTGATTTCGTTAATTTTCATGTTTTTATTACGATTGACCCACTTGGTAAAAAGTTGAAAAGGCGGGCTAACCCACCTTAATATCAATGGAATTACCTTTTAGGGCATCCTCCTGAAATTTTTTAAGATTATTCATATAGGGATTATCTTCATTGGGATATTTAATCTTTGTATCTGTTACTCCGCCGGAAACATAACTGCGTCCGCATTCGGGGCAGATTGCGGTTTTGAGGCGGACTGAGGCTTGTAACACTTTGCCGTTTCCCTGTTCGGCTTTGGAATAAGCATTGGATACATGCTCCATTTCATGGGCTCTTACTTTGGAAGCTGCGGCCAAGGGTGAAATTGACTGGGCAGATTTAAAAGAAACCATTTCATTGGAACCGTCCTGATATTTACGGTTTTCACAGGTCTGACACTCCGAAGCTTTGGCTGCACCGACGGAGCTGCCTACAGTTCCGGTGGTGTTTCCGGCATTGTTTACCGTTGCGTTGGTATTTTGAATGGGTGAAAATCCAATTCCTGCATAAGGATTCATTGAAATGTTGCCGATTCCGTTCATGGTGCCTCCTTTCCGGGGTGATTAAAGTTTGACTTAATTGGTCATATAAGGGAAATATTCTTCACAGTACTCATCCCAGCTCATACCGTAAACAGTTTCCCAGGTTGTATTCAGGTATTCCTTGTAAGTAGGGCTGTAAAAGATTAAATAATATGCCACACCGGTAAATGCCGTATTGCAGATAAGGGTAATTACCGATATGATAATGGCAATTTTAGCATTTAGCTGATATGCTTTGGTTTTTCCTTTGGACAGTGTTGCAAAAATAATGGATAATCCTCCGAAGATAAAAGGAAAGATTATGGTTTGCAACAAAGCCGTAATTGCAGCGGCTACGGAAAAATTCCGAGCCAGTCTTGCCATTTGAAAATTTTTATAATCAGGTTCTTTATAATTCATTTCTGCTTCGTTCCTTTTAGATTGAAAATAGCATAGCTATATATGTAGTATAGCACGGAACATTTCCATTGGAAAGAGAAATGGCGAAAATGTATTGCGAAAAAGTGTGAAAATTTAGTATACTTGATAAGGATGCCCATAGGGGATTCGGAATGAAAGAAAGGAGTAAAAAAGTCCGCAGAAAGACTTTTTGAAAAAAACATGGACATAGCATTACAGCTTGCAACCGAGTTGCAAATTAAAAAAGAACAGGTTGAGGTTACGGTAAAGTTAATCGATGAAGGAAACACCATTCCTTTTATCGCCAGATACCGTAAGGATGTAACCGGGAACCTGAATGACGAAGTTTTGAGAAATCTCCATGAAAGACTTCTCTATTTAAGAAATCTTTGTGAGAAACAGGAGCAGGTTCTTGCAAGTATTGAAGAGCAGGGCAAGCTTACACCTGAATTAAAAGAGCAGATTTTACAGGCAACAACCCTTGTTGCGGTAGAGGATTTATACCGTCCGTACCGTCCGAAACGTAAAACAAGGGCAAGCGTTGCGAAAGAAAAAGGACTGGAAGGCCTTGCGGAGCTGATTCTTGCACAGGAAACCACCAATCCGCTGGTAAAAGAAGCAGAAGCCTACGTTTCTGAGGAAAAGGGTGTTAAAAACATTCAGGAGGCTCTTGCAGGCGCCCAGGATATTATTGCAGAAGCCATTTCCGACAATGCGGAATATCGTACCTATATCCGTCAGGCAACCATGGAAGAAGGTATTATTTCCAGTAGCTTAAAAACAGAGGAAAAAGAAAAAATCTTCGAAATGTACTACGATTACTCCGAAGCCCTGAGCAAAGTGGCGGGACATCGTGTACTTGCGGTGAATCGTGGAGAGAGTAAGGATATTCTGAAAGTTAAAATTGAAGCACCTACAGAACGTATTTTACAGTATCTTCGTAAAAAAACCGTTACAAACGAAAATGAAAATACAACCCCAGTACTGGAAGCAGCAGCGGCAGATGCGTATGACCGTTTGATTGCCCCTGCAATTGAAAGAGAAATCCGCAATGCCTTAACCGAGAAGGCAGAAGACGGAGCGATTACCGTATTCGGAAAGAATTTAGAGCAGCTTTTGCTTCAGCCTCCTATTCAGGGCAAGGTTGTTTTGGGCTGGGACCCGGCATTCCGTACCGGCTGTAAGCTTGCAGTTGTAGATGCTACAGGCAAGGTTTTGGATACAACGGTTATCTTCCCTACAGCACCCCAGAACAAAGTAGAAGAGTCTAAAAAAGTATTAAAAAATATCATCAAAAAGTATAATGTAGATTTAATTTCTGTCGGAAACGGTACGGCTTCAAGGGAATCAGAGCAGGTGATTGCTGAACTTTTAAAAGAAATTGATCGTCCCGTGCAGTATGTTATCGTAAATGAAGCAGGGGCTTCCGTATATTCTGCAAGTAAACTTGCAACGGAAGAATTCCCGAATTTCGATGTGGGACAGCGTAGTGCAGCCTCTATTGCAAGAAGATTGCAGGACCCGCTGGCAGAGCTTGTAAAGATTGATCCGAAATCCATTGGAGTTGGTCAGTATCAGCATGATATGAACCAGAAAAAGCTTGGCGATGCTTTGAGCGGTGTTATTGAAGACAGTGTTAATAAGGTGGGCGTGGACTTAAATACCGCATCTGCGGCACTTTTGGAATATGTATCCGGTATTACCAAGGTAATTGCCAAGAATATTGTTTCTTATAGAGAAGAAAACGGCAAATTCCGTAACAGAGGACAGCTTCTTAAGGTTGCAAAGCTTGGTCCCAAGGCCTATGAGCAGTGTGCCGGCTTCCTTCGTATTACGGACGGAGAGAATCCTCTGGATGCAACCAGCGTTCATCCTGAGAGCTATGAAGCAACCATGAAACTTTTGGACAGTCTCGGTCTTACTTTGGAAGACGTAAAAGAAGCCCAGAAGAAGGCTGCTGCGGCAAAAGGCAAGAAAAAAGAAGAGAAAAAGCCGCCTGTAAAGAAGGAAAAGAAGGCTGTGGTAAAGAATACCAATACAGCCATGGGAAAAGCTTTGGCGCAGGCTATGGGAAATGTATCCTTCCAGGCAGAAAGCCCTGCAAAAACCGAAACTGTTGAAGTTTCCGGGCTTGAGAAACGTATCAAAGACAAGAAAAAACTTGCCGACGAGCTTGGAATCGGTGAAATTACCCTTACGGATATCTTAAAAGAGCTTGAAAAGCCTGCAAGAGACCCCAGAGAGGAAATGCCTGCACCGATTTTAAGAAGCGATGTTATGGATTTGGAAGATTTACAGCCCGGTATGGTGTTGAAGGGAACTGTAAGAAACGTAATTGATTTCGGTGCGTTTGTTGATATCGGTGTTCATCAGGACGGACTTGTACATATTTCAAGAATTACAGATAGATTTATCAAGCATCCTTTAGAAGCAGTCAGCGTAGGCGATATTGTAAGCGTTAAGGTTCTGGAAGTGGATATTCCCAAGAAACGTATCAGTCTTACCATGAGAATGGATGAAAAGAAAGAAAAATAATAATAGAAAAGAACAATAAAAAAACCGGGGCGTTAAACGCTCCGGTTTTTTGACACACGAATCAGATTTATGGATGATCCCATTTTGTGGGTTCGAACATGATGTTTAAATCAACAGTTCCTTCGATACCATCAATGACGCCACTGTCGGAATATTGCCAGATTGCAATATTATAAGGGAAATAAAGTTCCTTGTCATAAAAGGCAAACCATCTTTGATAGTCCTGTACCCGCTCCAGTTCCAACATATCGCAGAAGGATTTTAAGTTACCGTAAATCATGGGAGTATAACCTGCTTCCCGAATGGTTTCCAAAAAGGCAACGGCACAGTCTGTACGCTGGGTCGCGGTAAGCCCGTTTGTTCTGGCAGATTTGTCAGTAACTTCTTCTACATCCAAAGCAATGGGATAAGTGACATCATAGTCAGAAATTGCCTCGAGAATAAAATTAGCTTCTTCAATTGCTTCTTCTTCCGTGATTGCCTGAGAGAAGAAATAGACACCAACGTCAATTCCGGCATCGGTGGCTCCTTTTAGGTTATCCTGAAAGGTTGCATCTTCTACAATTTCTCCGGTGCCGTATCCTCTGATACCTGCGCGGATGATTGCAAATTCAACACCGCTTTCCGCAACTTTTTCCCAGTCGATTTCTCCCTGGTACTTGGAGACGTCGATTCCTTTTACGGAAGTGACCTTGTCGCCTTCGTAATATGCAATTTCCCCGTTTTCATCTGCCTGTAAATTGGCTTTATCATAGGGGAATGCAGGAATACTTGCATCTATGGGTACAAAACGGTAACGTCCGTCGCTGTAATATACGATATCATCGGGATAAAGTAAGCGCAGTTCCTGCACAATGCTGGTTGCATTCATGTACATATTTTTGATTTCATTCTTTAAAATTGCTCTTGCTTCCGCACTTCCTTCCTCTCTTGCATCGGAAATTGCTACAAGAAGTTCCTCTTCGGTATAATGTGCACCGGTTTCTGTGTTGATAATGGTACCGGCTTCCACGGCTCCCTGAGGTTTCGTAAATATGCCGGGTCTTACCAGATATAAAATAAAAAGACAGAGTACGGTAAGACTACAGCATAACGAAAGCGTGGATATTACGGCGTTAAACGCCAACAGGGGATTTCGTTTCTTCTTTGTTTTCACTTCTGTTTCCATCATAATTCCTCCTCCTCACATAGTAGAGTATAAATGAAAAATGACATTTGAACAATAGGAAAATGTTGGCGCGAAAATTTATGGTTGACAAATATACGGTATGAGCATAAGATACTACTGTAATATCTTCAGGGGCGGGTGAAATTCCCTACCGGCGGTAATGCTTTGGTTAGTCCGCGAGCCGTGAGAACGGTTGATTCGGTGTGATTCCGAAACCGACAGTAAAGTCTGGATGGAAGAAGATGCTTTTTTTGCATGCCCTCGGAGTTCGCTTCGAGTTTTTTTTATGTCAGAATATTTCTGTAATATTAAAAACTCCAAAATATTTTATTTTTAGGAGGGTTTTAACATGTTATTTGAAAAATTCTGGGAACCGGCGTTTTGGCTTTCTTTATGGGAGAATGCTTTGTTTATTTGCGAGCTTGCGCTTGTAATCATTGTCATGCTTCTGCTGGCTTACATAGCTGAAAAAGTAATCAAAAAACGTCTCGGTGACACGGAGAAGATTCTTACGACACGTAAGATCGCAGTAATCGGTGTATTCGCAGCAATGGCGGGTATTCTGATGGCAGTGGAGGTTCCGATTTTCGGAATTCCTGATTTCTACAAGTTTGAAGTAGGTGATTTGCCCGGTTTGATTTGTGGTTTTGCCTATGGTCCCGTTGCCGGAGTTATGGTGGAAATGTGCAAGATTCTTGTAAAACTCCTGTTCCGTTCCACAGGTACTGCATTTGTTGGCGAGCTTGCCAACTTCTTAATCGGTTGTTCTTTGGTACTTCCCGCAACCTGCATTTACTGGATTAAGAAAAGTAAAAAGAGTGCAATTATCGGATGTATCACAGGTGCCGTATGTATGATGGGCGTAGGTTCCCTTTTAAATGGTTTTTACCTGCTTCCCACCTTCGTAAAACTGTTCTTTGACGGTGATTTACAGACTCTGATTAATATTTGTCAGGCGGTAAATCCTAAAATTACCAATATCACAGGCGTGGTAATTTTTGCTTCTTTGCCTATGAATGTATTAAAAAGTGTTGCAGTCAGCCTGATTGCCATTTTACTTTACAAACCCTTAAGTCCCGTTTTGAAAACCTTGGGAACCGGTAAAAAGAAAGCCGCATCCGAGAAGAAAAATGATGCAGCAGAATAATTCGCTTCATAAAAAATGATATAAGTGTTTGAAAGAGCTTTGAGTTGAAATGTGCTTTGACTCAAAGCTTTTTTCATGCATGGAAATTCCTATGCATAAATAAATGTGCACCTTGCGAAGAAAGAATTAGTTGCATTGTAATAAAAGCCTCGGGGCGAAAATCACAAATAGAATTTATTCTAAAATTGGTGCATTTTAGGGGAAGTTATTACCTTAAAATAAAGACATAACAGTAGTATAAAAGACTTATCCGAATCGGATAAATTGTTTTATACGGAAGAAAATAAAAAAATGAGTGATATGTCACTTGTAGGATAAGGTAAGATGGAATGCACATATGAAGACATGCTGAAGCGCTTACAGGAGGAGCGGCAGAGCCATAATTACAATCAGGAAACTATGGGAAGAATTCTGGGAATGACGCAAAGCAATTACTGTAAAGCAGAACTTGGTAATCGGAATTTTCGCTATGAGGAGATATGTCGTCTGAGTGAAAACGGTTTTGATATCAATTATATCGTAACGGGCAGCAGACATCAGAAGAGTGATGCTTTTTTACTTGAAAGATGTGAATATCGGGAATTGATGGCATGTTTAAGAGCTGTTTATGCTTCGTGGATTTTTTTTGTTGAAAGAAAAAATGAATGGTCATCAGCCCCCCAGATTCACCATGCCGGCTATGTGATGTGGTATGGAAGCTGTCGCAGTGATAATATTTTTTTATATTTACGTCAGCACTTAGGGTATACCCAGCAAAAACTTGCACAAGAACTGGGAATTGATATTAAGAAACTGCGTCAGCTGGAACAGGAACATGCTCTTCCCGACAGTTACATCGTATTTTTGTTATATAAGAAATATAAAATTCAGCCCGGGATCATAATAAAAAGCCGGGAAGCCGTAAAACGGGAAATCAATGCACTTCTTTTACAGGGAAAAACATCAGAAGCAGGCGGAGTTGGGTATTACATTCCCACATCCGCTGAAAACGGTACAATATAAGACGGTAACGTGAAGAACGGTAAGGAGTATGTTTTATCAGCAAAGATTGGGGGAATTTGATGCTGAAAATAGCTTTGTGTGACAATGGCGGGTCCTTTCGGGAAAGACTGAAACAGGAATTATTACAATACGCAGATAAAAAAGCACTTCAGATGGATATTGAGGAATATGACGAAGGAGAAGCCTTTGAAAGGGCAGAACAGGGTCATTTTTGCCATCGGGTGCTTTTTATTAATTTAGGAAGCGGGACGGAACGGGTGGCAAGATTTGTGGAATTTGTAAGAGACGGAAATAAAGAGGTTCTTTGTGTCTTTCTGGCAAACAGTTATCGACAGTCTTTGGAAGGCTTCAGAATGAATGCCATCCGATGCCTGTGGAAAAGAGATAAATTCCTGAAAGAAGCGGTGACGGAGTGTATGGATGCCGTGTGTGAGCGATTACAGTTATGCGGAGATAAAATATGCCTTCGGTTTGTGGAGGGTGAAAAGCTCTTTGCACCGGTAAAACTTCTTTATGTGGAGAGCCGCCTGCATAAGCTGATGTTTTATTTCAGAAACGGTGCGGTATATACCATGTACGGTAAACTTGGGGATGTGGAAACCGTATTGGTCAACAGGGGTTTTATAAGATGTCACCAAAGTTTTCTTGTAAATGTAAAGGGAATTGTAAAAATCGAAAGAAACGCTTTTCTTTTAGAAAACGGCAGTCTGGCGGATATTTCCAGAACAAGATTTAAAAGCTGCATGAAAGAGTTGGAGCGGTATCGCATAAAGGAAGAATAAATGCAGATTCTGCAATTTATGGTCCGAATCTGCATTTTGACTTGCGCAGTTAATGAAAATGCAATACGTTACAATTGTGTGAAGATGTTGCTGTAAAAAGCTTTGCCTGTCTTAAGAAGAGCGGAAATGAAGGGTCTCCGCTACTGTCTGTTTTCTGATTTTAAATTGTGTTTCTTTTTATCATGTCTTGGGGGATTGCTTTTTGAAATGGACATCTTTTTTAAAAGGGGAACATCATATGCATTGGTGTACCGTATCGGGTCCCGCGTCTTCGGATGCGAGGACCCTTTTTGATGTGTTATAAATTCCGATGCATGAAAAATATGCGACTTTGTTATTCTTTTACAGAGATAAATAATATCTGCATAGGTTGTAAAGTCTCTGGACAAAATAAGTAAAAAAATGAAAGGAAGACAAAATATGGCTAATAAACATGGCATATGCAGTATTTCATATGAAGAACCCGTATACATCAAAGACAGTGCCGCTGTGGTGGGAAAAAAAGAGGGAAGCGGTCCTTTAAAAGGATTATTTGATATGGTTGCAACGGATGACCTGCTCGGGGGAACTACATGGGAAGAAGGAGAAAACAATTTCGTTAAAAACGCATTACAGATTCTGATGGATAAAAATCCGGATACAGCAAGTGAAATCCGCTATATTTTAGGTGGTGACTTGTTGGGTCAAGGAATTGGAACCAGCTTCGGTGTTGAAGAATTTCATCTTCCCTTTTTTGGATTGTATGGTGCCTGCTCCACCAGCGGAGAGGCATTAAGCCTTGGTTCCATGCTGGTGGATGCAGGATGTGCTTCTTATCTTGCCTGCGTTACTTCCAGTCATTTTGCCAGTGCGGAGAAGGAATTCAGAACGCCTCTGGATTACGGAACCCAGAGACCCCTGTGTGCAACCTGGACGGTTACGGGAAGCGGTGCTTTTCTTCTTGCAAAAGAAAAACCGGAGAAGAAAGGGACGGATGTATTTGTCCCCGGCATCACCGGTATTTCCACCGGGAGAATTGTGGATTACGGTGTAAAAGATTCCATGAATATGGGATGCTGCATGGCACCTGCCGCAGCGGATACCCTGATGCGTCATTTTACGGATTTTAACAGGGAACCTGATTACTATGACAGGATTATTACCGGTGATCTTGGCATGGTTGGCAGGGAAGCGCTTTTATTGCTTTTAAGAGAGAAGGGAATCGAAATCAGTGACAGGCACATTGACTGCGGTATTGAAATGTTTGATAATCTTGAGCAGAAAACAAATTCCGGCGGTAGCGGATGCGGTTGTGCGGCTACGGTTTTATCTGCCCTGATTCTTCCTAAAATCCGCAGCGGAGAGTGGCGTCGTGTGCTTTTTATGCCCACGGGTGCTCTTCTTAGCAAGGTAAGTTATAACGAAGGTAAGACTGTTCCGGGCATTTCACATGCGGTGGTAATCGAAGGCGTATAGGTCTTGCCCAAAACCTTATATTTTTGTTACAATATGAAACAGTGACAAAAATGAGGTGAATGATTATGAAAAAATGGTTCGGAAGCGGCATGCTTTTACTTGCAGCAATAATATGGGGTGTGGCATTTGTTGCCCAAAGCGTGGGGATGGATTATGTAGGTCCCTTCACCTTTAATTACGCCCGGTATTTTATTGGTGCTCTTGTGCTGCTTCCTTTTATTTTGATAAAATATACAATTCCTAAAAAAAACAGAGAAGCCGGCAAGACGGCAACAGAGCCGGAACATAAAAAGAAACATGTGCTTTATACCATAACCGGCGGTGCTCTTTGCGGTGTGCTTTTGTTTGTGGCAAGCATGCTTCAGCAATTCGGAATCCTGTATTCGGAGATTGTGGGAAAGGCGGGCTTTTTAACTGCCCTTTATATCATACTTGTGCCGGTGCTCGGGTTACTCTTTGGAAAGAAGGTAAAAGCTTTGATCTGGGTTTGCGTGGGACTTGCGGCCACAGGTTTGTATCTGCTCTGTATGACGGAAGGCTTTATACCGGAGCTTGGGGATATACTTCTTCTGCTTTGTGCGCTGGTATTTTCTTTCCATATTATGCTGATTGATAAGGTTTCTCCCGGTCATGACGGGGTTGTAATTTCCTGCGTTCAGTTTGCGGTTGCCGGAGTTCTATGTTTTATCTGTGCCATGATTTGGGAAAAGTGGGATTTCAATGCATTATTGCAGGCATATATTCCCATTTTATATACCGGCGCACTTTCCTGTGGTATCGGATATACTTTTCAGATACTGGGACAGAAACATGTGGAACCGACAAGAGCATCCCTGATTCTTTGTCTGGAATCAGTGGTTTCCGTACTGGCGGGATGGCTTTTGTTACCCAATCAGGAATTGAGCCTGAGAGAAATTTTGGGATGCGTTATCATGTTTGCAGGAATTGTGCTGGCCCAGTTTGTCCGTAAGGAAGAAGCGGGTGAAGAAAGGAAAGGGACAGAGGCATAGATGGTTGCGGGGCTGATGATAAGAGCCCCGAAAGTTGTTATAAGCGGTAGTGTACATACTCAACGAAGCGTTTGGTTCCCCACTCAACGGTTCGTATGTGTACTTCTTTAATGTTATCAGCTACGATAATTGCGAAAGGAGGATGAAGAAATGGATCAAATCAAGATTGGCGAATTTATTTCATCACAAAGAAAAAAGAAAAATCTGACACAGGCAGCTCTTGCTGAGAAACTTGGAATTACAGACAGGGCTGTTTCGAAATGGGAACGCGGAAAAGGGTTGCCGGATGTTTCGCTCATGATTGATTTGTGTGAAATCTTAGGCATTACCGTAAATGAATTATTATGTGGGGAGATGATTAGTATGGAAAACAGTAATCAAAAAAATGAAGCACTTTTGTTGGATATGGCAGATGCATTGGAGCAGAAAAACAAAACAATTTGGACTTCTATGTGGTTAATCATGATTGTAAGTATAATAGCCCTGCTTGCGGGAATTGTGGTTACAGCATTTTTAATACCTGAAGGAGTATGGCAGGTTGTAGCAATTCTCGGAATTTGCATTATATTTTTGTTGCCTTGCTTTTATGCATTAAAGCTGGAGGTGAGTGTGGGTGTTTACAAGTGCAAAAAATGCGGTTGTGAGATTGTACCCACTTATTCAGAGGCATTGTGGGCGATGCATATGGGTACCACTCGTCATCTGAAATGTCCTAGATGTGAAAAACGTACCTGGTGCAGAAAAGTAATAAAGAAGTAAATAGTTTAAGTTCACAAAATAAGTGAATGTATAAAAAAAAGTATCTTTGGGATAATACTCATAAAAACCGTTATAAAAGTGCCGGTGCAGGCACGGAAGCGAGGCTGTATGATTTTTTTAAAAGCATTTGTGATTGGCGGGATTATCTGTGTATTATCCCAAATTTTATTGGAAAAAACAAAAATGTTACCCGGAAGAATTATGGTGCTTCTGGTATGCACGGGAGTGGGATTAAGCTTTCTTGGATTATTTGAACCCATGAAAGAATTTGCAGGAGCAGGGGTTACGGTACCTTTGCTGGGATTCGGACACATCCTGATGGAAGGCGTAAAAGAAGCGGTAGATGAAAAGGGATTTTTAGGGTTGTTTACCGGCGGTTTTACTGCGGGTGCCTTAGGCTGCAGTGCTGCATTGATTTTAGGATATCTTGCAAGTCTGTTCTTTAAACCTAAGGGAAGAAGCTAAAAGGGCAGAGCCTGTCAGGCTCCGCCCTGTCATTATTTTTTTAAATAGTGTTTGTCTATGAGTGACAGGGGAATTTTGGTTCCGTCTGACAGAATGGCATTTTTCCCTGAAACACATTGGATATGGTTTTTATTTACAATGTATTTTTTTCCTAAAAGGATAAATTCCGGATAGGGTTCCAAAAGCGGGATAAAATCCCGCAGGATTCCATGCTGTGGAACCACGTCCCCGTTATTCAGAACAACTTTTAAAGAGTGTTCTCCGGGATAGATGTAAATGATTTCTTCTTCCCGGACATAAGTTGTAGAGCCGTCATCGCCTCTGATTTCAATGGTTGGGGGAATGGCGGTTTTCCGGTTATATCCCAAGTCTACCATTTCGCTTAATTCCTTCGGAGAGAAGGGTTTGTCGATATAGTAAATTTCTTCCGGCGGCGCCGCATAGCTTCTGTAAGCAATTGTGGAACAGCATAAAACAATGGGAGCGGTGACGCCCATGGAACGCAAGGCAATAGCTACTTCCATTCCGTGAGGAGGCTGTCCGGTCATATCAATAAAGAACATATCATAAATCATGGGAGACCGGCTTATGGATTCCATGCTTCCGAATGCGTCCACGTAAAGAATTCCATGACTGGCAGCTCTTGCATCGGATTCCCGGAGCAAGAGGCGTTCCAGATGTTTTCTGTCGGCTATGTTATCATCACAAATCGCAATATGCATAATGGTGTACTCCCCTCATTTGTATTTTCATTTGGATATCTGCTTTTGATGTCGGTAAAACGAAGTTATTACGGACATTTTAGAGGAATGAAATTGCAAAGGCTGATACAAAGGCAAAGACAAGCATAAGCTGAAGTCCCAGAATGACAGGCATTCCGATTGTAAAACTGGAATGCTTGGTTTTGTGCCGGAAGATATACATCCCGGCAATGGAGCCGATGCTTCCGCCGATGGCAGCAAGAAGAAAGAGTACCTTTTCGGGAATACGCCAGGCTTTTTTCTTTGCTTTCTGTTTGTCCGCATACATGGTAAAAAAAGCAACCAGATTAATAAAAAGGACATATACTAAAATATAGAGAAGGGGTTCCATAAGTACCTCCGTAAAAGACCGCCCATTCATTTGAAAGGACGGTCTGTTTGTTTTGTAAAAGTTGTAGTGATATAAAACCGGTTACAACGATATGTTTTTATTTGCCTTCAACTTCCTGCATTTTTAATGCACGAACCTTACAGGAGAGACCGAAGAGGTTAATGAAACCTTCTGCATCGTGGTGGTCGTACATATCACCGGTGGTGAAGGATGCGATGCTCTCATTGTAAAGTGAGTAAGGAGAAGTAGTACCTGCTTTGATAATGTTTCCTTTATAAAGCTTGAATTTCACTTCACCGGTTACATACTGCTGTGTAGACTGGATGAATGCCTGAAGCGCTTCACGAAGAGGAGTGAACCACTTTCCTTCGTAAACGATGTCTGCAAACTTGTTTCCAAGATCTTTCTTTAAGGTGTATGTATCGCGGTCAAGGATTAATTCTTCCAGCTGCTGGTGTGCTTCGTAAAGAATGGTTCCGCCGGGTGTTTCATATACACCGCGGGACTTCATACCTACTACACGGTTTTCTACGATATCTACAATACCGATACCATGCTTTCCGCCGAGCTTGTTTAATTCACGGATAATATCGGAAACCTTCATAGCCTTACCGTTGATTGCGGTAGGGATACCCTTTTCAAAGGAAAGGGTTACATATTCTCCTTCATCGGGAGCTTTTTCGGGAGTGGTTCCCAAAACAAGAAGGTGTTCGTAGTTAGGCTCGTTTGCAGGGTCTTCCAGTTCAAGACCTTCGTGGCTGATGTGCCATAAGTTACGGTCGCGGCTGTAGCTGTTATCAGCTGAGAAAGGAAGGTCGATGCCGTGTGACTTACAGTATTCGATTTCGGATTCACGGGAATCCATTGTCCACTTGTCATTTCTCCATGCAGCAATAATCTTTATGTCGGGAGCAAGTGCCTTGATACCAAGTTCGAAACGAATCTGGTCATTTCCTTTACCTGTTGCACCGTGGCAGATTGCGGAAGCGCCTTCTTTACGTGCGATTTCAACCAGTCTCTTGGCAATGACGGGTCTTGCCATGGAAGTTCCGAGAAGATACTTGTTCTCATATACTGCATGGGCCTGTACACAGGGAACAATATATTCATCGCAGAATTCATCCGTTACATCTTCAATATATAATTTCTCTGCGCCGCTTAACTTTGCTCTTTCATCGAGACCGTCAAGCTCGCTTTCCTGTCCGCAGTCAACACATACGCAGATTACTTCATAATCAAAATTTTCTTTTAACCAGGGGATGATAGCTGTGGTATCAAGTCCGCCGGAGTATGCTAAAATTACTTTTTCCTTCATGTCTGAGGAACCTCCTTATATCAATTCTTTCCTAACTATACAACACCTTTTATGAAAAAGCAAGACAAAATATACGCATATTTTATAAAAAACAATGAATAATATGCATAAAATAATGCATAAAAAGATGAAAATGCATAAAATGCGAATAAATATTCAAAAATTATGAAAAAGTACTAGACTTTTTGCAAAGAAGTGGTATGATAGCATAGAAGTAAAAGTCACTTTTAGAAAAAACGGAGGAGGCGAATATATGAATAAGGAATACATAATCCGTGTAATGACAGAAGAAGATTATGATCAGGTAAAAGCATTATGGATGACAATTAAGGGCTTCGCAATCCGAAGCGTGGATGATTCCAGAGAAGGTGTATCTGCTTTTATCCGAAGAAATCCCTCCACCAGCGTAGTGGCAGAAGCAAACGGCGAAATCGTGGGAAGTATTCTTTGCGGACACGACGGACGAAGAGGTTGTCTGTATCATGTGTGTGTCCGGGAAGACTGGAGAATGCACGGAATCGGTAAACAGATGGTAGTCCGTTGTATGGACGCACTGAAGGCGGAAAAAATCAACAAGGTGTCCCTGATTGCTTTTACCCAGAATGATATCGGCAATGCGTTCTGGAAAACCATTGGCTGGACCAAGCGTGAAGATTTAAATTATTATGATTTTACTTTAAACGAAGCAAATATTACGGCATTTAATAAATAAAGAAAAATAAGGAGTGTGGAATTATGAAGATAATCGAAGGCGGAGTTACCGCGGCAAAAGGTTTTTATGCTGCCGGCGTGGAAGCAGCAATCAAATACAAAAACAGAAAAGACATGGCACTTGTATACAGTGAGACACCCTGTGTGGCAGCAGGTACTTTTACCACCAACGTTGTAAAAGCAGCATGCGTTTTATGGGATAAAAAGATCGTGGAGGAATCTCCTGCGGTACACAGTGTGATTGTGAATGCGGGAATTGCAAATGCATGTACCGGCACCCAGGGTATGGAGTATTGCGGTCAGACTGCAAAGGCAGCGGCAAAGGCATTGAACATTCCGGAAGATTCCGTTCTTGTGGCATCCACCGGTGTTATCGGTATGCAGCTTCCCATTGACAGAATCTGTGCAGGCGTAGAGAAGCTTGCAGCGGCAAAGGCTGATTCTTTGGAAGCAGGTCATCTTGCAGCGGAAGCCATTATGACAACGGATACCGTATCCAAAGAAGTTGCGGTAACTTTTGAGGTGGATGGTGTTACGGTTACCATGGGCGGTATGTGTAAAGGAAGCGGTATGATTCATCCTAACATGTGTACCATGCTGGGATTTGTAACTTCTGACGTTGCAATCAGCAAGGAACTTCTTACCAAGGCCTTAAAAGAAGATGTTGTGGATACTTTTAACATGATTTCCGTAGACGGTGATACCTCCACCAACGATACACTTCTGGTTCTTGCAAACGGATGTGCCGGTAACAGCATTATTGCAGAAGAGGGTGAGGCTTATGAGAAATTCAAAGAAGCCCTTCACTATATTAACATGACCCTCGCTAAAAAGATGGCAGGGGACGGAGAAGGTGCAACCGCACTGTTTGAAACAAAGGTTATCAATGCAGCAAGCAAGGAAGACGCAAGAACGCTTGCGAAATCCGTTATCTGTTCCTCTCTTACCAAGGCGGCAATCTTCGGCCATGATGCAAACTGGGGAAGAATTTTATGTGCATTGGGATATTCGGGTGCACAGTTTGATCCCGAAAAGCTGGAGCTTTTCTTCGAAGGCGGCGGAAAACGGATTCAGATTTACAAAGACGGTGTGGCAACGGATTACAGCGAAGAAGAAGCAAGTGTGATTTTATCCCAGCCGGAGGTAACGGTTCTTGTGGACATGAAGGCCGGAACGGAAGAAGCTTGTGCATGGGGTTGTGATTTAAGCTATGATTATGTTAAAATAAACGCGGATTATCGTTCATAAAAGGAAAGAAGCAGGTGACTAAAATGGAAAAAGATATGGAAAAGGTATTGGAAAAAGCTTCCGTTCTCGTGGAGGCACTCCCTTACATACAGAAATACAACAGAAAAATCATCGTTGTAAAATACGGCGGAAGTGCCATGAGCAACGTGGAATTACAGAAAAAGGTAATAGAAGATGTTACTCTTTTGAAACTGGTTGGTTTTAAACCCATCATCGTTCACGGCGGCGGTAAGGAAATCAGCCGTTGGGTTGATAAGGTAGGCAAGACTCCCGAGTTTGTAAACGGTCTTCGTGTTACTGATGCGGAAACCATGGAAATTGCCGAAATGGTTTTAAATAAGGTGAACAAGAGTCTTGTTACCATGGTAGAAGAGCTTGGCGTAAAAGCTGTGGGTATCAGCGGTAAGGACGGCTGCCTTCTTAAGGTAAATCAAAAACGTCCCGACGGTAAGGATATCGGCTTTGTAGGTGACATTAAAGAAGTAAATCCCAAGATTATTTATGATCTTTTAGAGAAGGATTTCCTTCCCATTATTGCACCTATCGGTCTGGATGATGAGTTTCAGACTTACAACATTAACGCAGATGATGCGGCTTGCGAAATTGCAAAAGCCGTTGGTGCCGAGAAGCTGGCATTCCTGACAGATATTGAAGGACTTTACAGAGACATTAATGATAAGAGTTCTTTTATTTCAAGAATCAGTGCATCACAGGCACATGCTTTAATCGAAGAAGGTTTCATCGGCGGCGGTATGCTTCCTAAGCTGAATAACTGTACTTCCGCAGTGGAAAGCGGCGTTAGCAGAGTGCATATTCTTGACGGACGTATGCCCCATTGCCTGCTTCTGGAGATTTTTACCAAGAACGGCATCGGAACTGCCATTATTGCGGATGAAGATCCTTTAAATTATGAGAATTAGTTGTCTTTGCGTTTTAATATAAAACGGGAAAGCGAGGAATTTATGCAGAAAATGATAGAGCAGGCAGAAAGCGTTCTCCTGCATACATACAACCGGTATCAGGTGGTTTTTGACCATGGTGACGGTGTTACTCTTTATGATACAAACGGAAAAGCATATCTGGATTTTGTGTCCGGTATCGGTGTATTTGCCCTTGGATACAATAACAGGGAATACAATGATGCGTTGAAGGCGCAGATTGATAAAATCATGCATACTTCCAATTACTACTATAATGAGCCTGCCATCAAGGCGGCTACCATGCTTACCAAGGCATCCGGAATGGACCGTGTTTTCTTTACCAACAGCGGTGCGGAAGCTGTGGAAGGTGCCATTAAGGCAGCAAGAAAGTATGCATACTTAAAAGACGGTAAAAATGATCATGAAATCATTGCATTGGAACATTCCTTCCACGGCAGAACCATGGGCGCACTTTCCGTAACGGGAACTCCCAAATACAGGGAAGCATTTGAACCCATGATTGGTTATGTGAAGTTTGCAACCATGAACGATTTTGACAGCATTCTTGCCAATGTGACGGACAAAACCTGTGCAATTATCATGGAAACCGTTCAGGGTGAAGGTGGTATTTATCCTGCGGAAGAAAGCTTTTTAAAACAGGTAAAAGCCCTTTGTGAAGAGAAAGATATTCTTTTGATTTTAGATGAAGTGCAGTGTGGTATGGGTAGAACCGGTACTTTGTTTGCATGGCAGAAATACGGTATCCGTCCTGATATCATGACAACTGCAAAGGCACTTGGCTGTGGTGTACCCGTGGGTGCATTCCTTATGACACAGAAGGTGGCAGAACATTCCCTGGTAGCAGGTGATCATGGTACCACATACGGAGGAAATCCTTTTGCTACGGCAGCAATTTGTAAGGTGCTTGAAATTTTCGAAAAAGAAAACATTCCCGCCCATGCGGCAGAGGTTGGCGAATATCTTGCGGCAAGCCTGCAAAAACTTGTGGAAAAATATGACTGCATTGAGTTGAGAAGAGGTGCAGGATTGATGCAGGGTCTGGTATTTACCTGTCCTGTTGGAGATATTATTAAAACAGCAATTGATAACGGTCTTGTGTTAATCAATGCGGGAACCAACATCATCAGATTCCTTCCTCCGTTGGTGATTACCAATCAGGATGTGGATAACATGATTGAAATTCTGGATGCCGCAATTGCTGCAAATTGTAAATAAGCCGATAATACGGTAAATGTTTAGAAAATGTGAGGTTTTATGAAAAAACTGATATCGATTTTTCTGATCTGTGTATTGTGTATAGTACCAATGACCAGAGGAACCTATATTCCCATTTCGGAAGATATGGAAGAAGTGGAAACAGAGGGTGTTATTTACTTTTGGTATACGGATCCGGAACTGGTAGATTATGTGGATAATGCTGCATTTTCCTTTTATGGGGAAACGGGAATCCGTGTTGTGCCTACCCTTGTTTCCGGTCTGGAATATCTGGAAGTGATTCAGCAGGGAAGCCTTCACACCGAAAACGGTCCGGATGTATATCTGATTGAAAATGAAAGTATTGAAAAAGCTGTGCTTTCCGGCTTGGCAATTCCCGTTACGGATGAAGCAGGTGTGTTAACCACGGATCATTTTCCCCAGGTGGCTTTGGAGGCTGCCAGTTATAATAATAAAATTATGGGATATCCTTTGAACTATGAAACTGCGGTATTCCTTTATAACGAAACCTATTTAGAGCAGGTTGCCAAAGCGGCAATTCAGGCTGAGAAGGACCGACAGGCGGCAGAAGACGCAACTCAGGCACTTGAAAATGGTGCAACTCCGGAAAGCGAGATTACACAGGCTGTAGATGAGAACGGAGAAGTAACGGAAGAAGCGTTAAAGGCAAAGATGGAAGAAATTCTTCCCACATCCATGATCGGTATTCTGGAATTTGCCAATAACTATGATCCCGTAGACGGAATGGATGCCTTCTTTAAGTGGGATGTGTCCGATGTATTTTTCAGCTATGGGTTTGCAGGTTCCTATCTGAATGTGGGCGGACCCTGCGGTGATGATAAAGCTCAGGTAAACTTATATAACTCCGATGCAATGTATGCCCTTAGCGTGTATCAGGATTTTAACCAGTTCTTTTCCATGGAGTCGGAAGAGATTGATTATGAAACCATTGTTGAAGAATTCAAACAGGGTAAAATCATGTTTACTCTTGCAGATACAGGCATTGTAGAAGAACTTGAGAAAGCAAAGCAGGAAGAAACCTTTCCTTACGAGTACGGAATTTCCAATATTGAGATGCTGAATACTACGTTACAGTCCCAGCCTCTTTCCGTAACAAATGTGGTTGTGGTAAACGGTTACAGTACGGAGCGGGAAGCAGCGGAACTTTTTGCAAAATATCTTACCTGCGATTATGTTACGAATCTTTACAGTCGTTCCGGCAGTTTAAGTGCATATCAGGTAGAAAATCCGGAATATGAAGCTTTAACCGATGTGCGGAGCTGTTATGAAGGAAGTGTTTCCCTTCCTAAAATTGTAGAGGCAGGTAATTATTGGATTCTTGCGGAAATCTGTTATACGGATATCTGGGAAGGCGAAGATGTAAATGCAGCCCTTTATGCGCTTGCAAGCAAAGTGCATGAGCAGATATTCGGTGAAGAAGCTTTCATCGGTCATATTGATACGCCGGAAATTGTGGAAAGCTATATCCAATCAGAGTAAATGAATAAAAAACCGACCTCAGGTATACACTAGTTTTTAGAAACGGAGGTATGACCTATGGTCGGTTTTTTGATTGCAGCCTTATCGGGTGCACTTATGAGTATACAGGGTGTTTTTAATACACAGGTAACAAAGCAGTCCGGGATGTGGCTGGCAAGTATGTTTGTACAGCTTACCGCATTTCTGGTTTGTCTCGGGGCATGGATGATAAAAGAGAGAACACCGATTCAGTCTCTTTTGGCCGTGCAGCCCAAATACATGCTTTTAGGAGGCGTAATCGGCGCTTTTATTACCGTTACGGTGATTCAGGCAATGAATTCCTTAGGGCCTGCCAAGGCGGTGCTTTGTATTGTTGTGGTGCAGATTCTGGTGGCATATCTGATTGAACTGATGGGGCTTTTTGGCGTGGACAGGCAGCCTTTTGAGTGGCGAAAAGCAATCGGAATGGCAATTGCACTGGTGGGATTGCTGATTTTTAAGTGGAAGTGAGGAAAAATCACTTGTAATTAAAAGGAAATTATTCTAAACTTAATAATGCAGTCAGTTCGGGTCCTTTTTGAGAAAAAGGAGTAGATTGCATATGAAAAGAAAACTATTGGAACTGGCAGGAATACTTTTGATTACGGGAACAGTGTTCGTTTTATGCAAAGGCTGGAGCGGACAGGAAGGGGAAATGATTCAGGAGAGTCAGTCCGGGGAACCGGTAACTGAAACGACTGTTACAGAAAAAGAGTTGTCGGTTCATGTCTGCGGTGCCGTAACCGCACCGGGGGTATATAACCTGACGGAAGGAAGCAGGATTTATGAGGCGGCGCTTGCTGCGGGAGGTTTTTTACCGGAAGCATATACGGAAGGAATAAATCTTGCAAGGGAGCTAAAAGACGGCGAGCAGGTGAGGATTCCCTTTGTGGGAGAAGAAAATAACGGCGACGGGCCGGTGAATATAAACAGTGCAGATGTACAAACGCTTTGCACCATACCGGGAGTGGGAGAAACGAAAGCGAAAGCGATTGTTTCCTATCGGGAGAAAAACGGACCTTTTTCATCCGTAGAAGAGTTAATGAAAGTTTCCGGTATCAAAGAAGGGCTGTTTGAACAAATCAGTCCCTACATAAAATGTGAGTGAGGCTTTTTATCGTGGAAAATAAAGTTTTAATTGTTGATGATGAGAAATTAATTGTAAAAGGTTTAAAATTCAGTCTGGAACAGGAAGGAATGCTTGTGGACTGTGCTTATGACGGAGAGGAAGCACTGGAGCTGGCCGGAAAGAATTCATACAATATTATTTTATTGGATATCATGTTACCGAAATTATCCGGAATGGAAGTTTGCCGTCAAATTCGTGAAACCTCTGATGTGCCTATTATCATGCTGACAGCCAAAGGTGATGATATGGATAAGATTATGGGGTTGGAATACGGTGCGGATGATTATATTACCAAGCCTTTTAATGTACTGGAAGTAAAAGCCAGAATGAAAGCGATTATGCGTCGTATCACTCCGGCGCATAAAAACGAAAGTGTGCTGGAATCCGGAGATTTACGTCTTGAAACGAAGGACAAAAGATTATACATTAAGGGTCGGGAAATGAATATTACCGGTAAGGAATTTGATGTCCTTGAATTTCTTGTCAGAAATCCCCACAAGGTATATTCCCGGGATGAACTTTTGAAGGCTGTGTGGGGGACAGAATATCTGGGAGATGTACGTACCGTAGACGTACATGTACGTCGTTTACGGGAAAAAATAGAAGCCAATCCCAGCGAGCCTGAATATGTGCTGACCAAATGGGGTGTTGGGTATTATTATAAAGGCTAGAAGGAATGTTATAAATGAAATGGTTTGCAAGAATCAAAAGCGAACTGAATAAAATATCTTTTTTGCGGTCCATCCGGTTCCGCATGTCTGTTGTGATTGTTCTCGTTGGGGTAATCTGCTGCTGTGTAATGTGCTTTGGTATTTTACAGAGTTATTTTTATCGTGCGATAGAGGTACGCACCGGGGACATACAAAATCAAATGAAAGTGCTGGCAGATCATCTTGTCACTTATAATTATCTTCAAAATCCCTCTTCGGATGTGGTAAATGCAGAACTGGAGCAGTTTTCCACATTGTATGAAGGGCGGGTTATCATTATCAATGACCGTTTTACGGTTATCAAAGATACTTATCATCTCAGTCAGGGAAAATATATTATTTCAGAAGAAGTAATCCGTTGTTTTAAAGGGGAAAGTGTTTCCAATTATGATGACGCAAATAAGTACATAGAAATGACCATTCCCATTCAGATAAATTCCGGAGAGAGCAATCAGGTGGCAGGGGTTATTCTTGTTAGCGTGTCTACCAAAAGTATTGAAAACAACTATAATATTCTGAACCATAACGCATTGCTGATTTCCTGTCTGGTAATGACGGGAGTTATCATTGTAGCGGTGGGAGTTTCCCATTTTATGATGCGTCCTTTTGATCGGGTTACCAAAGAAATTAATAATCTGAAAGAAGGCTTTAGTGAAGAAATCATTACCGTGAATGACTATGTGGAAACTGAAAAAATAGTAACTGCCTTTAATCAGTTATGGCAGCGGATGAAGGTGCTTGATGACTCAAGACAGGACTTTGTTTCCAATGTGTCCCATGAGTTAAAAACTCCCATGACTTCCATTAAGGTTCTGGCAGACTCCCTGAATACCCAGGAAGATGTACCTGTAGAAATATATAAAGAATTTATGACGGATATTGTGGCAGAGATAGACAGGGAAAATGATATTATTAACGACCTGCTTTCTCTTGTAAAACTGGATAAAAGCAGCAGTGATTTAAATATTCTTCCCGTGAATATCAATAAAATGGTGGAAGGAATTTTTAAATTATTAAAACCTCTGGCAAATGAGAAGAAGGTTGACCTGATTTTTCAAAGTCACAGGGAAGTAATTGCGGAGGTGGATGAAATTAAGTTGTCCCTTGCGATTATGAATCTGATTGAAAACGGTATTAAGTATAACCGGGAAGAAGGCGGCTGGGTAGAGGTAATTCTGGATGCAGACCACCAGTTTTTTATGCTTGAAGTTTCCGACAATGGTATCGGAATCGGTGAGGAAGATAAAAAACATATTTTTGAACGTTTTTACAGAGTGGATAAATCTCACTCCAGAGAAATAAACGGAACCGGTTTGGGACTTGCCATTACAAGAAGTACGGTTTTGAAACACAGAGGTTCCATTAAGGTGTCGGGAGAAGAAGGAGAAGGTACTGTTTTTAGCGTAAAAATTCCTTTGTCCTATATTCAGTAAAATGTATTACGGAGATATAAAATGAAAATAATTTGGAAAATAATGCTTCTTTGTCTGGCATTTTGCACGCTGGTCGGATGTACGGATAACAGCAGCGGGCAGGACGAGGAGACAGGCATTCAGGTATATTATTTGAATCGTGAAGAAACCACAATACGTTATCAGGAATATGAACTTTTAGCGGAATATACTCAGGAAGCAATCGGGGAAGTTGTGGGGTATATGAAAACTGCTCCTGATAAGCAGGAGTTAAAAGCGTCCCCGTTTGCGGAAATTGATGTGCTGGGATATACGGTGGAAGGAGAAAAAGTAACGCTTAATCTGGCATCAGATTATAAAAAACTTGTACCTACCACTGAGATTCTTTTACGGGCAGCGTTGGTACGAAGCCTGACCCAGATTCCCGGAATCCAGTTTGTATCCTTTGAGGTGGAAGGGAGTCCCTTAACAGATGCAAGAGGAGAGGTTGTGGGTCTTCTGAATGCATCCCAGTTTGTTGACAATGAGGGTAGCCAGATAAATAATTATGAAACGGTAACGTTGAAGCTGTATTACGCAAATGAAGACGGAAACTGTTTGATTCCGGTAAGCCGTACGGTGGAATATAATACAAATATATCCCTAGCCTATCTTGTGACAGAACAGCTTATTGCAGGACCGGCAGTCGGAGAAGATGCATATCCCGTTATGAATCCTGCGACCGGAATTATCAGTGTTATTGTAAAAGATGGAACGTGTTATGTAAACCTAAATGAGAACTTTCTTACACAGGTCTATAACGTAAATTCCGAAGTGACGATCTATTCCATTGCAAATTCCATCATAGCACTGAATAACGTAAACAAGGTTCAGATTATGGTGAATGGTAATTCGGAAATCACTTATAGGGAGAGCATGAGTTTAAGTAATGCTTTCGAGCGGAATCTGGATATTGTGGAACAGTAGGTTTTAGTGGAGTATCAATGAAAATAAGGTGTAAAAGACCGCTTCTGTGGGGCTGCCTTTTCGGTGTTTTGTGTTGCGTTTTATGGTTGCGGATGCAAAGCGGAATTCCGAAAGGCTTGTCCGTGGAAGCGGGCAGTACGGTTGTTTTGCAGGGTCGGGTGGATTCTGTGGAGCGAACAAATCAAAAACAAATTCTCTATCTCTCCGTATTCCCGGAGAAAGGCGATTCGGCCGAAATTTTCCAAGAAAAAAATAAAACAGGTGTGATTTGTTATATGAAAGAGTTGTGCGATGTGAAAGTCGGACAGCTTATTTTGCTGCGGGGTAAAATTTATGAAACGGAATCCCAATCCAATCCGGGCGGGTTTGATTCCGGTCGTTTTTATGCTTCGAAGGGGTACTTTTATGTGCTTTATGAAGGGGATGTTATGGAGCAGGGCGAAGAATACAACATCTTTGGAGATATGTTATGTAAACTACGAAGCGAAATTTCTGACAGTCTGATGCAACATCTTGATAAAGAAGATTATCCGGTTATGCTTGCCATGATTTTAGGAGAAAAAGGGGAATTGCAGACCGAGAAAAAAGAACTGTATCAGGCTGCGGGTATTTATCACATTCTTGCAATCAGCGGCATGCATATCACTTTATTGGGAAGTGTATTTTCTGTCATATTGATGAAAGGCGGAATGTCAGGAAAGAAGGCAGCATTTATCACTGCCATATTACTGAGTTGTTACGGGATTATGGTGGGGATGCCGGTATCTGCCTTCCGGGCAATCTGCATGTTTATTGTTTTAAGCGGAAGTAAGATTTGGGTGCGTAGCTATGATATGCTGACAGCCATTGGCGTGGCGGGATTTTTACTTGTGATAATGAACCCGTATGTAATTGCAGACAGTGGTTTTCAGTTATCCTTTCTCGCAGTGCTTGCGATTGCTTTGCTTGTGCCGCTTTTTCCGGGGAAGAATCCAAGGGCAGGGGGGCGGATGGATTCTTTGAGGGTCAGTGCGGCGGTAACAATTTTTACCCTACCGGTTCTGATGTGTTCGTATCACAGTGTTTCTACTTATTCTTTTCTTGCAAATCTCTTGATTTTACCCTGCATGCCTTATCTTTTTACTGCCGGATTACTGATTCCTGTTTTACATCCGGTGTTTCCGGCGGGAGCGGATTTATGCGGTTATTTTTGTAAACTGGTGCTGTTTTTTTATGATAAAACGTGTGCATTTTTGCAGACGTTGCCTTTTAGCATGATTGTGACCGGGGACAGGTCGGCGTTGCGGCTGGGTATTTTTTATGGTGGGATGCTTGGATTTGTGATTTGGGGTATGCGTAAAAAGAAGCAATTATATTTGCAGAAATTACAAGGGGAGCGGCATTTGATTGAGGAAAAGGGGGAAGCGTTTCGGGACTCTGAGAAAAAGCGCAATAAAGAATGTGTGAAATATGGGTTATTTTTTTATGCGGTTCTGCTGACCCTGCTGGTCTTTCTTGTATGGCCGGAGCGCAATGAAAATCAGATAACTTTTCTGGATGTTGGGCAGGGTGACGGCTGCTGTATTCTGACGGATCGGGGGAAGGCATATCTTGTAGATGTCGGAAGCAGTTCGGAGAAAAATACAGGAAAATATGTGTTGATTCCTTACTTATATTCTCAAGGAATATCCAAGGTGGAGGGCTGGTTTCTGACGCATCCGGATTCGGACCATGTAAGTGCTTTTATGGAGTTGGAAGATGAGGTAACGGTGGAGAAACTTTACATTCCCCGGGTATTGCATGAAGCGTTTGCAGAAGTAAGAATGCATGCGGATGCTTTGGGAATTGAAGTGTGTGAGGTAAATGTAGGAGAGGTTTTGTTGTTGGATGAATGGGAAATGACGGTTTTGGCTCCGGAGGATGATTTTTATGAAAATGAGAATGCGGCCTCTCTTGTGTTTGCATTGACAATTGATGGATTTACCGGAATTTTTATGGGGGATGCAGGGACACAGGGAGAGCAGGCGGTGCTGGATGCCGGGTATAAGAATGTTACCTTGCTGAAGGTGGGGCATCATGGTTCTTCCATTGATACAAACGGAGAAGAATTTATCCGTCGGCTCAGACCGGTTGTGGCCGTAATTTCCTGTGGAAAGAATAATTCCTACGGTCATCCTCATGAGGAAACCATACAACGTCTGGAAAGTGCCGGAAGCAGAATTATGATGACACCGGAATGTGGTGCAATAACAATGGAAGTTGGAGAGCACATCAGGATCTGGGGCGAAAAAGAATACTGGAATCTTTAGGGGAAACACGATAGGGCTTTCGTGGTTGTCCGGGTTGCGAGCGGACCTACCGAAACAGGAAGTGAGGGGCAAAAAGGTGGACGCCGACACCGGGCAATTCCCCCTAAAAGGCAGGCAGAAGTCAAAAAGGTGGACGAGGGAAGGAGAAGAGTCCACCTAAACAGGAAGTGAGGGGCAAAAAGGTGGACGCCGGCACCGGGCAATTCCCCCTAAAAGGCAGGCAGAAGTCAAAAAGGTGGACGAGGGAAGGAGAGGAGTCCCCCGAAACAGGAAGTGAGGGGCAAGAAGGTGGATGCCGACACCGAGGAATTCCCCCTAAAAGGCAGGCAGAAGTCAAAAAGGTGGATGAGGGAAGGAGAAGAGTCCACCTAAACAGGAAGTGAGGGGCAAAAAGGTGGACGCCGACACCGGGGAAGTCCCCCTAAAAGGCAGGCAGAAGTCAAAAAGGTGGACGGAGAAGACAAATGAGTCCTCTATGAGAAAAAACAATAAAAATGAGTCCGCCGTATTAACAGAAAGGAAGATTAATTATGAAAACGATAGAAGCTTTGTTAAGACAGGAAATTTGCGAATTAGAGAATATAATAATGCAGGCTCAAATTCGTATGCAGACTGCACCGAAAGGAAGGATAAGTATTAAGAAAAAGAAGCATAAGAAGGCGGCAGAGTATTATTATGTGGAAACAGATTCTCAAAATCCTAATGGCAGGTATTTAAACAAAAACGACAGAATTTTAGTTTATAGAATTGTTCAACGGGATTATGATATTAAAGTAATCAAGAATGCGCATAAAAGGAAAGCAGCTATTCAGACATTTTTGGACACATATAAAAAAACTGACTTGAAAGAGATTTATGACAGCATACATCTTTGTCGCAGAGAATTGCTTTGTAATCCCCTCCTGCCTGATGACGAGTTTATAAAAAGATGGCAGGAAACAGAGTACACAGGCAAAAGGTTTGATGAGGATGTTGCGGAAATTTTTACAGACAGAGGAGAGCGCGTCCGGTCGAAATCTGAAAAAATAATTGCGGACAAGTTATATTCTCTGGGGATTCCTTACCGGTATGAATATCCTCTTGTGTTATCCGGGAATGTAAAGGTATATCCGGATTTTACGATTCTTAAAATGCCTGAAAGGGAAGAAGTATATCTGGAGCATTTTGGTATGATGGATAATGACAATTATGCGGAAACAGTTATGTATAAACTAGGTACATATGAGAAAAACGGAATCTTTCTCGGTAAAAATCTTTTTATGACATATGAGACTTCTAAAAATCCGCTTAATACCAGAATTCTGGACAGCTTTTTGAAGGAATTATTCCGAGAAATATAAAAAAGATTAATCGGAAACCAAAGTCAAAAATAAAAGAGCAGGAGCACCACATTTTTCCAAGTTCCGCAGGATTTTGGAAGCGTTGTAAGCTCTGCTCTTTTGGAGGGGAATTTAGGCGTATATATAACAATAAGGGCTTTGAAATGGTTACAATGTTATATTTTCTGCCTTGTTCAGTTGTTATGGTAATACATGATTATTTAGAATTTGTGTTAAAGAGATGAAAAAAGTGTGAAATTGCTTTCAGAGGAGATGTTTTAATATCAATAATTCCATATTTTATAAAAAAGTATAAGCGTCATTGAATAATTAGGACTAAATTGACCAAAAAACAGTGCAATATTTACAAAAAATACTTTGTTTTGGTATAATTCTTATATGTTTTGTACTAAAAATAAAGGAGCTGAGACAATGAAAAAAGGGATTAAGACATTGAAGAGAATATTTGTTGTCTTTCTGGCGGTTGCGATGGTGATGAATACCATAAATCTGACCGGATTTGTTTCCCATGCCGAGGAAGGAATTCTTCCTGCGACGGAAGAAACGGTATCGGATTGCACCGAAGCGGATACAGAGGGTGATTCTGTGCCTGAGTATGCGTTGACAGAGGATGAATATGAAGAAGAGTCTCTTGCAGAGGATGCGGAAAATGTACAGGCATCTGAAGAAGAGACTTTTTTTGTGGAAAAAACATTTGAAGAGATTCAGACGGATGTTGCTCGGATTTCTGCTTCCGGAGATGATTTTCTTTCTATCGACGGGAACGGCAAAGTAGCTTTAAAAGAAGGAAACTACGCAAACTGGATTGACCGTCTGGATTTGGATGGTGCAGATTACGCCGTGGATTTTTATGAGTGGCTGAAGACAAACAGTAATCCTGAAACATGTCTTTCTCAGCCCGGTAAAGTGGCACTGTACGATCCGGAAGGAAATTCCACCGGGGAAATAACCAGAGAAGATTTTGATAATGACGGTGTCAATGAAAGTTATGTATATTGTATTCGAACCATTGAGGGAACGGGTACATTTGTCTATAACAAAGAGACTGCTGCCCAGGATGCTTATAATGCGATTGCGGAAGAACTGGATGCAAACAAGCAGGCAACCTATCCGTATATTCCGGCTGTTTTCTTTGCTTTTGACAGGGATTGTCCGGAGGTATTCTGGTTGTCGGGTACCTGTAGCTATATGAGCAGTTACTCCTATGGTTACAATACGGCAGGTACGGTAGCATATACACAGGAATTTTACCTGCTTCTTAAAAGCAATACCTTTGATATGCGTGAAGCTTCCTATCGGAACTTAACCATTCTTGACGAAGCCATTGAGAATACGCTTGTGGGAAATACAAGCGGAAAGAAGGCAATTCTGGCAGGCGCAGAGTCATTAGGCACCCGTTATGAAAAAGTGAAATACTTTAATGAGTGGCTTACAAAACACAACTGCTACAATTCCGATTATGTAAATGCGGGCAATGATGCCCATGAATGTATTACCGCCCTTACGGGTACCAGCGGTACCAACGGACCGGTTTGCGAAGCATATGCCAAGGCGTTAAAAGTGCTTTGTGATGCAAGCGGAATTCCCTGTGTACTTGTTGACGGAACCGCAATTACCGATTCCGGAAGCGGCCCTCATATGTGGAATTATGTCCGGATGGATGATAACAAATGGTATGGTGTGGATGTGACATGGAATGATCCTACTACGGGAAGTAATGCGGTTGTTTCCGGATCCGAACATGAAAACTATCTTCTTGTCGGAAGTGACACCGTAATCGGAAGCAGAACTTTTATTGCATCCCACCCCGTTTCTAATCAGGTAAGTGAAAGTGTAGCTCCTTTTATAAACGGACCGATATTGGAAACAGAAAGTTATGAGCCTCCCAGTAACACACCGGAGCTTACCGTGGCGGGAGAAGTGGTGGATACAAGCAAAGACAGTACAGGTACGGGTTGGAGTTATGATTTCGAAACCACTACATTGACTTTGACAGATAATCTGACCGGTAATGTGGTTTGCGACAGAAGCATTAACATTGCCCTGGGGGATCCTGTGACCCTGACAGGAAATATCGAAATTGAAAACGGCGACCTTGTTATCGGCGGAACCGGTCATCTGACAATCGGCGGTACAAGTACCCTCAAAGGAAATATCAATGTTTCCAACGGTAGTCTTACCGTGAACGGTACCGGCAGTTTAAAAGTAAATTATAAAGTAACTGCAAATGAAATAAAAGTAAGCGGTTCCATGCATGTGGTTGTGGCCCGAGGAGTCAGCGTGGCTCCCGTAGTTGAAGGAGATTGCCGCCTGCGTAATTCAAGCAATACATTCGGAACGTCAATCGGGGAAATTACCGATACAACCTTTGCAAGTTATTTTGAATCTGTTGACAGCGAACATGAACTGGCAATCAGTACGGTCGCAAAGTTTAAGTACATTCACAGACTCAGCTGTACGGATACTGATTGTGCGTGTGCATTGGATAATGTATGGGAATATCATACACTGGATCCTGAAAACAATTATCTGTGCCGGACAGAAGGTTGTAATATTGGCGCAGTCGCGTATGTAAGCCATACTGAAGCCGGAGTTGAAACACAATTGCCTTGTTTCTACTTCAGTAACGTAACGGGTAATACGACGGAATATACCCGTGGTGTGTTGGATGTGATACAGCCGGGAGATACCATTGTTCTTTGTCAGAACGTTACAACGGATTCTTCCTCCGTAATGAGCTTTGATACATCAGGGGAATATTTTATCGATTTAAACGGATTTACCCTGAATATGAAAAACAAAGCGTTTGATTTGACCGACGGTAGTATTGTTACCGTGAAGGGCAGCGGTACCTATCAGTTGACAAACTGGGATGAAAATATCAGAGGTTCGGAAGATTTCAATGGTTATATTACAACAAGCAGTGATAAAAAAACCAGAATTTACGGTACAATCACTCTTTCTTCAGCAAGAACCATCCCTACAGGAGAAATCTACGACTTTATTGACGGAGCTAAGTTTGTCTTAAACGGATATACAGTAACCGAGAACGGTACCATTCAGGTAAACGGTGTGGAACATTTACACAACAGCAATGAACAGGTAACATACACGATTACGGAGTCCGGTCATGCGGCAACCACCGTTTGTGTGGACTGCCCCGTAGAATATAAAAATGTTGGTTCCGAGGAAGAACACGATTATGTTTATACAAAAAAGGGTGAAACCATTTCACTTGATTGCAGCATCTGCAAAAACGGCAGAGGTGCATGGGGACTTGAGGCACCGGATAATCTCTACTATGACGGAAGTATCAAGGCAGCAACCGTAACAGGAAACATCACAGATGTATCCGCACCTGAAATCACCTATTCCGGTGAAGGACTTGTGGAAGGCAAACCCGTAGATGTGGGAACTTATACAGCCGGAATCGAAGTAAGCGGATTGTCCCTGCAGGTTACTTACACCATAAAAGGAAATCTTGCAACACACGCAAATGTGGCAGCAATTCCCAATGTGACATATGACGGAACTGCCAAAACTCCCCTTCCCGTTGTAACCATGGGTAATCTTACTCTTGTAAAAGATACGGATTATACATTGTCATATGAGGAAAATATCAATGCAGGAACTGCCTGCATCGTGATTACCGGAAAAGGAAATTACGAAGGAGAAAAGAGCGTTACTTTTGTTATTGAGAAGGCAGCAGCTCCCGAACTTATCTGGCCTGTTGCGGACGAAGGTGTTTACGGACAACAGTTAAAAGACATTTCCTTCGTAAGCATGGAAACCACTTACGGAACCTTTGCATGGGAAAATGAGTCTGAAATGCTTCTTTACGGAAGCAATGCATATACGGTAGTATTTACGCCCTCTGCACATACCCTGCAAAATTACGAAGCGGTCAGTGTGACGGAGAAAGAGATTACCGTCAATGCGGAACAGGCAGAAATTAAAATTGAATCCATTACTGCGGAAGATAAAATATTTGATAAATCCAATGTGGTAACAATCAGTAACATCCAAATTTCCGGCGTGGTTGGAGCAGATGATGTTTCAATTGATGTTTCACAGCTGGTAGCAACCGTAAGCAGTGCGGATGCAAATACATATGATAAAGTATATCCGGCGGGACTTAAACTTGCCGGCCGCAATAAAGATTATTATAAGCTTGAGGATGTATCCGACGGTATCTCAGCACAGGTTACCATTCATAAGGCTCCCGCTGAAATCCTGATTGAAGAAGGTAAGGATTCTTACAGTAAAACCTTCGGAGAAGAGGAATTCCTTTTAGAAGGAATCAGCTTCACGGGAGAAGGTGCTTTGAGTTACAGCGTAGGAAACGGAAAGAATCTTTTCGGAACTGCGGATAAAGACGCAGCAAGCATTTTAAAAGTATCCGAGGCAGGTGTTGTAACCATTCTCGGAACCGGTAAAGCTACCATTACGGTAGACGCCGCTTCTTCATCAAACTATGAAGTTGCAGCGCCGAAAACCATTGAAGTTACTATCCTCTATTCCGGTATCATTCACATGGATGAGGTAGGAGAGGTTACCTATACCGGCAGTGCAATCAAACCGGAAATCAATGTATATGACGGTAGCACGGAGGTGGTTCTCCAAAAGGGTAAGGATTATACCATAACCTATAAAAACAACGTGAATGCCTATACCTTAGAGGAAGGTGAGGAAGGCTTCGATGCCAAGAAAGCGCCTCAGATTATCATCAAGGGCAAAGGAAATTACAGTGCTGTTATTACCGCATATTTTACAATTGCCCCGAAAGATATTTCGGATCCTGAGGATACAAGCATTCTGGCAGATGATGTTCTTACGGAGTATAACGGCAAGGTGCAGAAGAAAGTACCGGTTATTACCTACAACAAGAAGAAACTTGCAGGCGTTGCAAAGCCGGAAGACGGAAGTATGCCTGCCAAATTAAAAGATTTCGTATATTCTTATCCTGATTTAGCGGATGAAAATGCATATAAAAATGCCGGAACATGGGAAATTATCGTAGAAGGAACCGGTAACTACACGGGAAGCCGTTCCGTGAATCTGATTATCGCAGCAAAAGGCGGTAAGATGACAGCGGCCAAGGTAAAGCCGATTCCGGCTCAGGAATACAATGACGGCAATCCGGTTATTTTAGATGCGACCGAGCTTGTTGTTACAGCCAAGGTAAACGGGGTCCAGACCACACTGGTTGAAGGCGAGCACTTTGAGACAACTTATAAAAATAACAAAAAAGTTGGTACAGCCAGCGTAACTCTTACAGCTTTGGAAGGAAGCGGTCTTGCGGGAAGTAAAACAGTTACTTTTAAAATTGTGGGAACTTCCTTGAAGAAAGCGAAGGTGGAAGGCCTTGAAAACGTAACGTATAACGGAAAAGCGCAGACCTTAAATCTTAAGGTAACAATGCCGGACGGAACAGTTCTTGTGAAGGACCGGGATTATGAAGTAAGCTATAGCAAAAACAGTAACGCAGGTACGGCCAAGGTAACCGTGAAGGGAACCGGTGCGTATACCGACAGCGTTACCAAATCCTTCAAGATTCTTGCTTATAACATGAGCGGAGAAACCGATGCGGCAGGCAATCTGAAAGCGGACAGTCTTTTGACGGAAGTAAACGGACTTCTTGCCATGAAGAACGGGGAACTTTCCGTGAAGTTTACAAAGGGTGGTGCAATGCCTGCAGTAGAGCTTGTATTTGACGGTGTAACATTACAGGCAGGGAAAGACTATACCCTTGCTTATAAAAACAACAAAAATGTGTATACCTTAGTTGAAGGCGAAGCGGGATACAAAGCAAACAAGGCACCTCTTATTACCGTAAAAGGAAAAGGCAATTTTACGGGCAGTTTTACTAAGACATTCGTGATTACGGGAAGAGGATTAAGCGATAGCGAAGTCGGCGTTATCATGACTGCAGATGATAAAGCGGCAAGTACAAAGCCGGGCGGCTATATCAGCAAACCCGTTATCAAGGATGCAGACGGCAAGGCATTACAGCAGGGCAAAGATTATACGGTTCCTGTGTATACCATGACCGGTGCCGACGGAGAAGATGTGATTCTGGGTGCCAAGGATGTGGTAGGTACCGTTGGAGCAGAAATTACCGTTACCGTAAAAGGACTGGGAAATTATGCGGTGGAAGAGGATGAAGGTTTAAGCTATACCTATCGTCTGACTGCAAAGAGTATCAGTTCCGTAAAAGTAACCGGCATCGAAGTGCCTTATTCTTCCACATCGAAAGCATACCTGACGAGGGATGACTTCTACAATGCGGACGGAACAAGTAAGGTTACCATCGGAAGCGGAAAGAATAAAGAATATCTTGATTTTGAAGAGGACTTCGAAATCGTTCCGGGCAGTTATCAGAAGAATGATAAAAAAGGCACCGCTACCGTTACCATAAAAGGAATCAATGAGTACGGCGGAACCAAAACCATTAAATTCAAAGTGGGAACAAGAACCTTAGGAGATTGGGACTGGTGGCCTTTTCGGTAAGAAACAATTTTAGAATGAAGTAAAAAAGGCGGTTCGTGACATGGTCACGGACCGTCTTTATGTTATGTGGAAATTTCACGGAATCGGAGATTGATTATTCCTGCAAATTATTTCTTTTCTTTGCATTTTATAGTATAATGTATTTTGGAGAAAAAGGAGCAGATATGTATACAATCAGAGATGACATTAAAAGCGGAAAATTAAAAGACGTGTATCTTCTTTACGGTGTGGAGCACTATCTGGTGACCCAGTACCGGGATAACCTGCTTCAGGCGTTCTGCGGCAGCAGAAAGAAGGCGGAACTGGAAGATGATATGAATTTTACCTGTTTTAAAGGGAAGGATTTTACTGTTGAGCAGGTGATTGAGCTTGGGGATACTTTGCCCTTTTTTGCAGAGAAGAGAGTGATTTTGATTGAAAACGGGGAATTGTTTGGAAAAGATGGGGACCGTCTTGCGGAATACCTTCCGAAGAAGCCTGAAACAACGGTTTTTATCTTTGTGGAAAACAATGCCGACGGTCGCTCGCGATTATATAAAGCCGTGCAGAAGATGGGACATGCAGCTGAGTTCCGGGTAATGGACGAGGAAAAGCTGAAACGATGGGTAACCAATGTTGTAACCACGGAAGGGAAAAAAATAACCGTGCGTGCAGTGGAAGCCCTGATTGAGCAGTGTTCTTCCGATATGGAAATGATGAGCCGGGAAATGGAGAAGCTGTTTTGTTATACCGGCGAGCGGGACATAATTGATTTACCTGATCTTGATGCGGTTTGTACAGTACGGGTAAACAATCATATTTTTGCCATGATTGAAGCAATGGCAAATAAAAAGCAGCAGGAGGCACTGCGGCTTTATGGGGAACTTCTGGCACTGCGTGAAGCACCTCAGAGGATTTTATATCTTTTAAGCAGACATTTTTTACAGCTGCTGACGGTAAAAGATTTGCGTAACAGAGGATATGACCGTAAAAGAATATCCGAAAAATTGGACATGAAACCGTTTATAGTAGATAAATATATGACACAGGCGGGGAAATTTTCCATGGGCACATTGAAACGTGCCATTGAGGACTGTGCCAATTTTGATGAGGCGTATAAAAGCGGTAAAATGAATGACCGCATGTGCGTGGAACTGCTTCTTGTGAAGTATAGTGAGGGGGAAAAAGAATGAAGTTAATCCATTGTGGGGATTTGCATCTGGATTCTAAAATGACTGCCCATTTATCACCGGAAAAAGCGAAGGAACGTAAGGCAGAGCTTCTGCAGACCTATCTTCGTATGGTGGACTATGCCCTTCATAACGATGTAAAATATATTCTCATCGCAGGGGATTTGTTTGATACCAAAAAAGTATCCGCAACCGCCTCCAACACCGTATTGCAGAGCATTGTCACCCATCCGGAACTAACCTTCTTCTATCTGCGGGGAAATCATGACGGAAACAGCTTTCTTACCGAGTTGGATGAGGTGCCGGAGAATCTGAGGCTTTTTACGGACCGGTGGACAACCTATACTCTGACGGAAGCCGGAAAAACCCTGACGGTTTCCGGTATAGAAGAAAACAGTGAACTTCTTTATTCCGGACTGAATCTGAATCCGGAGCATATCAATATTGTTATGCTTCACGGTCAGGAAGGTGCGGGCAAAAATTCCGACCTGATCAGACTGAAGGATTTGCGGAATAAGGGCATTGATTATCTTGCCCTGGGACATATCCATTTTTATAAAAAAGAAGCATTGGATAACAGAGGAACCTATTGCTATCCCGGGTGTCTTGAACCGAGAGGTTTTGATGAGTGCGGAGAGCATGGTTTTATGCTTCTGGATATAAATTTAAAAGACGGAACTGCGGAGAGTACTTTTGTACCCTTTTCCTACCGGAATTTCTATGAGATTCCCGTGGATGTATCTGCCTGTATGACGTCTGCTGAAGTATATGAGGCAGTCAGGAAGGCGATGGCGGAGGCAGGATATGATTCCCGGCACATCATTAAAATTCTTTTACAGGGTGAGCGGGATTACGAAAGCGAACTGGATACGCTTTTTCTTGAGAAACAGTTAGAGGATGCAGCATATTACTGCAGAATAAAAGATGCCACAACCTATCATGTGGATTATCATTCCTTTGCTTTGGATGAATCCTTAAAAGGAGAGTTTGTGCGGAGTGTTATGGAGGATGAAAATCTGACAGAGGAAGAAAAAGCCTATGTGGTCCGTCAGGGAATCAAGGCGCTTGCCGGGGAGGTGTTGGATTAAATGAAACTGATACAGTGTCATATTGAAAATTTCGGTAAAATATCCCAACAGACCTTTGATTTTACCCCCGGACTGAATGTGTTCTGTCAGGAAAACGGTTGGGGAAAAAGTACTCTTGCCGCTTTTATAAAAACCATGTTTTACGGGTTTGAAAACGACAAAAAAAGAGATCTTCTGGAAAATGAAAGAAAGCGTTATAAACCCTGGCAGGGCGGTGTGTACGGCGGGAATATTTCCTTTGAGGCTAACGGAAAGGAATATCTTTTGATTCGTACCTTTGGTGAAAAGGAATCAGATGATGTATTCCTTTTACAGGATAAAAATACCCGTATTGCAAGCGGGGATTTTACGAAAAATATCGGAGAGGAACTCTTCCTTCTGGACGGGGCTTCTTTTAAAAGAAGTATCATGATTTCACAGAATGACTGTGTTACCTTTCCCACGGACAGCATTAACACAAAGCTTGGTAATTTAACCGGAGAGGAAGGGGATTTAAACAGCTTTGAGGATGCAATGGAGCATCTGAAGAAGAACGTGAATTCCTATGAGCGGTCTACCGGTTTGATTCATAAGCTGAAAGAGGAAATTGCGGAGCAGGAGAAAAAATTAATTGCCCTGCCTTCCCTTGAGGAGAATCTGAAGAGTAAAACAGAGGGAGCAAAGCTTTTAAAAGAAGAGCGGGATCGGTGTAATGGGAAATTAAGAGAGTGTTCTTCCTACCTTGCCCAAATCAGCTGCAACCGTGTAAATGCAGAAAAGCAGAGCCGGTACGAGTCACTTCTTAAAAGTGAAAAGGAAAGACGGGAAAGCTTTGACCGGGCAAGGGGATTTTTTCGGGGTGAGTTACCTGAGGCCGAAGAATTAAAGGATAAAATCCGGGAAAGCGGGTCCTTAAAAGCTTTGGAGGAGGGTGTCAGGATGACAACCTTTACCGACGAAGAGCTGAGGCTTGAAAACCGGCTGGGAGAAATTTACAGGGAGAGGCTTTCGAAACAGGAAGACCCGGAAGGCAGACGCAGGGATGTGCGTACATATTTTGAAAAAGCGGGCAGTTATGAGAAGAAAATTTTAAGTGTGAATGAGAAAGAAACACTGGATGCCTGCCGAAGTCTTTTTGCAGGAAAGGACGTGGATAATGCCGGTCTTCAGGAATACATGGATTTGTGGGAGGAATGCCGTAGTAAAAAAATGTCCCTCGCCGGTAAAAAAGAAGTACTGGAAATCTTAAAGAGTGAGCAGCAGGCACAAAAGGAAACAAAGCCTTCCAAAAAGAAATTTCCCGTTGCGGGGTTGGTTCTTTTGATCTGTGGGGGTGTTCTGGCTGTTGCGGGAATTCTGCTGGCAATGTTAGAACCCATAACCGGAATTGTGACGGCTCTTTTCGGATTGGTTTGTATCACAGCGGGGATGGTCGTAATTCTTGTGAATAACAGGAAGGAATTGCCTCAGCCTGAGGATACGACGAAGGTACAGCAGCTTGCCGGACTGGAAGAAGAGATTATACACGGCGAATCTTTTATCAAAAACGGAGAGTCACGTATCCGGGCATTTCTTGCTGAACTCGGATGGAATGAAACCGGTTCCGATGTGTTGAAAGAATTATATGAGATAAAAGAAAAGTACCGTACCTATACAACACTGGCAGAAAAAGAAGCGGGATTGCAGCAGGATCATACTCCGGATGAAATGAGATATCTTGCAGAGCGTATAGAATCTTATATTCTTGGTTTTTGTCCTGATTTTAACGGAATTACAACAAATCGACCGAATGGGTCAATTGCGGAAAACACACGCTTTGTACTGGAGAATCTTGATAAAAGCGAAGAAATCAGAGCACTTTGGAACCAATCTCTTGACCGGATTGAGTCGGAGAGCAGACAGTGGAAAACACTTTGTGAGAAGCGAAAGAGTTTTGAAGCAAAACAGGAAGAGTATGAGTCCCTGAAACGGAGTCTCAGAAATTATATTCTCGGATTGGAACTTGAAATAAAAGAACCTTTGCAGGATTGTCTTCTGGATATTGAAAACCGCCTGGAAGCGGTTCAAAACTGCAGGAAGGAATATGAAGGCGCAAAGGCTTCCAGAGAGGCCTTCGAGGCAGTGGAGAACATGGAAGAAATCCGTTCCGGTGTTTTCGAAGAAATTCCGGTTACGGAAGAAGCATGTAAAGCCGATATGGAGGAAGCCAATGTAAGACTGGAGGAAATCGGTAGTCTGCTTGTACAGTACCAGAGCCAGATTCAGTCTCTCGGAGAACAGCAGGATGAACTGACGGAAGCTGCAGAACGCAGGGCACTTTTAAAAGAGCGGTTAAAAGAAGCGGAGAAGCGTCACAAACTTCTTAAGGTTACAAGAGGTCATCTGGAAAAGGCAAAGACATCTTTCACCGCCAGATATACCAAGCCTGTTTCCGACGGATTTAAAAAGTATTACGGTATGTTATCAGGGGAAGCGGGAGACCGTTTTCAGTTCGATGCAAATACCAATTTATCCATTACGGAGCAGGGGCTTCCCAGAGACCCGAAGGCATTCAGTGCCGGTTGCAGGGATATGGCGGGAATCTGTTTCCGCATGGCACTTGTGGATGCCATGTATACGGAAGAAAAGCCGATGGTACTTTTTGATGATCCTTTTGTAAATCTGGATGAAGAGAAAACAAAGGGTGGCATGAGGCTTTTGCAGGAAATATCCAGGGAATATCAGGTGATTTATTTTACCTGCCATGGTTCCAGAACCGGGAGATAAAAGGAAAGAAAGGAGAATGTTATAAAATGGGTGAGATTTTAAAAGCATATAAAAATATGTGGCGCAATACCTTTGATTTCAAGGGACGCAGCACGCGAAAAGAATATTGGATTCCCGTAGCAATCCATGCAGTGCTTATGATATTGGCAGCATTGAGCCTTTGGGTAGGCATTTATTTAACGTATTCATTTGTTGTGTTTTGGGTTTGTATTGCCGTGACTGTGGTTTTGTGTCTGTATCAGGTTGTGGCACTTCTGCCTATGGTTTCTCTTACGGTAAGAAGATTACGGGACGGAGGAAAGAGTGCCTGGTGGAGTGTTCTCTTGCTGTTTGTCGGTGTCGGAACCGTGATGGTGTTATTCCTTTGCGCGGGAGGAAGTGCTTTTGCTTTCTGTGTAGCGGCAAACACACCGGTGGCACTATACGGTCCGCCTCCCATAGAATATCGTCCTGAAGAAAATGTACCGGAAGAGGTGTATGGTCCGCCTCCCACAGAAAGCGAGTCCATCTATGACCTGTATGAGCAGGATAAAAAATATCTGGAAGAAGCTTCCGAAACGGAAGGTGAAGATGCACTGCCTCAGGAGAATACGGAGGAGAATTACTCAGAAGTCGAAGCGTTTATACCGGAAGACAATATGAACAATGTAATTTACGGTCCCCCCGAAATGTTTCAGTAAATAAAGGAGTCTTTATGATGAATCAGACCAGTCTGCCTGCGAGGGTGAAAAAACAGCATATGACGGAACTTGCTGCCTATAAAAAAGAGTTATACAGGAATCCCAGATTAGCCCATCTTTTTATTGAAATGACTGCACTTTGCAATGAGCATTGTATTCACTGCGGTAGCAGGTGCGGTGACTTTAAGGAAGAGGGACTTTTAAGCGGAGACGAAATCAGAAGCTTTTTGGATTACGTGAAGAAAAACTTTCCCATAGACAGGCTCCAGCTCTGCATTACGGGAGGAGAACCTCTTCTGCGGAAGGATTTCTTTGAAATTATGGAGTACGCCCGTTTTCTGGGGTTTGCATGGGGAATGACCAGCAACGGCATTCTGATAACACCTGAAGTGGCAAGAGAATTAAAACGTACCGGCATGCGTACGGTTTCCATCAGCGTGGACGGTTTGGGAGAAACCCATGACTGGTTCAGGGGAAGGGAAGGCAGTTATGAAGAAACCATGGCCGGCATCCGGAATCTTTTAGAAGTTGGATTTGACCACGTACAGATTACTTCCGTGATACATAAAAATAACATTCATCAGCTGGATAACATGTATGAAACCTTCTGTAAGACAGGGGTGCGTTCCTGGCGTGCGGTAAACATTGAACCGATTGGAAGAGCCAAGGAACATCCTGAATTGTTATTTGGTCCCGAAGAGTACAAGAGACTTCTTACTTTTATTAAGGAGAAACGGTTTGCCCGTACCATGGAAGTGGCCTACGGATGCAGTCATTATCTGGGAACGGAACTGGAACGGGAAGTCAGACCCTGGTATTTTTTGTGTAATGCAGGAATTTACACGGCAGCAGTTACTTATAACGGAGATATTACAGCCTGTCTGGATATTGAACGCCGGCCGGAGCTGGTGCAGGGGAATATCCGGAAGGATGATTTTAAGACCGTATGGCAGGATAAGTTTCAGGTTTACAGAAACGATTCCAGATGCACCGGCATGTGTAAGAAATGTAAGGAATATAAATATTGTGGGGGAGATTCTTTCCATACCTGGGATTTTGATAAAAATGAACCCGGGGTATGCCTGAAAGGAATTTTATTTTAAATAAAAGGGGAAAATAAGTGAAACAGTTTAACGGAAAAACAATTTTAGATAAAATTGCCATCGGAAAGATTTATTTTTACCGGAAGCAGAATGTGATTCGACGATATCGTGCCAAGGATGCCGCAAGGGAACTGGAGCGGTATGAAAAGGCTAAGGCAGAGGCTTTGGAAACCTGCGAACGCATGGAAGAAAAAGCAAAAAAAGAAGCGGATGACAGCGTTGGGGAAATCTTTGCTGCCCAGGCAATGATTTGCATGGATGAAGAATTTTCCGGTTTGGTAAGCGATTATATCAACAAGGCGGGAATGACCGCAGAGGCAGCGGTAAATCTTGCGGGAAATGTATATGCAGAACGGTTTGAAAGCATGGAAGATGCTTACATCAAAGACAGGGCGGCAGACATTAAGGACGCTGCAGGCTATCTGATAGAATACCTGACCCGGGCAGATGCCAATGCGGGACCGGCAGAACCTGCCATCGTTGTTGCCATGGATTTAACACCGGCAGAAACCGTCAGAATGGAAAGGGAAAATCTGCTGGGATTTGTTACCCGGAACGGCTCTTTTCACTCCCATACGGCAATTCTTGCCCGTTCCATGGGGACACCGGCACTGCTTGGTGTAAATGTCAATCCCGCATGGCACGGTAAAACAGCAATTTTAGATGGGGAAAAGGGAATTCTGATTCTGGATCCGGAAGAAAGTCTTTTAGAAGAGTATCAAAAGAAGCTTCTCCTTCAGGAAAAAGAAGCGGAGGAATCCGAAAAGGAAGAAAGCGGATTCGGTGACGGCAAGTCCATACGTCTTTGTGCCAACATCGGTGATGTGTGCGACCTTGATAAAGTGAAAAGAAGTAATGTGGCGGGAATCGGTTTGTTCAGAAGTGAGTTTCTGTTTTTAAGCCGTAAAAAAATGCCCGGTGAGGAAGAACAGTTCCGGATTTACAAACAGGTTCTGGAAGCCATGGGGGAGCGAAATGTAACCATTCGTACCCTGGACATCGGTTCGGATAAAAAAGCGGATTATTTTCATCTGGAAAAAGAAGAAAATCCGGCACTGGGATACCGCGCCGTACGTTTGTGTCTCCGAAGAAAGGATGTTTTTAAAACCCAGCTTCGTGCGTTGTACAGAGCCTCGGCATACGGAAACTTATCCATTCTGTTTCCCATGATAACAACTATGGGAGAGGTGGAAGAAATCAAAGCGCTTTGCAAGCAGGTCAGGGAAGAACTCCGGGCCGAAGGAACAGAATTGAAACAGGTTCCGCTGGGAATTATGATTGAAACTCCGGCTGCGGCACTTATCAGTGATTTGCTAGCAGATGAAGTAGACTTCTTCAGTATCGGAACCAACGATTTGATGCAGTATACCCTTGCGGCGGACAGGGAAAATGCCAGACTGGATGCTTTATTTGATCCGTCCCATCCTGCCATCGTACGGCTTTTGAATATGATTGTAAATAACGGACACGCCAAGGGGTGCAAGGTTTGCATTTGCGGCGAACTTGGTGCGGACGTAAGCAGAACGGAAGAACTGATGCGTATGGGCATTGATGAAATCTCGGTTTCCCTTCCTGCACTGCCCGGTGTGAGACGTGCGGTAAAAAGAGCACTGAATTCAGAAAACGTAACATCACTATAATTATTTTAAAATTAGAAATATGCAGTTTTTGTTGTGGGACAAAGACTGCATATTTTTTTTGTGTCCTGCTAATACTTTTATGGAAAAAGAAAGCAAAATTTTCTTACCAGGTAAGGAAGGAGACAAAAATATGGAGATGACATTGCGGTGGTACGGACAGGGGCATGATACGGTCACCCTGGAGCAAATCCGTCAGATTCCCGGCGTGACAGGTGTAATTACCACCTTGTATGACAAGGCGGCAGGAGAAGTCTGGAGCAGGGAAGAAATCAGAAGACTTGTAAAAGAAGTGGAAGACGCAGGGCTGAAAATTTCCGGTATTGAAAGTGTAAATGTGCATGAGGAAATTAAGCTGGCAGGACCGGAGCGAGACAAATACATCAGGAATTACGTGGAGACGTTGGAAAATCTGGGGCAGGAAGGGATTCATCTGGTTTGTTATAATTTTATGCCTGTTTTTGACTGGACGAGAACGGAGCTGGCAAGGGAAAGAGAAGACGGTTCCACGGTTTTGGCATATCGGGAGAGTACGCTTGAATCTCTGATTGCAGAGAATCTGTTTACTTTTATCAAAGGAGATATGAACGGCACGGTAATGCCCGGTTGGGAGCCGGAACGTATGGAGGAAATTTCAGGTTCCCTGGAAGCTTACAAAGGTGTTAATGAAGAAATGCTGTTTCAGAATCTGGTGTATTTTCTTAAGGCCATTATGCCGGTGTGTGATAAGTATGACATTCACATGGCAATTCATCCCGATGACCCGGCGTGGTCTGTTTTCGGACTTCCCCGGATTATGACCAATAAGCACAATTTATTACGTCTTTTAAAAGAAGTGGACAACGTGCATAACGGAATTACATTCTGCACCGGTTCCTTCGGAACGGACAGGGCCAATAATTTAACGGAAACCATCACAAAGTTAAAGGGAAGAATTCATTTTGCCCATGTAAGAAATTTGAAATTCCACGGTGACAGGGACTTTGAGGAAGCCGCACATCTTTCTTCCGACGGGGATTTTGACATGTATTCCATTATGAAAGCATTGTATGAAACCGGTTTTGACGGTCCCATGAGACCTGACCACGGTCGAATGATCTGGGGTGAAAAGGCCATGCCCGGATACGGACTTTATGACAGAGCGTTGGGAGCGTGTTATTTAAACGGTCTCTGGGAAGCCATCAGCAAGGAAAATTCCGGAAAGGGGGAAGCGTAGATGTCACAGGATAAAATAAAAACGTTCCGGTATGACAGAGAGCGTATGAGAGAACGTACTCTTGAAGCTCCTGTCTGGATTCATTTTGGGGCGGGCAATCTGTTCCGGGCATTTCCCGCAAGACTTGCAGAACAGCTTTTGAATGAAGGCCATACGGATAAGGGCGTTATTGTTGTAGAAGGCTTTGACAAAGAAATCGTACAACGGATTTATCGTCCGTATAAGGATGTCTATTGGAATGCCGTTTTGGAAAGTGACGGAAAATGCACCATAGAAAAGGTGGGAAGCATTGCAGCATCATTTACTGCGGCACCGGGGACTCCGGAGGACTGGAACCGGTTAAAAGAACTTTTTACCAAGCCTTCCTTACAGATGGTGAGTTTTACCATTACCGAAAAAGGATATTCTTTGGAGAACGGCAAGGGAGAACTTTTACCGGAAGTGGAAGAAGATTTACGCTGGGGATTACAGTCACCCGGCAGCTATATGGGAAGGGTGACTGCACTTTTATATGAAAGGTTCTTAAAAGGAGGGGCGTCTCTTGCTTTGGTTAGTATGGACAATTGCTCCGAAAACGGGGACAGACTTTATGAAGCAGTTACCCGCATTGCCTCCGGCTGGGTGAATAACGGTTTCTGTCCCGAAGAATTTCTTCATTATCTGCAGGATAAAAACAGAGTATCTTATCCCATTACCATGATTGACAAAATAACGCCGTCCCCCATGCCGGAAATCGGAGAAAAAATATCTCTTCTGGAAACCGAATTTTCTCAGGGGAGCTTTAAAGTACTGGAAACTGCAAGAGGAACCAAGATTGCTCCTTTTGTAAACAGCGAGGTGTGTGAATATCTGGTCATTGAGGATACCTTTCCCAACGGTCGTCCCCGTTTGGAAAAGTGTGGTGTGTATTTTACGGACAGGGAAAGCGTGGAGAGAGTAGAACGGATGAAGGTGGGCTGTTGTCTGAATCCTTTGCATACGGCACTGGCGATTTGCGGAACCCTTTTAGGATATAAAACCATGGCAGAAGCAATGCGGGATGAGGATTTGGAACGTCTTATCGCCCATCTTGCCTATCGGGAAGGAATGCCTGTGCTCCTTCCACAGAAGGTAATTGAACCGGAAAGCTTTTTGTATGATGTATTGAAAAAAAGGCTGCCCAACCCCTATATGGGAGACAAACTTGAGCGGATTGCAACGGATACCTCCCAAAAGCTGGGTGTACGCTTTGGCGGAACGATAAAGGCACATGAAGTTGCCCGGCTGGGAAGCGCCAAGGATTTGATATGTGTTCCTCTTGTGTTTGCTGCCTGGTTAAGATATCTTTCCGGAACGGATGATTCCGGGAATTCTTTTACTATCAGTCCCGACCGGGGCAATGTAAAAGCGCTGGAGGCAGTCAAAGAAGTGACTGAAAACTTTAAAGAGAAACATGTATTAAAGGAAATCCTTACAGGGAGTGAGAAGTTAAGAGCGGTTATGGAGGATGAAAACATCTGGGGCGTGAATCTTATTTCCTGTGGTCTTGACAACAGAGTGTATGATTACTATCTTGCAATGAACTGCGGGGAAGGAAGTGTGCGAAACATGATTAAACGGGCAGTGAAGAGGGAGGATTCTTATGGATACCGGTGAGAAAAAATTCGGCTGGAAGGATAAACTGGGTTACCTTTTTGGTGATTTCGGTAATGATTTTACCTTTCTCTTGTCCTCCAGTTTTCTTTTAAAATTTTACACGGATGTTTGCGGCGTTTCTGCTGCGGTTGTAGGCCTGATTATCATGCTTGCCAGATTCGTGGATGCTTTTACGGATGTTACCATGGGTAGAATCTGCGACAGAAGCAAAGGCAATAAAAACGGTAAATTCAAGCCCTGGATTATCCGTATGTGTATTCCGGTGGCAATTTCCTCTTTCCTGATTTATCAGGAAGGGATTGCCGGATTGCCCATGTATATGAAAATTTTATATTTAAGTGTCACTTATATTTTATGGGGTTCCATTTTTTATACCTCCATTAACATTCCTTACGGTTCCATGGCTTCCACCATCTCCGAAAAGCCCGGGGACAGACAGTCATTATCTACTTTCAGAAGCCTTGGCGGAAGTCTTGCGGGGGTTATTATCGGTGCGGGAATTCCTTTGGTTGCCTACGATACCGTAAACGGAAATACGGTTTTAAACGGAGAACGTTTCACCTGGATTGCGGGTATTTTTTCCGTTCTGGCAATTATCTGTTACCTGCTGTGTTATTTCCTTGTGACGGAACGTGTGCGCCCGGTATATGACCCTGAACTGAATAAAAGAAACAGCCTTCTTAACATGTTTAAAAATGCATTTACCAACAGAGCGTTACTTTCCATTGTGGCTGCCTCCGTGGTAATGCTTCTGGCACAGCTTACCATGCAAACCATGGCAAATTACGTATTTCCCAACTATTACAGAAATACGGTAGCCCAGTCTGCATCCACACTTACCATGCTGGTTGCCATTTTAATTGCGGCAGCTTTTGTAAAGCCCCTTGCAAGCCGGTTCGGTAAGGCGGAAATCAGTGTATTTGCCAATATTCTTGCCTGCGCGGTGAATATTTTAACGTTGATAATCCGTCCTGAAAATGTATGGGTTTATGTGGCATTACAGTTTGTTTCCTGGCTCGGTCTGGGTATTTTTACCATGGCAAACTGGGCGTTGATTACCGACGTGATTGATTATTCGGAACTCCGTAACGGTATCAGGGAAGACGGTGCTATTTATGCCATGTATTCCTTTGCACGTAAACTGGGACAGGCAGCATCTGCGGGTATTACCGGGCTTTTGCTTTCCGCAATCGGATATTCCCAGGAAACCGCATTTGAAAAGGATGTAGTGGATTCCATTTTTGATATTTCACTTCTGGTTCCTGCCGCAGGGTTTGCCCTGCTTGCCATTATTTTATGGTTCTGGTATCCCCTGCATAAAAAGAAAGTGGATGAGAATGTGGAAGCACTTCGCCGGAAACGTCAGGAAGAGCAGGATAGAAACAAAGCCTAATGATCTAAAAAGGAGTATATTATGCGTAAAATAACAAATTTTAACAGAAAATGGGCATTTTCCCTGGATACGGACCATGTGCCTTCCGAAATGCCTGTAAAATGGAATTATGTAAACCTGCCTCATACATGGAATGCCATTGACGGTCAGGACGGCGGGAATGATTATTACCGGGGAACGGGGTATTATGCCAAAACCTTTGATTTGTCAGAACTTCCTTCTTTGCCGAAGCATTTTCTGGAAATAAAAGGCGCCAACTCTACCGCGGGAGTATTTTTAAACGGTGTCAAGCTCGGAGAACATGAGGGAGGATATTCCACCTTCAGGGTAGAACTTACAGGGCTAAAGGAAGAGGGAAATCTTCTTGTGATTGAAGTCAACAACGGTGTGAATGACAGGGTATATCCCCAGAAAGCGGATTTTACTTTTTATGGCGGTCTTTATCGTGATGTATCGGTTATCTCCGTGTCTTCAACCCATTTTGAACTTGTAAAAATGGGTACGCCGGGGATTCATGTTACTCCCTTGATTGACGGTAATGATGCAAACGTGGAAATCAAAGTAGAGCACTACAATGCCGGGGAAATGCATGCGATAACCTTTCATCTTGAGGATATGGAAGGGAACTGCCTCGGTACTTTTCAGGGAAAAGGTACGGACACCGGTGCAAGATTTTTAATTAAAAACGTGCATTTGTGGCATGGAAGAATTGACCCGTATCTTTATAGGGCTACTGCGGTTTTGACCTTAAACGGGGAAGAACTTGACCGTGTTTCAACAAGATTCGGCTGCAGAACTTTCGTGATGGATGCCCATGAGGGATTTCTTTTAAACGGTGTAAAATACCCTCTGCGAGGTGTTTCCAGACATCAGGACTGGTGGGAACTGGGGAATGCCCTTCATAAGGAACATCACTTAAAAGATATGGAGCTGATTGCGGAAATGGGTGCAAACACCATTCGCCTTGCCCATTATCAGCACGACCGGTACTTTTATGAACTTTGTGACGAGTACGGTATGGTGGTATGGGCGGAAATTCCTTATATTTCCCAGCACATGGAGAAAGGCAGGGACAATACGAAGCAGGCAATGGAAGAGTTGATTGTCCAGAATTACAATCACCCCAGTATTGTAGTGTGGGGACTTTCCAATGAAATCACCATGGCAGGAGAAGAGGATGGGGATTTGATTTCCAATCATATGATGTTAAACGATCTTGCCCATAAAATGGACCCTACCCGTCTTACTACCGTTGCGGCAGTATCCATGTGTGATATTCATGCCTCTTATTTAAAAATTCCTGACGTGATTGCCTACAATCACTATTTCGGCTGGTACGGCGGAGACGTTTCCATGAACGGTCCCTGGTTTGACAAATTCCATGCCGAATATCCCAATATTCCCATCGGTGTCAGCGAATACGGTTGTGAAGCCTTAAACTGGCATACTTCCAATCCTACCCAGGGAGATTATACGGAGGAATATCAGAGCTATTATCACGAAGAGTTGATTAAGCAGCTTTTTACAAGGGATTATCTCTGGTGCACCTATGTGTGGAATATGTTTGATTTCGGTGCGGATGCAAGAAATGAAGGGGGAGAAAACGGACAGAATCACAAAGGTCTTGTAACTTTTGACCGAAGTTATAAAAAAGATGCGTTTTATGCTTATAAGGCCTGGCTTTCCAAGGAAGAGTTCGTGCATATCTGCGGAAAAAGATACGTGGACAGGGTGGAAAGTGTAACCCGTGTTACGGTGTACAGTAATCTTCCCAAGGTGGAACTGATTGTAAACGGCAAAAGTCTGGAAACCAAAGAAAGTACCACACATTTCTTTCATTTTGATGTACCCAACGAGGGAGAGAGCGAAATCATGGCTATTGCGGGTGCCCATACGGACACTGCGAGAATCCGTAAGGTGCCGCATTTTAACGAAGCATACAGACTAAAAGAAAAGGGTGCTGTATTAAACTGGTTTGATGTTCAGCAGCCGGAAGGCTTTTATTCCCTGAATGATAAAATATCCGACCTCCTTGCCAATCCTGCTTCCGCCGGACTGATTGCCGGCTTTTTAAAAGAACTGGCTTCCGGCAGTGAGGAAAGTATGATGGGAGATGCACTGAAAATGAGAAAATGCTGGAGATGATGGGTGGTTTTACTGTTATCCGTCTTTCCGGGCTTATGGGAGCGGCAGGAGTGCATGTAACCAAGGAACAGCTTCTTTCTTTGAACAGGGAGTTGAACCGGATTTCTAAAAATTAACAAATCATTTCTTTTTTATGTATAAAACCCTTTTGACGGGAAAAAATAACAATGGAAACCGGAAGGCAGGACGGTAGACCGGGCCTGTCTTTCCGGTAAAAAAGTAAAAAGAAAAGAGGAAATATCATGTTAAAAGAAAAAGAAATGCAGGCAATTCAGGATTTGTGTACACAGGAACAGTGCTGTATCGAAAAGTATACCAAGTATGAGCAGCAGGCAAAGGACCCTGTTTTAAAGGACTTATTTAAGCAGCTTTCCAAGAAAGAAGCAGAGCATCTTCAGTCATTGAATCAGGTTTTGGAGGGAAAGACACCCACTTGTGACTGTAATGACAACGACGGAGCATCCTATGCACCTCAGGCCACCTATGATGCCCTTACCAATTCAGAGGACAAGAAGGCGGACTGCTTCCTTGCCACAGACTGTATCGGTACCGAAAAGATGGTGTCTTCCGAATACAACAATAATGTATTTATCTTTGCAGATGCTGCAATCCGTAAGCTTCTTGCCGATATTCAGGTGGAAGAACAGAATCATGCGGAAATGCTTTATAAATATAAAACCGTCAATGGTATGGCGTAAGAATTCTGTCTGAAAATTTACATGTTCTTTACATGATAAAAACAAGAATTTGATAGAATTTTAAATCGGGCCGTGGTATACTAGCCGTAAATAAAAGGGAGTAGTTACCGTTAAAAAAACGGTGATTGTGTCGTCATCACGGTGAGAAACCCGGCTCAATCAGGTAAGTAACGAGACTTTTGTTGCAACGGATGCAGCAAAGGTCTCTTTTTTATTTGTATATGGAAATCCATCGTATAAATAAAAAAGAGAGCCTGCATCTGAAAAGAAAGGAGAGCTCAAATGAAAGAGTGGTATTTGGAACAAAAGAAAAACGTACTGGAAGAATTGGAAACAAAGGAATCGGGTCTCACAAAAGAAGAAGTGGCGGAGCGGTTAAAAAAATACGGAGAAAACAAACTCCGGGAAGAAAAACAGAAAAGCGTAATTGTTATTTTTCTGGAACAGTTTAAAGATTTATTGGTTATTATACTTATTATTGCTGCTGTTATTTCTTTCTTTTCCGGCAATGGTGAAAGTACCGTGGTTATTCTTGCGGTTATTACCATGAATGCCATTCTTGGTACCGTACAGTATGTGAAGGCAGAAAAGTCTCTTGCCGGTTTAAGGGCTATGTCAGCACCCAGTGCAAAAGTAATCAGAGACGGCTGTAAGCAGGAAGTTGCATCCATGGAAATCGTACCCGGTGACATTGTGGAACTGGAAGCCGGTGATCTGGTTGTTGCGGACGGTAGAATTTTAGAGTCCTATTCCTTACAGGTAAATGAAAGCTCCCTTACCGGAGAATCTCTTTGTGTGGATAAAGATGATGTGGAACTTACCGGCGTGATTCCTTTGGGAGAACGAGTGAATATGGCCTATTCCGGAAGCCTTGTAACCTATGGCCGTGCCCGGATGGTTGTGACCGGAACCGGAATGGATACGGAAATCGGTAAAATTGCCGGTCTTTTAAATGCGGCAAAGAAGAAAAAAACTCCCCTGCAGGAAAGTCTGGATGCATTTTCCATGAAATTGTCCATTCTCATTCTGATTGTGGCAGCAGTTGTATTCGGTATCAGTCTGTTCCGTAAACAGGAACTTTTAGATGCACTTATGTTTGCGGTAGCTCTGGCGGTAGCTGCAATTCCGGAAGCATTAAGCTCCATCGTAACCATTGTCCAGGCCATGGGAACCCGTAAAATGGCAAAGGAAAACGCCATTATCAAAGAGTTAAAGGCAGTGGAAAGTTTAGGTTGTGTTTCCGTTATCTGCTCAGATAAAACAGGTACTCTTACACAGAATAAAATGCAGGTACAGAATTGTTTTACGGAAGGGAATTTTTTACCTGCTGAAGAATTAGACGAAGAAAATCCCGTACACAGACTGCTTGTGTACAGCGCGGTTCTTACCAACGATTCCACCATTGTGGACGGAAAAGGTGTGGGGGACCCCACGGAGTATGCCCTTCTTGATATGTTTAGAAACATCCATAAAGAAGACGGTATCAAAGAAGACAGAATCAGAGATGCTTTTGCACGAATCGGAGAAATTCCATTTGATTCCCAGCGTAAGCTTATGAGTACCCTTCATAAAATGGACGGGGAATACATTCTTTTTACAAAGGGAGCGCCGGATGTTCTTTTGTCCCGATGCAGTGAAATAAAAATCGGGGATGAAATTTTACCCATGACGGAAGAACAGAGTGAAGTGTTAAAGGAAGCAAACAGCACTTTCAGCCGGAACGGCCTTCGTGTATTGGCATTTGCGTATCGTCCTTATGTTGCCGGCGATGGAGAACGTTTTATTCTTACTACGGAATCAGAAAAAGATTTGATTTTCCTTGGGTTAATTTCCATGATGGATCCTCCCAGAGAAGAATCTGCAGAAGCGGTTGCAGAGGCAAAACGTGCCGGTATCCGTCCGGTTATGATTACGGGAGACCATAAAATTACCGCAACGGCGATTGCTGCCAAAATCGGTATTTACGAAGAGGGCGATATGGCTCTTACCGGACCGGAACTGGATGCCATGACGGAAGAGGAACTGGATGCCGTGGTAGAGAAGGTTTCCGTATACGGCCGTGTTTCCCCTGAGAATAAAATCCGTATTGTGGAAAGCTGGCAGAGAAAAGGCCGTATTGTTGCAATGACCGGAGATTGCGTGAATGATGCACCTGCTTTGAAAAAGGCAGATATAGGTGTTGCAATGGGTATTACGGGAACGGAAGTTTCCAAGGATGCCGCATCCATGATTCTGACGGATGATAATTTTGCGACCATTATCAAAGCGGTTGCCAACGGACGTAACGTATACCGTAACATCAAGAATGCAGTGTTGTTCCTATTGTCCGGTAATACGGCGGCGATTCTGGCGGTTCTGTATACTTCTTTTATGGGGCTTGCGGCGCCTTTTACCGCAGTACAGCTGTTGTTTATTAACCTTGTAACAGACTCTTTGCCGGCACTTGCAATCGGCATGGAGCCCCCTGAGAAGGATTTGCTTGGTGAAAAACCCAGAGATCCGAAGGAAGGGCTTCTTACCAAAAGTTTTCTGTTGCAGCTTTTATATCAGGGTGTATTCATCGGTATCGCAACCATGGCGGCATATTACATCGGACTTGGTACATCTGCACAGGCAGCAGGCACCATGGCATTTGCAACTTTAACTCTAGCAAGATTATTCCACGGATTTAACTGCCGCAGTAAAAACAACATTTTTGCACTTGGTTTCCGCAAGAATCCTTTCAGTCTTGTGGCATTCTTAACCGGTGGAATTTTAATTGCAGTATTGTTGTTTGTACCTTTCTTAAGCCGGGTATTTGATGCGGTGGCATTGTCCGGTATGGAGTATGCATGGATTGTTATTCTTGCGGCAGCACCTACGGTATTGATTCAGGGCTTCCGTGTCATCAAGAGCTTCATCAAATAAATAAGGGCGCATCTTCGTGCTGGCGGGGATGCGCTTTTTGCATGTCTGCCGGCGTTTGCGTTTTCTTGCGTTAGGGTGTCGCAGGCGTTTATGCTTTCTTCCTTAGACACGCTTTCGCTTGACCTCATGCGTAGCGGCCACTAAACTCGTGAGCCACAAATGCCCACTCGTTAAGTGCCGACGCATTCACACAGTCTGCGGAAGAAAGAGAAACGCCTGCGCGGATACTAAAATCCCCCGAAACAAGAGAAATCCGTGGAAAAGGTGGACTGGCACAGTACCGCAAGTCCCCTCTTCTTTTTATTTTAAATTTATGTTACAATAAATTCTGTATTGAGATTTTCAGAAAGGACACGCCCTGCAATAAAAGGAGCGTGCATAAGGTAGGATACATGAACAATTCAGATATTCTGGAGCTGCGGAAACGTTTTAAAAAAACGGACTCTTCCATTACCAAAATCACCGGCTGCTATGTAACCGGAGAAGAGAAGCGGATTAAGACATATATTGATTCTTATTTTACGGATTTGGAAGAAGAGGAGCAGTTTAAATATATCGAGATTTTTAAAAAAGGACTTTCCGGTGTGCTGGGAAAGAATCTTTTTACGTTGGAATTCACGAAGGAAGAAAAGGAGTCGGGAAGTGCCCAGGCATCTTTGCTTGCCTTGCGTAATTCCGAATTAAAAAACAAAGATTTGCTGGATGCTTTTTATCAGAAGGTAATTGAGAATTACTCTTATGTGGGAAATTATCTGATTCTCATTATGCATGATGTATATGATGTCATGACCAAAACAAGCGATAAAATTGCCCTGGATGAGTCGGAAGAAGTGTATACATACTGTCTTTGCTGTATTTGTCCCGTGAATTTATCCAAACCGGGCTTAAGCTACCATTCCGAAGAAAACATCATTGCAAACAGGGTACGTGACTGGGTAGTGGAAATGCCGGATGCGGCGTTTTTATATCCTGCTTTTAATGACAGAAGCTGTGATGTGAATGAAGTTTTGTATTATGTAAAAAATACAGATGAGATGCACAGCGAATTCGTTGAAGGCATTCTGGGTTGTGAGGAAGAAATTCCCTCCAATGTGGAGAAAGAAATGTTCAGCCAGTTTGTGGAAGAAGTAATTAATGAAGTGCCCGGATACGATACTTTTGAGGTGGTACGTGCCATTAACAATGAATTGACGGAAATGACGGACAACCGCACCGTGTACGACCCGGTAACACTGGATAAGGAAGGCGCCAAGGACCTTCTTTTAAAAAGCGGTGTGAAGGAGGAACACCTTCCCATCGTGGAACAAAAATTCAATAAAACCGTGGGTGAGGACGGGGAACTTCATCTTGACAGTATCTGCGAACGTAAAAATTTTGAACTAAAATCTGATAACATGCAGCTGAAAATGAAGGCAGAAGCTGCGGATATCGTGGAAATCCGTGTGATTGACGGTCGAAAATGTATCGTAATTCCCATGAATTCCGACGTAGAAGTGAACGGAATTGTAAAAAGGATTGTAAAAGAACTTGAAGGTGAAGGCGAAAACGAGTAAAATAGATTAGTCAGGGTATGTTTATATGCTACCCTGAAAATGTATTGGAGGACAAAACTATGTTTCTTATTTTGGCAGGATTAATCGGTATTCCCATTATTGTGGCTGTTATTGCAGCGATTGCAACGGTTGTATCTGTTGCAGCTCATCCGGGTAAGGGATGGGATGACGAAGAATGATCAGAGAATGTAATCTTGAGGATATTTCAGACGGAAAGCGTTACACTTCTGCCGACCTTGTAAAAGTAGGGTGTAACGATTGCGAAGGGTGCCATGCCTGTTGTACGGGTATGGGTGATACCATTTGTCTGGATCCTTATGATGTATGCAGATTGAGTTTCGGTACGAACAGACCTTTTGCATCCTTTCTTGAGAAGGAAGTAGGCCTTCATGTGGAAGAAGGTGTGATTATTCCCCATTTGCTCATGGGGGATGGTGAAGCATGTTCCTTTTTAAACGGAGAGGGACGCTGCAGCATTCATCCCTGGCGTCCGGGCATTTGCAGGCTGTTTCCCTTGGGAAGAGTCTATGAGGATGAGGGATTTTCTTATTTTCTTCAGGCGGATGAATGTGTAAAAACAAACCGCACCAAGGAGAAGATAAAAAACTGGTTGGATACGCCGGAACTGAAACGTTACGAAGCTTTTATACTGACCTGGCATAATCATATAAAAGAAGTGCAGCATACCCTGCAGAACGGGGCTGATGCACAAAAAATAAACATGGAGCATTTGCAGTTGTTTTATCTTATGCCCTATGCTTCGCCGGAGGCTTTTTATGAAGAATTTGAAACGCGTCTGGCACAGTGGAACAGCAAATAGGATGTTCTTGGGGGAAAATATAATACAAGAGGAGAACTGAGAGTGAAATCAAAAATTGCAATTCTTACGGATACTAACAGTGGTATTCTTGCATCTGAAATGAAAGAATGGGACGTGCATATGGTTCCCATGCCCATTATTATTGATGGGGAGACCTATTATGAGGATGATACAATTACAAAGGCTGAGTATTATGAAAAATTGGAAGCAAATGCGGATATTTCTACATCCCAGCCGTCACCCGGAAATGTAACGGACATCTATGATAAGTTGCTGGAAGAATATGAGGAAATTGTATATATTCCCATGTCCAGCGGTTTGTCCAGTACATGCCATACCGTAACCATGCTTGCAGAAGATTACGGCGGCAGAATTCATGTAGTGGATAACCAGAGAATTTCCGTTACCATGATTCAGGCAGTAAAAGATGCGGTTTACCTTCGTGATTTAGGAAAGTCTGCGAAGGAAATTGCAGATTATTTAAAAGAAGACGGTTTGAACTCCGCAATTTATATTGCAGTAGATACCCTGAAATATTTAAAAAAGGGCGGCCGTGTTACTCCCGCCGGTGCAGCAATCGGTGAAGTATTAAATATCAAACCCGTGCTTCAGATTCAGGGCGGAAAGCTGGATGCTTTTGCCAAAGTCAGAGGTATGAAGTCTGCACAGAAAACCATGTTAAAAGCCATTCAGGAAGACAAGGAAAACCGTTTTGCAGATCAGGAAGTTAAAATCGTTGTTGCTTATTCCGGTCTGATTAAACCCGGTGAAGAGTGGCTCAGAAACGTACAGGCGTATTTTGAAGATGATTCCATTGAGATGTATCACCTTCCCTTGTCCATTACCACCCATGTGGGACCGGGCGCATTCGGTATCGGTATTATGTCTTATGCAGAATCTAAAGTAAAATAGATAAAAGAAAACAGTATTTTCATTCAATAGGAGGCACAAATGGAAAAACAGTCATTGGAAAACATTTTAAAAGGGAATGCATATCCCGGAAGAGGCATCGTAATCGGTAAGTCCGAAGACGGCAAAAAAGCAGTATGCGCGTACTTCATTATGGGCAGAAGCGTAAACAGCAGAAACCGTGTATTCGTGGAAGAAGGAGCAGGTATCCGTACACAGGCATTTGACCCTTCCAAGCTTACGGATCCCAGTCTGATTATCTACGCACCCGTACGTGTACTCGGTAATAAAACCATCGTAACAAACGGTGACCAGACCGATACCATTTATGAGGGAATGGACAAGCAGCTTACCTTTGAGCAGTCACTTCGCTGTCGTGAATTTGAACCGGATGCACCTAACTATACACCTCGTATTTCCGGTATCATGCATATCGAGAACGGAATTTACAACTATGCAATGTCTATTTTAAAGAGCAATAACGGTCGCCCCGGTGGATGCAACCGTTACACTTTTGCTTACGAAAGTCCCATTGCAGGTGAAGGTCACTTCATCCATACATATCAGTGTGACGGGGATCCCCTTCCCAGCTTTGAAGGTGAACCTAAGTGGATTGGCATCGGTAATGACATTGATGCTGTTACAGAGAACATCTGGAGTAGCTTAAACGAAGAAAATAAGGTATCTCTCTTTGTTCGCTTCATCGACATTGAAACAGGCGAAACAGAAACCAGAATCGTAAACAAAAACCAGTAATTATTATAAAAAGGATTCTTTGTTACACAGAAGAATTCCCCGGAGGATAAAATGAAAGAATTAGAATTAAAATATGGCTGTAACCCCAATCAGAAGCCTGCTAAAATTTTTGTAAACGACGGAAGGGAGCTTCCCATCAAAGTATTATGCGGTAAGCCCGGATATATCAACTTCATGGATGCTTTTAACGGATGGCAGCTTGTAAAAGAATTAAAGCAGGCAACAGGACTTCCTGCGGCAACTTCTTTTAAGCATGTATCTCCCGCAGGTGCGGCAGTAGGTCTTCCTTTGGATGAGACCCTTGCAAAAATTTACTGGGTAGATGATTTGGGAGAACTTTCTCCTTTGGCATGTGCTTATGCAAGAGCAAGAGGTGCAGACAGAATGTCTTCATTCGGTGACTTTATTGCACTTTCCGATGTGTGTGATGTTTCCACTGCTAAAATCATTAAGAGAGAAGTTTCTGACGGTGTCATTGCGCCCGGATACGAACCTGAGGCACTTGAAATCCTTTGTGCAAAGAAGGGCGGAAAATATAATGTAATCGAAATCGATCCTGAATATGTTCCCGTTGAATTGGAACACAAGGATGTATTCGGTATTACTTTTGAGCAGGGAAGAAACAACCTTGCAATTAACAAAGACCTTTTAAAGAATGTTGTAACCGAGAACAAAGAGATTCCCGAGCTTGCAGCAATCGATTTAATCATTTCCCTGATCACCTTAAAGTATACCCAGTCTAATTCCGTATGCTACGCAAAGGGCGGACAGGCAATCGGTATCGGTGCAGGACAGCAGTCCCGTGTACACTGTACAAGACTGGCAGGAAGCAAGGCAGATAACTGGATGCTTCGTCAGGCACCTCAGGTATTGAATCTTCAGTTCGTAGACGGTATCGGACGTGCGGACAGAGACAACGCAATTGACAATTACATCGGTGATGACTACATGGATGTACTTGCAGACGGTGCATGGGAAAGAATCTTCAAGGTAAAACCTGCTGTATTTACCAAGGAAGAAAAGAGAGCATGGCTTGATCAGATGGAAGACGTGGCACTGGGTTCAGATGCATTCTTCCCCTTCAGCGATAACGTGGAAAGAGCAAAGAGAAGCGGTGTAAAATATATTGCACAGCCCGGTGGCTCCGTACGTGATGATTTGGTTATCGAATGCTGTAACAAATACAACATGGCTATGGCATTTACCGAGATTCGTCTTTTCCATCACTAATGAAAATCGACTCTCTGACAGGGGAGAAGAAAGAAACAGGTTTTAAAAATGAATAGTTTTAAAAAAGGATTGGTTGACGGCGTGGCCATCGGTCTGGGATACTTTTCCGTATCCTTTACCTTTGGACTCCTCGCCGTATCCAATGGCTTTTATGTATGGGAGGCAGTATTGATATCCATGACCAACTTAACCTCAGCAGGGCAGTTTGCGGGAATCACCGTAATGGCTCAGGCGGGAACACTGGTCGAGATGGCACTGACACAGTTTGTCATCAATTTGCGATATTCTTTAATGTCTCTTTCCATGTCTCAAAAAGTTGATAAAAGTATGAATATTCCCCTGCGGCTTTTCTTCGGTATGTTCCATACGGATGAAATATATGCAGTGGCAATCGGTCAGAAAGGAAAAGTCGGCTGGAAGTATTTTGCCGGCGTAATCATAGCTCCTTATCTGGGCTGGTCTCTCGGAACTCTTGCCGGTGCAATCTGCGGCAGCAATCTTCCGGAAATTCTCTGTAATGCCCTGGGAGTTGCCTTATATGCCATGTTTGTGGCGATTGTGGTGCCGGAGATGAAGAAGAGCCGTCCCATGTTTATGATTGTGGGGCTTGCTGTGGCAATGCGCTGTTTCCTGTATTATGTTCCCTTTTTACGGGAACATGTTTCTTCCGGATTTGCGGTGATTATTTGTGCAGTGGTTGCTTCAGCACTGGGAGCGGTTTTCTTCCCCATAAAAGAAGACGCTGCAACAGAGAAACAGGAGGTGAAACAGGATGGATGTTAAAACCTTTTTACCTTACCTTCTCGTAATGGTAGCCGTTACCTACCTGATTCGTGTGCTTCCCTATGTTTTTATGAGAAAGGAAGTAAAGTCAGAGTTCCTGAAGTCTTTTTTGGGATATGTACCCTATACGGTGCTTGCGGCAATGACCTTCCCGGTTATTCTGGATGCCACGGGTTCACCCCTTTCTGCAGGAATCGGATTTGTTGTGGCGGTAGTTGCGGCATATTTTAATTTAAAACTTCTGCCTGTGGCACTTTTATCCTGCCTGGCAGTACTTGTAACAGAACTTTTGATGCTTTTATAAAAAGAAAAAGTAATGGAAACTTCGAAAAATCCCGGTATTGTGATAATTTTGTGGAGCAGATTGAGATTTTTCGTGAAATGTGGTATAAAGGATTTGGTGTGTGTACACCGTAAAAGAACCTTTTAGAAAAATGGAGAGAATGTATGAAAAAGAAAATTTTAGCACTTGCACTGGCTGCAGTAATGGTTTTTTCCTTTGCGGCATGCAGTGATGAGGACAAGAACCCCGTTGATATTAAAATGTCTAAGTATATGACTGTGGAACAGCTTGATAACTTTGAGGTAGAGGCAACGTTGTACGAACTGACCGATGAGGATGTGGAAGCTGCTACAAGAGATTTATTCAATGCCATGAGCGAACCCGTGGGAATTATCGACAGAGCCGTTGAAAACGGAGACTGGGTAAACATCGATTTCGTGGGATATAAGGATGAAGTGGCATTTGACGGCGGAAGTTCACAGGGAGAACTTCTTGAAATCGGTTCCGGTACTTTTATCGATGGTTTTGAAGACGGATTGATCGGCGTAACTCCCGGACAGCCTGTGGATTTGAATCTGAAATTCCCTGAAAACTACACAAATGCAGATCTTGCGGGACAGGATGTTGTGTTTAATGTAACCGTTAATTTTATTGTTCCCGAAATCAATGACACCACTGTAGCAGGGCTTGAACAGCCTGAATACTCCAATGCTGCCGAAATGAAGGCTTATGTAAAAACAACCCTTCAGGAAGAATTGGATGAATCCAATAAGAATCGTGTCATTACCCTTGCAAAAAATAAAATTATGAATGCTACGGAATACAAAGAAGTTCCTGAGTTTCTTGTGACACAGCAGACTGAAATCATCACAAACAAGCATGCCGATATTATTGCACAGTACGGCGTAAGCATTGATGAATTCTTCCAGGTGGTTTATCAGTCTACCGTTGCGGAAACCGCTAACAACAATGTAAAAGAAAGAATGTTAATTATTTACATGGCACAGGAACTGGATATTGTTATTTCAGACGAAGAACTTGAAACTGAACTTACCAATATGGCTGCGGAAAACGCAATTACCGCTGATGAGCTTCTTGTTCAGTACAACAATGATAAGGAGTACTTCAGAGAGTATCTTCTTGCCATGAAGATTTATGATTATATTTACGAGAATACCACTGTAACTGCACCTGCGGAGACACCCGCAAACTAAGGAAGTGAATCGTGAGGGGATAAAGTGAAGGTATCAATTCATAAAATACACCTGTTTGCTCTGTTGCTTGTTTTTTGTATGATGGCAGGCTGCGGAGAAAATCAGAGCACCGAAAATATTGATAAGGGAATGCAGTCTGTTGAGGAACTTCAGTTTGAAGATGCCATGACACATTTCCAGGCGGCAAAAGAAGCCGGAGAGAACGAGCGTCTTATTTATCGGGGCATGGGTCTTGCATCCATGGGAATGATAGAATACGAGGAAGCGCTGGTTTATTTTCAGGCAGCACTGGATCAGGGAGACGTGATTCCTGAAGATATTGATTATGATATCAATTATTATATGGCAGTCTGCTATTACAAAACAAACAGATTGGATGAGGCTCTGGAACGGTACAATGCCATTTTAGAACTTCGTCCCAAGGATACGGATGCGTATTTCCAGAGAGGTCTGGTGGAGCTTGAAAAAGATTCCCTTACGGCAGCTAAGCTGGATTTTGATAAAGCAATTTCCTTAGACAGCAAAAACTACGGTCTTTATATTGATGTGTACTCTGCAATGTCTGACAAGGGATATGAAGAGCAGGGAAAAGAATATTTAAACATTGCCATGGAAAAGGGAGAGAAGAACATGTCTTCCTATGATAAGGGCCGGTTATTCTTTTATATGGGAGATTACACCAATGCCCGTAATTTCCTGGAACAGGCAAGAAGCGACGGAAACCGTAGTGAGGAAGTAATTCTTCTTTTAGGGCAGTCCTATGAGCATTTAAGTGACAGTAATTATGCGCTTACACTGTATTCCGATTATGTTGCTCAGGCCCCCAGCGGAGCCATTTATAATCAGATGGGACTTTGTTATGCCGGTATGAAGGATTATATAAATGCCGTAACGGCATTTGAAGCCGGTATGGAAGTGCAGGACAATGCCTGCAGACAACAGTTGTTTTTTAACAGGATTGTAGCCAACGAAAAGCTTGCACGCTTCGGAGAAGCCAAGAAACTCATGGGAGATTATCTGAAGGAGTATCCCGATGATGAAGCGGCCCTTCGTGAATATGAATTTTTAAAAACCAGATAAACCATATATAGTGAATTGCATTTAATGTATACAAGATATGGTATTTTAAAAACCGGAATTAAGACACCTTGTACTGTTTTTTTACGACAGACAAGGTGTTTTTTGGTTTGCATAATATATAAAAACCGCCGAAAAGGCTTAAAAACCGACATTTTATAACTTTGTTATGTAAACCATGCAAGAAAAAGCAAAAACACAAGATATAGTGGGTGGAGACAAAAATAATTAGAATATCTTGTGTTTTTACCGTTGACTTTTTATAATACGGATGATAAAATAAACGTAATCGGCGCTTGAATGAAAAAAGTGCCTTACAGGTAACAAAAGAACTACAGTGTATGGAGGGCGAAAAGAATGTTTGGAGTAATCAAACGAGACGGAGAAAAGTCTGATTTTAATCTGACCAAAATCAGCGGAGCCATTGTTAAGGCTTTTAATGCAACCAATGTGCAGTATAATGATGATATTGTGGATTTGTTGTCACTGCGTGTAACAGCAGATTTCCAGTCTAAGGTAAAGGACGGATATGTACATGTGGAAGACATTCAGGACAGCGTGGAGAAGATTCTCGAGCAGTCCGGTTATGTGGAGGCAGCAAAGGCATTTATTCTTTACCGTAAGCAGAGAGAAAAAATGCGTAACATGAAGTCCACAATTCTTGATTATAAAGATGTTGTAAACAGCTATGTAAAAGTTGAAGACTGGCGTGTAAAAGAGAATTCAACCGTTACCTATTCCGTAGGTGGTTTGATTTTAAGCAACTCCGGAGCCGTAACGGCAAATTACTGGTTATCAGAGATTTATGATGAAGAAATTGCAGAAGCGCATCGTAATGCAGACATTCATATTCATGACCTGTCTATGTTAACGGGTTATTGTGCGGGCTGGTCATTAAAACAGTTAATAACAGAAGGTCTCGGCGGTATTACCGGTAAGATTACTTCAGCTCCCGCATCACACCTTTCCGTTCTTTGCAACCAGATGGTTAACTTCCTTGGTATCATGCAGAACGAATGGGCTGGAGCACAGGCATTTTCTTCCTTCGATACCTATCTTGCACCCTTTGTTAAGGTAGATAATCTTTCTTATGATGAAGTAAAGAAATGTATTGAAGCTTTCATTTACGGTGTAAATACACCCAGCCGTTGGGGAACACAGGCACCCTTTACCAACATTACCCTTGACTGGACTGTTCCCAACGACCTTGCAGAACTTCCTGCGCTGGTAGGCGGCAAGCAGATGGATTTCTGCTATAAAGATTGTAAAAAAGAAATGGATATGATTAACCGTGCATTCCTTGAGACCATGATTGAAGGTGATGCAAACGGAAGAGGATTCCAGTATCCCATTCCCACATATTCCATCACAAGTGATTTTGACTGGTCTGATAATTTAAACAATCAGTTACTCTTCGACATGACAGCGAAGTACGGAACACCTTATTTCTCAAACTACATCAACTCCGATATGGAACCCAGTGATGTTCGTTCCATGTGCTGCCGTCTCCGTCTTGATTTGAGAGAACTTCGTAAAAAAACCGGCGGTTTCTTCGGATCCGGTGAAAGCACCGGCAGTGTGGGTGTTGTAACCATTAATATGCCCAGAATTGCGTATCTTTCCGCAAGTGAGGAAGAGTTCTACAAGAGACTGGATCGTATGATGGATATTTCTGCAAGAAGCTTAAAGATTAAGAGAGGGGTTATTTCCAAACTGCTTGATGAAGGCCTCTATCCTTATACCAAGCGTTATCTCGGAAACTTTAACAACCATTTCTCAACAATCGGTTTGATCGGTATGAATGAAGTAGGTCTGAATGCAAGCTGGCTTCAGGCTGATATGACAGATGAAAGAACCCAGAAGTTTACAAGGGATGTTTTAAATCACATGAAAGAAAAACTTTCCGATTATCAGGAAGAATACGGTGATTTATACAACCTGGAAGCAACTCCTGCAGAAAGTACAACCTATCGTCTTGCAAAGCATGACCGCAAGAGATGGCCGGATATTAAAACAGCAGGTAAGGAAGGAGATGTTCCTTATTACACCAACTCTTCCCACCTGCCCGTAGATTATACAACGGATATTTTTGAAGCATTGGATATTCAGGATGAATTACAGACTCTGTATACATCAGGAACCGTATTCCACGCTTTCCTCGGAGAAAAGCTTCCTGACTGGAAGGCAGCTGCAAAACTGGTTCGTACCATTGCAGAAAATTACAAGCTTCCTTACTATACAATGTCTCCTACCTATTCTATCTGTAAGAATCACGGATATCTTGCAGGTGAGCAGGATGTATGTCCCGAATGCGGTGCAAAGACTGAAATTTACAGCCGTATCACAGGATACTACAGACCGGTTCAGAACTGGAATGATGGCAAGATGCAGGAATTCAAGAATCGTACCGAATACGATATTGAAAACTCCGTTTGTAAAACACAGGTGAATCAGGGTGTGACTTTAACAGACCATGATAAGGTGACAGAGGAAACAAATGATGCAGAAGTAGTAAAATATCTTTTTACAACCAAAACCTGTCCTAATTGCAGAATCGCAAAGGAATACTTAAAGGATGAAGATATTGTTGTGGTAGACGCTATGGAACAGCGCGACCTTGCAAAGCAGTTCGATGTAAAAGCTGCTCCGACGCTGGTTGTTGTAAAGGGTGATTCTTACGAAAGATATGTGAATGCATCCAATATTAAAAAGTACGCAGACGAAAACGCACAGGTTCGCGTATAGGGTCTGATAGTAGAACAGACAAAAGCGTCGGACAAATTGTTCGGCGCTTTTTATAAAACCTTCCCGTGAAGGATAATAGAATTTCTATAAAAAGGAGAAGAAATCACTATGATGAAAAAATTAACTTCCAAAATCAAGGCAACCAATGCCCCTATTGTTGTAGGACTTGATCCTATGATGAAGTTTATTCCCGCACATATTACCGAGAAGGCATTTGCTGAATACGGAGAGACATTAAAAGGCGCAGGAGAAGCGATTTGGCAGTATAACAAAGGTATTATTGATGCAATTTATGATTTGGTACCTGCCGTAAAACCTCAGATTGCAATGTATGAGCAGTTCGGCATTGAAGGTCTGATTGCATATCAGAAGACCTTGGATTACTGCCGTGAAAAAGACCTTGTTATCATCGGTGATATTAAAAGAGGTGATATCGGTTCCACATCCAGCGCGTATGCTACGGGACATCTTGGTAAGGTAACTGTCGGCAGCAAGACCTACTATGGCTTTAATGAAGATTTTGCAACCGTAAATCCTTATCTGGGAACAGACGGCGTGAAGCCTTTTGTAGATGTTTGTAAAGAAGAAAACAAAGGCATCTTTGTTCTTGTAAAAACTTCCAATCCCAGCAGTGGTGAATTCCAGGACAGAATCATCGACGGTCGTCCTTTGTATGAGTGGGTTGGTGAAAAAGTAAATGAGTGGGGTGCAGATTGTGTGGATGAAAGCGGTTACAGCTCCATCGGTGCAGTTGTAGGTGCTACTTATCCTGAAATGGGAAAGGTACTTCGTAAGATTATGCCCAAGTCTTATATTCTGGTTCCCGGCTACGGCGCACAGGGCGGAAAGGGTGCCGATCTGGTTCATTTCTTTAATGAAGACGGACTTGGAGCAATTGTAAACTCTTCCAGAGGTATTATTGCGGCATACCAGAGTCCTGCGTACGAGAAGTTTGGTTCCTTAAATTATGCGGACGCTTCCCGACAGGCTGTTATCGATATGAGAGAGGATATTGCGCAGGCACTTGCCGGCAAATAAATTTTCGTTAGGGGGTTATGCCATGTTTTATGTAGGAATTGATTTGGGGACTTCTGCGGTAAAACTGTTACTCATGGATGAGGACGGCGGTATTTTAAACGTGGTATCAAGGGAATATCCCTTGTACTTTCCTAAAACCGGATGGTCGGAGCAGAATCCTGTTGATTGGTATGAAAAGTCGATGGAGGGCCTCGATGCCCTTTTAGACGGCTTTGACAGAACGCAGGTTGCAGGAATCAGCTTCGGCGGTCAGATGCACGGACTTGTTATTTTAGACGAAAAGGATGAAGTGATTCGTCCTGCAATCCTTTGGAATGACGGACGTACAGCAGAAGAATGCGAATACTTAAATAACGTAATCGGAAAGGATAAAATTTCCGATTACACTGCGAATATTGCATTTGCAGGATTCACTGCACCTAAACTTTTATGGCTCAAAAAACACGAGCCGGAGCAGTTTGCCCGTATTTCCAAAATCATGTTACCCAAGGATTATCTTGCATACAGACTTTCCGGCGTACATTGTACGGATGTATCCGATGCCTCCGGTATGTTATTGTTTGATGTAAAAAAACGTGACTGGTCGGATGAAATGCTGGCTCTTTGTGATGTAAAAAGAGAGCAGCTTGCAAAAATCTATGAATCCAGTGAGGTGGTAGGTACCCTTCGTCCCGAAGTGGCGGAAAAATTAGGTTTGACCGATAAGGTCAAAATAATCGCCGGAGCAGGAGATAATGCTGCTGCAGCGGTGGGAACAGGAACCGTAGGCGGTGGAATGTGTAACATTTCTCTGGGAACCAGCGGAACCGTTTTTATTTCATCCAATGAATTCTGTGTGGATGCGTGTAATGCATTGCATTCTTTTGCCCATGCAGACGGCAAATATCATCTTATGGGTTGCATGCTCAGTGCCGCATCCTGTAATAAATGGTGGATGGATGAAATCCTGAAAACAAAAGAATATGCAGAAGAACAGAAGAATATTACCGGACTTGGTGAAAATGAAGTATTCTTCCTTCCCTATCTGATGGGAGAGCGTTCTCCTCATAATGACCCGGATGCCCGGGGTACTTTTATCGGCTTATCCATGAATACTACCCGTGAAGAAATGACACAGGCAGTTTTGGAGGGTGTTGCCTTTGCTTTAAAAGATTCCCTTGAAGTTGCAGCATCCCTGGGAATTGAATTAAGTAAAACCAAAATATGCGGCGGTGGTGCAAAGAGTCCTTTGTGGAGAAAAATTCTTGCCAATGTATTAAATCTCACTTTGGAAGTTCCCGTAAATGAAGAAGGACCTGCCATGGGTGGTGCCATGCTGGCGGCCGTGGGATGCGGGGCATTCTCCTCTGTTGAAGAAGCCGCAGAAAAACTTGTTAAAATTTCAGAAGTTGTAGAGCCGGAAGCGGACCTTGTTGCCAAATATCAGCACAAGTATGAGCTTTTCAAAGAAATTTATCCGGCATGTAAACCTCTTTTTGCAATTTTTAGCAGGAATTCTTAGAAATGTATTTTTTTATGATACAAAAACTGATAAAATGGGTTTAACACGGAATCCGTGAACAATAAAGAAAGGATTGTGTGCAGCGGGAATTGGGGGATGCGTTGCGCCGGGTAAAACGAATGAATAATACACCGAAGGTAAAATTGGGAATTGTAGCTGTGAGCCGTGACTGTTTTCCGGAGTCTTTGTCAGTAAACAGAAGAAAAGCGCTGGTGGAAGCTTATGCGGCTAAATATGATGCGGAAGACATTTACGAATGTCCTGTTTGTATTGTGGAAAGTGAAATCCACATGGTACAGGCTTTGGAAGATATAAAAAAAGCAGGATGTAACGCCCTTGCGGTATATCTTGGAAACTTTGGTCCCGAAATTTCAGAGACTCTTCTTGCAAAGCATTTTGATGGTCCTAAAATGTTCCTTGCCGCAGCGGAAGAAAGCGGTAACAATCTGATACAGGGAAGAGGTGACGCATACTGCGGTATGCTGAATGCAAGCTATAATCTTGCGCTTCGCAATATCAAAGCCTATATTCCCGAATATCCGGTGGGAAATGCTGATGAGTGTGCAGATATGTTACACGAATTCCATCCCATTGCAAAGGCAATCATCGGATTATCAGAATTAAAAATTATTTCTTTCGGTCCCAGACCTTTGAATTTCCTTGCATGTAATGCACCTATCAAGCAGTTATATAACCTTGGCGTGGAAATAGAAGAAAATTCCGAGCTGGATCTTTTTGAAGCATTTAAAAAGCATGAAGGTGATGAAAGAATTCCTTCCGTAATTGCTGAGATGGAAGCAGAGCTTGGTGCAGGCAATTTAAAACCCGGTATTTTGCCGAAACTTGCCCAGTATGAACTGACTCTTTTGGACTGGGTGGAAGAACATAAGGGATATCGTAAATATGTGGCAATCGCAGGAAAATGCTGGCCTGCTTTCCAGACACAGTTCGGATTTGTTCCCTGCTACGTAAACAGCCGTTTAACAGCAAAGGGAATTCCCGTTTCCTGTGAGGTTGATATTTACGGAGCATTGAGTGAATTCATCGGAACCTGTGTAAGCGACGATGTTGTAACACTTTTAGATATCAACAATACGGTACCTTATGATTTATACGAAGAAGACATCAAAGGTAAGTTTGACTATACTGCAACAGATGTATTTATGGGATTCCATTGCGGTAATACAGCGGCAGGAAAGCTTGCGTTCTGTGAAATGAAATATCAGTTAATCATGGCAAGAAACCTTCCCGAAGAAGTAACCCAGGGTACCCTGGAGGGGGATATTGTGCCCGGAGACATTACATTCTTCCGCCTGCAGAGTACTGCGGATAATAGATTACGTGCATATATTGCAAACGGAGAAGTTCTTCCCGTAGCGACCCGTTCCTTCGGAGCAATCGGTATTTTCGCAATTCCGGAAATGAAACGTTTCTATCGTCATGTCCTGATTGAAGGAAATTATCCTCATCATGGTGCGGTAGCGTTTGGTCACTTTGGAAAGGCGATTTTTGAAGTATTCAAATATATTGGTGTAGACGTATCCGAAATCGGCTATAACCAGCCGGCGGGAGTACGTTATCCTACTGAAAATCCTTTTAAGTAAAATGTAGCGATAAGGGCGGTTCTGCAAAGGGCGGCCCTTATGCTGTGCATAAGGAGATATCATATGCAAACAAGCGAAAATCGGGAGATGCCATGCAGTATATGCGGCGGCATTACCCGGAATTCCCTAAAATTAAGAGACGGATATTTGTGTGAACAGTGCGAGACATCACTTCCATGGGAAATAAAAACCATGCGGTTTTCAAAAGGAATCGGTATGGATAATAAATATGCAGAAAAGCTGATAACTTCTAAACTGGAAGTGGGACATATCAAAGAAGCAATTGCATTTTGTCAGGGAAACAAGGCTCTTTGGAGAGAATTTGAAGAAAGTCATTTTATACCGGAATGCGGTATGGCGGTGGATTATTCCAAAGGATTGTTTTATTTTGATGTGTCCAGGGGAAATTATAGCGAGCCTCTGAAAAATGTGCTGTTAAACATGGAAGGGGAACCTGTAATGTTTCACTCATCCATGATTGAATCTTACTTCCTTGACTACGCTTATTTCAGGGAAACGGATGTGACGGGAAATCTTGTATACAGTCCCATGTATGCCCAGATTGTCCTTACCTTCCGTCATCCTGTTTTAAAAAATAAAAGCATCCGTCTGGATGCGATGCAGAATTTCAGGGCAGAGCTTCTGATGCGGAATTTTTATCGGGAGTATGCCTCTTATACCTTGGAAATGCTTCAGGCACTTACGGGTTTTGCTCCCGGGCCGGAAGGGAAAACTTATTACAACTAGGATCGAAATAAAAGAAAGTGGGGACCGGATATGTATCGGGAAAAATTACTGGAAATGAAACAGGAAATCAATCGTTCCTTTATCGGAAAAGAGGACGTGACGGATAAAGTTTTGATTTGTCTTCTTGCAGAAGGACATGTGCTTTTGGAAGATGTTCCGGGAGTGGGTAAAACCACCCTTACCAAGATTTTATCAAAGGTAACCGGATTATCCTTCGGCAGAATTCAGTTTACACCGGATACACTTCCCGGAGATATTGTGGGAATGTCGGTGTTTAATATGAAAAACGGTGAGTTTGAGCATCGTGACGGTGTGGTAATGAATCATCTTTTGCTGGGAGACGAAATTAACAGAACCTCACCGAAAACCCAGTCTGCCCTTTTGGAAGCTATGGCAGAAGGTCAGGTTTCCGTAGACGGAGAAACGTTCATGCTTCCTAAGCCTTTTATGGTAATGGCAACCCAGAATCCTTTGGAATTTCTTGGTACCTATCCTCTTCCCGAGGCACAGATGGACCGTTTTATGATGCGGCTTTCCATTGGTTATCCTTCCGAAGAGCAGGAGCTTGCAATGGCATCCCTTTATTTAAAAGGGGAGCCGGATAAAACGGTAAAAACCGTGTGTACACCGGAAGATATTCTGAATATGCAGGAAGAAGTAAAGAAGATTGAAATCAAAGAAGAAGTGTTGAAATACATGGAAGAAATCATCCTCCTTACCAGAAAGGAAAGCAGATTTAAGCTTGGTGCCAGCCCCAGAGCATTGCTTGCCCTTGCAAAGGCAGCAAGAGCCCATGCGTATTTGCAGGGAAGGGAATTTGTAAAGCCGGATGATGTAAAAGCTGTGGCAGATCATGTGCTTGCCCATCGTCTTGCACTTTCTGCAGATGCCCAGATTCGGAAAGAGAACGCAGGCAAGATTCTCCACTCACTTATTTTAACTGTTAAAGTACCTGTTTTATAAAAGGAATTACCATGAAGAAACGAAGAATCATACTTTTGTTAATATGGATTCTTTCCCTGGTCGGCATAAGTTTTTATGGCGGCCCGGTTTCTTACGGATTTTTCTTTGCGGTTACTTTGGTTCCGGTTATTTCCGTAGTATACGCAGTGGCAGTGTACTGGCGCTTTCACATTTTTCAAAAAATCGAAAGTCATGATATCGTATGTCGTCAGGAGGTTCCCTATCATTTTGTACTGCAGAATGAAGATTACTTTGGATTTGCAAGTATCAGGGTAAAGATGTTCGATGATTTTTCAACATTACAGGAAATGAAAGAGGATGCAGAATATGAGTTGCTGCCCGGGGACCGGTATGTACATGATACGAGCATTATATGCAAATACAGAGGCCAGTATGAAGTGGGAATTAAGGAAGTTCACGTAACGGACTTTTTTAGATTTTTTACTTTTAAATATAAAAACAAGGACACCATAAAAGCCCTTGTTTCCCCCAGAATGATTGCCCTGGAAGAAGTAAAAGGAATCGGAGAATTAATTGCCCATGTACAGAAAGAGAATACCAGACTGGATACGGAGCCGGATGTGGTGGTAAGAGATTATGTGTCCGGGGACAGCTTAAAATGGATTCACTGGAAGGCGACTGCCAAAGAATGGCAGTTAAAGACCAGAACCCGCACGGGAGAAGAAAAGCAGGGGGTTGTACTTCATTTTGACGACACCAGATACTCTATGAACATGCAGGAATATCTTCCTGCGGAGAGCCAGCTTCTGGAAACCTTTCTTGCAATTGGTCTTTTTCTTGCCCAAAGGCATATTCCGTATTCCGTATTCCGACAGGAAGAGGCCTTCCATAACTGTAAAGTGACCGGAATGCCGGAGTATCATAAATTGTATGAACTGATGGACAGAAGAATCTTTATTCCCAAGAAAACTGGTGGTGAAGAATTCCGTTATGTGCTGGAGAGAACTCTTTATCAGGGGGATAAGGTATTTATCGGTGTTCTGGGGAAGCTGGACAGTAACATGCTTTCCGATGCGGTGGCGTTTTCGGAAGAGGGAATCAGTATTGTGCTGTATGTAATCACCGATGAAGATATGGGTGAGTTTATTAAGCAGGGAAATGAAAGATTAAAAGTGATCCGAATTGAAACTGAAGTGCCTTTAGAGGATGTTTTATGAAAAATTTAAAGTGGAGTGAAATTTTATATCGATTTTTCCATGCCACCTTTCTGTGCGGCATTTTTGTGTTTGGCGCAGGAAGTCTTTTTGATATTGAAACACCTACCGTATTGCATTTTCTGTTTGCACTGATGCCGATTGTCTGTATTATGTCGGTACAATACGGAAAGTGGAAGGGGGCACTGGCAGCAGGCGGACTTGTCCTGTTGGTAACAGGGGTATTGCTTGTTCTGCTTACACCTTCAGGCTTGGCGGAAATGCTTTGGGAATACAGAAGATATGTTTTGAAAGCAGGATTGTGGCCGGAAGAAAATCTTGTATATTTTGCTTTGTTCCAGGCAGTATTTCTCGGACTGGTTTCTTTTGCGCTTCAGATTTTTTTTGAAGCCCTTCCGTATTTACGGGGAATTGCAACCGTGGGGCTGTTTGTAGCCATGCTTTTAAATATGCTTACCCATGGAGAGGCCAATCACTTGGGAGTGGTGTTCTCACTGTTATATATCGTTGCGGGATTTGTGGAATTTACAAAGCATAAATGGAAAAAGGATGTTGACAGGGGAAGCAGACCTTTTATGCTCTGGATACTTCCTTTTCTTGTGGTGTATGCGGTGTTACTTTTTACCATGCCCTATTCCCAGGAGCCTTATGACTGGCAGTTCGTAAAAGATGCGTATCACAGTGCACAACGGATTCTGACCCGTTTTGTCAGAGGTATGGATGGGGGAATGGTGGATTTTGATGTGGCATTCACCGGCTTCTCTACTGACGGGGAATTAGGCGGAAATGTAGAAGAAACAGACAGCCTGGTTATGACCGTGACTGACGGCGGACAACAGAAAACCAATATCTATCTGACTGGTAAAGTTTATGACACTTTTACGGGAACCGGATGGACACAGAACAGTCATCGGGAAGGGGATGAGCGCCTTTGGGATACTTTGGAAAGTGCTTATCATGTGGAACGGATTCCCAATGATTATAAAAGTAATTATTTTGCTACCTCAAGACTTCATATCCGTTATGATGGTTTGAATACGGAGTATCTGTTTGCACCCGTAAAAACTTACCGTTTTTATGATACAGTATACGAGATTAAAAATGGTGATTTGATTTTACCGGATGAAGATATGGCCTATGAGACGGGATATTCCATTTCTTACTGGCAGATGAATGTGGATAATGACGCCTTTTATGAGATGCTGGAGAAAGATTTGCCGGAGGATGAGGAACTTTGGAAGCATCTGGTACAGACATATATTGATTATTCCGATTACAGACCGACACTGCAGGATTTGGAAGATAACCGGGAATATTATCAGGAAGCTTATGGCAGGGTACCGGAGCTTTCAGAAGAAACCCTTGCTTATCTGGAAGAAATAACCAAAGAAGCAGAAACGACCACGGAAATTTTAAGAGCCATAGAGGCGGAATTAAACAGTTATACTTATACCACGACCCCGGGCGCTTTACCGGAAACAATCCGGGATAGTGCGGATTTTATGGATTATTTCATAGAACGCAAGGAAGGGTATTGTTCTTATTTTGCAACTGCATTTGTTTTAATGGCAAGGGCAAAAGGAATTCCCAGCAGATATGTGGAAGGCTTTTGTGTTCCGAATGATACAAGGACAAAAACGGAAGTGATGAGCTCTATGGCGCATGCCTGGCCGGAGGTATATTATGAGCGCTTTGGATGGGTTCCTTTTGAACCTACTCCGGGATATGGTTCATTACGCTATACGCCCTGGGAGGTACGTGAGTTTACCCAGGGAAATCAGGGCGGCACTGCAGTTGGCGACGGCAGTTCTCCTTTTTACGGAGAAGAAGAGGAAGAAGAGGACGAGAGTTATGTTCCGCTTCCGGAAATGACGGAAGAGAAGGAAGATTACACCGGTATTTTTTTACTTGTGGAAGGAATTTTGCTTCTGTTCATGACTGTGCTTTTTATTGTAATGGTTACGGAGCGGATAACCACTTTGGTAAAATACCGTTATATGACCATGGAAGAGAAGTTTCTGTATAAAGTCAGACGGAGTTTTCTGTTTCTGTCACACATGAAGTTGAAGCGGAAAGACAGTGAGACGCTGGAAGAATTCGGGAACCGGATACAGGAAGAGCTCGCAGAGAGGCACAAGGAATTTGTATGGTATAAAAATAAAAACAGACAGGGTAAAAAGATAAAAGAAGAGGATTTACCCGTACATTTTACCTATTTATGTTTACTGGAAGCGTGTATATACGGAAGCCGCAAGGCAGATGAAGAGTGCATTTTAACTTTGAATCGGGAAATGAAAGAGTTATATGCCTGGGTACGATATCATGGTAAAATGAAATTTATTTGGTATATTCTAAGAATGTAACGGAGGCAGCTATGATTAGAAGAGCAAAACGGACGGATTGTGATGGAATTGAGAAGCTGTTATATCAGGTGCAGGACATTCATGCCACGGCTAGACCGGATATTTTCAGAAAAGGGGAGAAGAAGTATTCCCGGGAAGAACTGGAAACGGTCATTGCAGATGACAGCCGTCCCATTTATGTATATTTGGATGAAGAAGGGAATTTGAAGGGGTATGCATTCTGTATTTTAGAAGAAGTAAAAGGATTGCATAATCTTGAGGATATGAAGACCTTGTATCTGGATGATTTGTGTGTGGATGAAGATTCCAGAGGAGAACATATCGGAAGGCTTTTATATGAGCATGTATGTAAAGAAGCTAAAGCGCTGGGATGTTACCGGGTGACCTTACATGTTTGGAATTTAAATGAAGGGGCCATGAAGTTTTATGAAAAAATGGGAATGGCACCCTTGAAGGTTATGATGGAACAGGTTCTTTCGTAATGGAGGAAAGAGAAGATGGGAATGTTTGATTTTCTGAAAAAAAGCGGTGGCAATAAGGAGCTGGAAGAGGCACTCCGGAAATTGCAGATGAATTGCGAGAACAACTACAAGGATGCGGCACAGGCCAATTTCAGGGAATTCTGCGGTCTTTTACAGGAATTAAAAGACAAGGGGAAGCTTTCTGCCAAGCAGTTGGAATATTATGACCATAAGCTGGAAGAGTATAAGGAAAAAATGAAGAAGTTTACACACAAAGACCAGACGCCTTACTGGCAGTAATATGTTATTTTTCGCAAAAAAATGGGCTTGCTTTATTGTGTAAAAGGAGTAAAATCGATTAGAGGTTATCAAGTTAAAGGAACAGAAAAATGAGATTAAGAAATGTTACGGGATCCAGGGAATATATTGCAGAGAGTAAATATGTGATTCACTGTCCGGAAGAGCACAAGGGGAAATGGGATGAGGTGTTTGGGAATACCAATCCGCTTCGTGTTGAAATTGGTATGGGCAAAGGAAAGTTTATTATGCAGCTTGCCAAGGAAAATCCGGAAATTAATTATGTGGGAATTGAGAAGTATTCCACTGTGCTTTTGAGGGCAATTCAGAAGATGGAGGAAGAAGAACTTCCCAATCTTGTTTTTATCCGTATGGATGCGGAGGATTTGAGTCAGGTGTTTGCAGAAGACGAAATTGACAGAATCTACCTGAATTTCTCAGATCCCTGGCCGAAGGACCGACATGCGAAAAGACGTTTGGAGAGCAGGGAATTTCTGGCCAGATACAATCAATGTCTGAAGAAGGACGGTATTATAGAATTTAAAACCGACAATCGTGACTTGTTTGATTTTGCAGTTGAAGAGGTGCCGGAGGCCGGCTGGGAAATCATAAAATTGTCTTATGATTTGCATCATGATGAGGAAATGATGCAGGGGAATATTATGACGGAATATGAAGAAAAGTTTTCTTCCATGGGAAATCCGATTTGTAAATATATCATAAAAAGGTAAAGCTTAATCGCGCAGGAGGCAGCTATGTTTCTGTTATTTTTATTAATCTGGGTAATTTTAAACGGCAGGGTAACATTGGAAATCATGTTATTCGGTCTTGTTATTGCTACCCTTATGTTTTTATTTATCTGCAAATTTATGGACTACAGTATTAAGAAAGAACTTTGGTTATGCCGTAAGTTCTTTCTTTTGTTTGGATACATAATCGTTCTTTTGGTAGAGATTCTGAAATCTAACTTTGCCGTAGTAAAAATGATTTTTTACGTTAAATATCAGGTGGAGCCTGTGCTGGTTAGTTTTCATTCTCCCTTAAAAACCAATTTTGCCAATTTTATTCTGGCAAACTCCATTACTCTGACACCGGGCACCATTACAGTATCTGCCGAGAATGGAGATTTTGTGGTGCATTGCCTGGATAAAGAGTTGGCAGTCGGAATGGACGATTCTGTTTTTGTACATCTTCTGGAACGTATTGAGAAAGGAGCAGGCAATGAATAGTGGAATTTCTGCCCTGGAAGGGGCTTATGATGTTTTCTTTTATATTGTTATCGTTATACTTGCGGTTATGGCACTTTGCTGTTTCGTTCGGGCGGTTATCGGTCCGAGACTGACTGACCGTGTTGTTGCGGTAAATATGATCGGTACAATGATTATTGTTGTTATTGCGGTGTTGTCTGTCATGATTGAGGGATATCTGGTAGATATCTGCCTGATCTATGCAATGGTAAGTTTCCTTGCAGTTGTTGTACTGACTAAGATTTATACAGGTGTGTACAAAAAAGCCCACAAAGAGGAATTGTCTGCGGAAGAACTTGCGGGTGTGGAAGAGGAGGAAGAATAATGGCGGTTTGGGAATGGATTCGTTTTATCGGCGGCGCAGCCCTGATTTTACTTGGTCTTAGCATCTTCTTCGTGGAAATTGCCGGAGTGTTCCGCTTCAAATATGTTTTAAACAGAATGCATGCTGCAGCCATGGGAGATACGTTGGGTCTTTCTGCCTGCATTGCAGGGTTGATGCTGATGAACGGCTTGAATTTTACCACTGTAAAGTTGCTTTGCGTTATTATATTTCTCTGGCTGGCTTCACCGGTGTCTTCTCACCTGATTGCCCAGTTGGAGGTAACTACTGATCCTGATGCTAATGAATATGAGAAGATTCAGGATATCAAAACCATTGAGGAAGAGGGAAAGGAGAATAAAAATGAATGATAATATTCTGTTTCTCTTGCTGATTTTTCTTGTGATTTGCGCGATTGCGGTAAGTTTCTCCAAGAATCTGCTGAATTCCGTAATTATTTTTATGTCTTACAGTACGGTAATGGCGATTATCTGGATTCTTTTGGAATCTCCGGATCTGGCAATTACCGAAGCCGCAGTTGGTGCGGGTATTACCAGTGTATTGTTTTTTGTAACTTTAAAAAAGATAAAAACCATCGACGAAATGGTTTCTAAAAAAGGTACTGCATTGCCGGGAAGTGAACCGGTAGCCGGAAAGGAGGAGTCTTCCAATGAGTAAGCTTCGTTCTCAAAAGGATTATGAAAAGACTTCGGCTTTCCGTTTCTGGCAATGGCTGTCAGGGGAAAAAGATCCTTATATCGGCAACATGGAAATGAAGGAGCAGGAAGTATTTCAGGAATCTCCCATTGTTGTAAAAGAACGTGAAATTGACCATATCAAATTACATAACAAAATATATGATATTGACCATAACAAGGAATTAAAATTATTCCGTATTTTCTACCGTATCAGCGCAGTTCTCCTTTGCGGAGTGATTATGGCTGCATTGATTATTTGTGTATCTTATCTTCCGGAAACGGGAAATCCCAACAATCCTACCGTAAATGAGGTAGCAGAGCGTTATGTGGAAAAAGGAACTGCAGAAACCGGTGTTATCAATACGGTAACGGGTATGATTCTCAATTACAGAGGTTTTGATACTTTTGGTGAAACCTGCGTGCTTTTTATTGCTTCCAGTTGCGTTATGATTCTTCTAATGGTCAGTGAAGAGAAGTTAAAGACTCTTCCTAAAAACCTGGAACCGAAGGATGATAAAATTCTTCAGTACGTTGCGAGAATTATCGTACCGGTACTTATGATTTTTGGTTTTTATGTTATTGTAAACGGACATTTGTCTCCCGGCGGCGGTTTTTCCGGTGGCGCAATCATCGGTTCCGGCCTGATTCTTTACAGCAGTGCCTTCGGCGGAGAAAAAATCCGTAAGTTTTTTAACGAAAATGTATATAAGTGTATTAAAATTACAGCGTTGATTTTTTATGGCTGTGTTATGACATATTATTTTTACACAGGTGCCAACGGATTGACGAACATATTCCCTCTGGGCACTCCGGGGAATATTGTGAGTGCAGGCATGATATTTTATATTAACCTGTTTGTCGGTCTGGAAGTTGCCTGTACGGTGTATTCCTTCTATGCGCTGTTTAAACGGGGAGGATTATAGAAGAAAGAGGAGACTATTATGGGTCCTAATTTTATCGCAAATTACGGAGAAGTCATTGCAATGATTTTATTTGGTATCGGATTTACCAATCTGCTTCTCCAGAAAAACATGATTAAAAAAATACTCGGTTTGAATATTATGGATACGGCCATCTATCTGTTTCTTGCCCAGAAAGGGTATATTGACGGACGTATTGCCCCTATTATTGTAAATGGTGTTACTGAAGCAGAAAATTACATTAACCCCATTCCCAGCGGTCTGGTATTGACAGGTATCGTTGTATCTGTATCCGTTACGGCACTTATGCTGTCATTGACCATCAGAATGTATCAGAGATACCATACGCTTGATTTGGATGAGGTATCTACACAGCTTCGTAAGGAGGGCTTATAAAATGGATTTTGTTTGTAATTTTCCGGCCTTCTCCATTGTTTTATCCATGATGGGTGCAATTGTTTCCTCTGCCTTAAAAGGAAAATGGGCGAAGCATTTGAACATGGTTATTTTATTTATTGTCATGCTTATGTCACTCTGTGTATTGGGATATACGCTTCAGACAGGAGAGTTTTTCGTCTATACCATGGGTAAATTTCCTGCACCCTGGGGAAATGAAATCAGGGCCGGTGTTTTGGAAGGCCTGATGGCAACATTTTTCTGTATTATTATGATTCTTTCACTGTTAGGCGGAAGAAAACATTTTTATCAGGATGTGGAAGAGGACAGAAGAAATTTATATTTCATTATGACTGACCTGTTACTGGGTTCCCTTCTTGCAATGGTATACACCAATGACTTGTTTACGGCATACGTTTTTGTGGAAATCAACACCATTGCAGCTTGTGGTCTGATTATGATTATCCGTAACGGACGTACCATTGAAGCAGCAATCCGCTACATGATTATGAGTCTTTTAGGTTCCGGTTTATTCCTGATAGGTATCTGTATTTTATATGATTTGACCGGACATCTTTTAATGAGCAGTTTAAAAGAATCTGTAGCAAACCTTGTCAGCCAGGGAGAATACGTGATTCCTCTTACCATGACAATCGCATTGATGAGTGTGGGTCTTGCAATTAAAAGTGCCCTGTTCCCTTTTCATGCGTGGCTTCCGGATGCATATGGATATTCCACGATTTCATCTGCTGCCATGTTATCCAGTCTGGTATCAAAAGGTTATATTTTTCTTGTAATTAAAATTATGTACCGTGTAATTGGATTTGACGTTTTTGCTAACAGTAAAATCATTAACATCCTGTTTGTTTTCGGTATTTTGGGAATGATAATAGGTTCTGTCAGCGCCATTAAGGAAAACGATATCATGCGTATGATTGCATTCTCATCCGTGGCGCAGATTGGTTATATCTATATGGGCTTCGGTCTGGGAAGTCAGGCGGGTATGATTGCCTCCGTATTCCATATTTTCTCCCATGCGGCAACCAAGGCATTGCTTTTTGTCGCGGCCATGGGATTGCGGGATGCTTCCGGCGGAAGCAAGGCATTCATTGATTTGACAGGTGCAGGAAGAAGGCATCTGTGGGCCGGAATCGGTTTTACGGTGGGCGGCTTATCCATGGTAGGTATTCCGACTTTTTCCGGTTTTGTCAGCAAGCTGTTATTCTCACAGGCGGCGATTTTTAGTAATCACAAAATGTTGATAGCACTGATTGCACTTGCGGTCAGCACTATTTTAAATGCGATTTATTTCATGAAAACGATTATTCGTATTTACTCTGCTCCCGGTGAAGAAATAGCTGCGGGAACACAGAAATGTAAAAGTGACATTCGTTACATACTGACTATTGTAAGTTTTCTGCTTTTAAATGTTTTATTGGGAATGAGCTCCACTGTTTTTTATTTCCTGATAGAAAAAGGACTTATCATGTTTGATTAAATAACGGAAGGAAAAAAAGAAATGAATTATCTGATTTTACTGCCTGTATTGATTGCAATCGCGGGCGGAATTCTCCTTTTGGCCGTTCCGGTTAAAAACGGAGAAAGAGAACATAAAAATCCGAATAGGACAGTGCATGGTCTTTTTACCATACTTCTTATCGCATCAGCATGCAGCAGTCTGGTTGCGGTTTTGGGTAATGCGGGAAAAGAAGGTTTGGTTTTATTTCATTTGGTAGATGAGATTCCCGTTATGTTCTGCATAGATGGTATCGGTTGTGTTTTTTCGGTCATTACCACCATTGCATTTATTTGTGCCGGGCTTTTCTCTTTTCGTTACATGAAGGGAGAAAAGAGTTATTATGCGTTCTTCCTTATGACATATGGTGTATTGCAAGGGCTGGAATTTTCCGGAAATCTTGTTACCATGTATCTGTTTTTTGAAATGGTAACCATTTTATCCTTCCCTCTTGTATTGCAGGATAAAACCCATGCTTCCGTCATGGCAGCATTAAAGTATTTGATTTATTCCCTTTTTGGGGCTTATATGGGCTTGTTTGCAATTTATTTTCTGTATCAGAATTGCAGTTCACTCACATTTACGACAGGTGGAACACTTGACTTGACACTTGTGGAGAAGCATCCGAATCTGTTGCTCGTTGCTGTAATGGCTGCGTTGATTGGATTTGGTGTAAAAGCAGGTATGTTTCCCATGCATGCATGGCTTCCTACTGCCCATCCCGTAGCACCGGCACCTGCGTCAGCAGTTCTTTCCGGTATGATTGTAAAAGCCGGTGTGCTGGCTATTATCCGGGTAGTGTATTATATTGTGGGGCCTGAGTTTCTACAGGGAACCTGGGTTCAGTCAGTGTGGATGATTCTTGCGCTTATTACCGTATTCATGGGTTCTCTGCTTGCATATCGGGAAAAGGTGCTTAAAAAGAGACTTGCATATTCAACGGTAAGTCAGATTTCCTATATTCTTCTGGGGTTGGGACTTTTTAATCCTGCAGCTTTTCAGGGTGCTTTATTGCATGTTGTATTTCATGCTTTCATTAAAACCGCATTGTTCCTTTGTGCCGGAGCTGTTATTCATGAAACCGGAAAAGAACGTGTGGAAGATTTGACGGGAATTGGCAAAAAAATGCCGATTACCATTTT
>JAFUJA010000001.1 GCA_017473905.1 Lachnospiraceae bacterium | reverse complement strand
AGTGATTGATGAAGCAGGCAACGTAAAAGAACAAATGCCTCAGAACCCTGATGATGAGGTGGATATTTTTACGGCATGGGTATTGGTACTGCGGGAAGATGATATGCTTGGCTATGATGCGGTATATAATAATATGTCTTACAACGGTATACAGTCAGAAAGCGTTATTTCCTGTTCCGTAGAAGCCTCCTCCTGATTCACTTTTTCTAAATTCAACTGCAAACCATTACAACCTGCCAGCAATAACAAACTCACAAAAATCCAAGGTAATAGTTTACTTTGCCATTTATTCATATCTTGGTGCATTCCCTTCTGTCTTTTGTATTCTCAAATTCTAAAAAAGCAAAATCCCACTACCTACATTTCTATAGATAGTGGGATCAAATCTCCCTACTTTTGGTTGATAGCTGCCTGTGCTGCGGAAAGTCTTGCAATAGGCACACGGAAAGGTGAACAGGATACATAATCCAAACCAATCTTATGGCAGAACTCAACAGAAGAAGGATCTCCACCATGCTCGCCGCAAATACCGATGTGAAGGTCTTTGTTTACTGCCTTACCAAGCTTGATGGTCATATCCATCAACTTGCCAACGCCGTTTCTATCCAGTTTTGCAAAAGGATCATTTTCAAAAATCTTACTGTTATAATAAGCTTCCAGGAACTTACCTGCATAATCTCTGGAGAAACCAAATGTCATCTGGGTCAAGTCATTGGTACCGAAACAGAAGAAGTCTGCTTCATCGGCAATTTCATCCGCAGTAAGAGCTGCACGGGGAATTTCAATCATGGTTCCCACTTCGTACTCTAATGAAACACCTGCTGCGGAAATTTCTTCATCAGCGGTTTCAACAACCATTTTCTTAACATATTTTAATTCTTTGATTTCACAAATCAAAGGAATCATAATTTCAGGTTTTACGCTCCATTCGGGATGAGCCTTCTGCACATTGATTGCTGCACGAATTACGGCTCTTGTCTGCATCTTTGCAATTTCAGGATAGGTAACTGCAAGACGACATCCTCTGTGACCCATCATCGGGTTAAACTCGTGGAGGGAATCAATAATAGCCTTAATCTTCTCTACGCTCTTTCCCTGGGCATCCGCAAGCTTCTTAATATCAGCTTCTTCCGTAGGAACAAACTCATGAAGAGGAGGATCTAAGAAACGGATTGTAACAGGATTTCCTTCCAATGCTTCATATAACTTCTCAAAGTCACTCTGCTGGTAAGGAAGGATTTTGGCAAGTGCGGCTTCACGCTCTTCTACGGTATCGGAGCAAATCATTTCACGGAATGCTGCGATTCTGTCTTCTTCGAAGAACATATGCTCCGTACGGCAAAGACCAATACCTTCCGCACCAAGTTCACGGGCTTTTTTCGCATCCGCAGGAGTATCTGCGTTGGTACGAACTTTTAATTTACGGTATTTATCCGCCCATTCCATGATACGACCGAAAGTACCTGCAATGGTAGCGTCCACTGTTGCAATCAAACCATCATAAATGCATCCTGTGGAACCATCGATGGAAATACAGTCACCTTCATGGTATTCCTTGCCTGCAAGGGTAAATTTCTTGTTAGCTTCATCCATTACGATATCACCGCATCCGGATACACAGCAGGTTCCCATACCACGGGCAACAACTGCTGCATGGGAAGTCATACCTCCACGTACGGTAAGAATACCCTGAGCAGCTTTCATACCTTCAATATCTTCCGGAGAGGTTTCGAGACGAACAAGTACAACCTTTTCTCCTCTTGCCTTCCATGCTTTTGCATCTTCTGCTGTAAAGACAATCTTACCGCATGCCGCTCCGGGAGAAGCACCAAGTGCTTTACCGATAGGTGTCGCTGCCTTTAATGCAGCTGCATCAAACTGGGGATGCAATAAGGTGTCTAAGTTTCTGGGGTCAATCATGGTTACGGCTTTTTCTTCCGTAATCATACCCTCATCTACAAGGTCACAGGCAATCTGTAATGCTGCCTGAGCAGTTCTTTTACCATTACGGGTCTGAAGCATGTATAACTTCTTATCCTCGATGGTAAACTCCATATCCTGCATATCTCTGTAGTGGTCTTCCAAAGTAGCGCAGATTTGAACAAACTGTTCATACACCTCCGGCATAATTTCCTGTAATTCGGAAATCTTGTTAGGAGTACGAACACCTGCTACTACGTCTTCACCCTGTGCGTTCATAAGGAATTCACCCATGAGCTTCTTTTCACCGGTTGCCGGATCACGGGTAAAAGCAACACCGGTACCCGAAGTATCTCCCATGTTACCGAATGCCATCATCTGTACGTTAACAGCGGTACCCCATGAATAAGGAATATCGTTGTCACGACGGTATACATTTGCTCTGGGATTATCCCAGGAGCGGAATACGGCTTTAACAGCTGCCATAAGCTGTTCTTTGGGATCGGTAGGGAAATCTTCTCCGATTTTAGCTTTATATTCTGCTTTGAACTTGGATGCAAGTTCTTTTAAATCATCGGCAGTAAGCTCCACATCCTGTGTAACTCCCTTTTCTGCCTTCATTTCATCAATCAGCTCTTCAAAATATTTCTTGCCGACTTCCATAACTACGTCGGAGAACATCTGAATAAATCTTCTGTAGCAGTCCCATGCCCAACGGGGATTGCCGGATTTGGCAGCAAGAACTTCCACAACTTCTTCATTAAGACCTAAGTTCAAAATGGTATCCATCATACCGGGCATAGACGCTCTTGCACCGGAACGAACGGAAACCAGAAGCGGATTCTCTTTATCACCGAACTTCTTTCCGGTAATTTCTTCCATCTTTACTATGTATTCCATAATCTGGGACTGAATTTCGTCATTAATCTTCTCGCCGTCTTCATAATACTGGGTACAGGCTTCTGTAGTAATGGTAAAACCCTGGGGAACGGGCAGTCCGATATTGGTCATTTCTGCCAGATTCGCACCTTTACCTCCTAAAAGATTACGCATGTCTGCGCTTCCTTCTTTAAATAAATACACCCATTTCTTTGCCATCGTGTTTGTTCCTCCTTTGAAACTTTTTTCCCGTCTTCATTTAAAACAAAAACAGCTAATCGGCAAAAAAACAACAAAACGGTATTTACATACCGTTTTAAATTGTTTTGTCTTCGTCGTCTCTTTACGACTCACATATTATAACATATAAGCAGTGTAAAATCCACCATTTTTTATTCAAAAAAATGCGTATTTTATCAAATCGTTTTACTCAATTGGTTCATTAGTAGGAATTTCCAATGCATTAAAAAGAGGCACCGCCTGTTCCGGGCGATACCTCTAAATAATTCATTTTATGAATTAGAAATCAAACTTATCTGCAAAAAATGCATCAAGTTCATCAATGTTAACACGAACCTGTTCCATGCTGTCACGGAAACGTACGGTTACGCAGTTGTCATTTTCAGATTCAAAATCGTAAGTAATGCAGAACGGTGTACCGATTTCGTCCTGACGGCGATATCTCTTACCAATGTTTCCTCTGTCATCGAATTCACAGTAATACTTCTTGCAAAGCTTATTGTAAATCTTCTCGGCACCCTCATTTAACTTCTTGCTAAGAGGAAGCACACCGATTTTAACAGGTGCAAGTGCGGGATGGAAACGAAGCACGGTACGCATATCGCCTTCTCCCAGATCCTCTTCATCATAAGCTCCGCAAAGGAACGCAAGAACAACACGGTCTGCACCCAGTGAAGGCTCAACAACGTAAGGAATATATTTTTCATTCTTTGTATCATCAAAATAAGTCATATCCTGCTTGGATACATTCTGATGCTGTGTTAAATCATAATCGGTTCTGTCTGCAATACCCCAGAGTTCACCCCAGCCGAAGGGGAATAAAAACTCGATATCAGTAGTTGCCTTGGAGTAGAAAGAAAGCTCCTCGGGATCATGGTCACGGACTCTCATTTCTTCTTCCTTCATACCAAGTGCCTTTAACCAGTCAATACAGAACTGCTTCCAGTATGCAAACCACTCAAGGTCTGTATCAGGCTCGCAGAAGAACTCAAGCTCCATCTGTTCGAATTCTCTGGTACGGAAGGTAAAGTTACCCGGTGTAATTTCGTTACGGAAGGACTTACCAATCTGTCCGATACCGAAAGGAATCTTTTTACGGGAAGATCTCTGTACATTTTTGAAGTTAACAAAAATACCCTGTGCAGTTTCGGGTCTTAAATATACGGTATTTTTAGCATCTTCGGTTACACCCTGGAAGGTTTTAAACATCAGGTTGAACTGACGGATATCCGTAAAATTATGCTTACCGCAGGTAGGACAGGGAATACTCTTTTCTTTGATGAAATCCATCATCTTCTCCTGTGACCATGCATCTACCGCTTCGGTTAATTCGATACCGTTTTCAGCACAATAGTCCTCAATTACCTTATCTGCACGGAAACGTTCATGACATTCTTTACAATCCATCAAAGGATCTGAGAAGCCTCCCAAATGTCCTGACGCAACCCATGTCTGGGGATTCATAAGAATGGCACAGTCCACACCTACATTGTAGGGATTCTCTACGATGAATTTCTGCCACCATGCTTTCTTTACGTTATTTTTTAATTCAACACCCAGGTTACCGTAGTCCCAGGTATTCGCAAGACCGCCGTAAATCTCAGAGCCGGGATAAATAAAACCTCTGGTCTTGGCAAGGGTTACAATTTTGTCCATTGTCTTTTCCATATCACACTCTCCTGTTTCTTAATATATGATAACGGTGACGCCGTCGTTTTCGTAAGCGTCCACTTCATATTCATCAATAAAATCCGCATCCACACTGGCATAAAGCACTTTTGCCTCCGTGCGAAGACGAAGTGCATTTTCTGCAATCACGATATGTTTATCCTGCATGGTAAGAAGCTCATGCTCTCCGATTGTATCGTTTTCATTCAGGGGATTTTTCAAATCATATTTTAAATCATATCCTGCTGCCAATGCTTCCGCAATGGTTCCCACAAAAAGATCCTCATTGTTAAAAGCAGTATAGTCATCTGCATTTTCATAGGTCATCTGCAATTTGACAATCTGATTTTCTACCTTAAGGCTCGTCATGGCAACCGCTTCACGTCCTGTTTCTTCATTGTAGGAAGATACATCTGCTTCTGCTTTCTGTCGCAATCCTTCCTCTTCGTAATACGGCATTCCGAAGTCTTCTACAATGGTATGCACAATATTTCCGTCAGTTTCCACATACACCGTGGTCTTTCCGATATTATTCACATTTTGGGAACTGCATGCGCTAAGTCCCATTGCCAGAATCAACGCAATAAAACATGCTGTTTTTCTCTTCATCCGCATCCTCCAATTCAGCACTGCACAAAACATGCATTTTATTATAACGAAATCATGCCTGTTTTTCAAGTTTTTCTTTTTTACGCATCAATAAAAGAATGGTAACCAGAATTCCTACCAGACTTATCGTACATCCTTCCTGAAATCCGGGAGGTATGTAAGTAAACTTCACCTCATGACTTCCTTCGGTGACATCAAACGCCAAAAAGGTTTTTTCCCAGGCATAACAGTTCACATTTTCCCCATCCACAGTCACCTGCCAGCCTTCATCGTAAGGTATGGTGGTAAATACGGTTCCTCCGGTGCTATTTAAAGAAGCTTCCATCTTACCGTCTTTTATTTTATGGAATTCCAAGGGGTATTCTCCCAGCTTTCCAAGAACTTTTTCGTACACATCCTGATTCATTTTACAAGCATACATAATGACTTCTGACGACTCTTCTCCATCGGGACGCACCGCAACTTCTCTGGGATACTCCGTGATTCCCAGCGGAACAACCTGACGGAAATTCAGCCCATCAAACTTTTGAACCGATTCCTCATCTGTTTCCGTATTTCTGGTGGTAACGGTTATCTTTTCCACACCGTTACGGACAAACAGAAATAAATTATCCCCGGGCTCCACTTCGACACAATTTGCTGTCACATCAGCGTTTTCTTCGCTACCTTCTCCATCCAGAACCGCTTCAATTCCTTCTCCGTCTTCTACCTCTTCCAAAACCGTTTCTTTTTTATATGTTTTCAAAGACTCAAATAACTCTTCTTCATTCTCCAGAACACAATTCACAAACGTATTCTGTACAAGAAAAGGATTTCTTTTTTCGGGAAATTCAAATCTTTCATCCAAAGAGCTGTCTACCACAAAGGCAAGAGGAAGTGCATCCGGATTGGTATACAGATAAAAATCCTTTTCTCCATCCTTGTAATGCTCTGTCGTATATTTTGCTACCGTATAGTTTGCTGCAGGCTGCCATTCTTTCTCATCCATCATGTATTTTACACCGAATAAAGATGCCGCAAAGGGAGTTGCCCCCTGGAAAGAATAGGAACCATTGCTAAAACGGAATCCGAATTGTTTATAAAAATCACACACATCTCTTCGCACAGTGGATGAGAAGTAAGAAATACCGTTGTAATGCTGCCATGCGGAATCGTTTACGGTTTTACGGCTCCACTTTTCAAAGCGGAAGAATGCATCCCCTTCTTCTGCTTCTATATCCTCAAGCATTTCCGCCACTGCAACATCACTTTCCCTGTACTTATCCCGGATTACAACCGAATCAAGTCCCGTATTAAAAGTATTTACCACAGATTCTAAAATCAGCATTGCCAGCATCATGCCCGAAAATACACGGGTGAGGTTTTCTTTTTCCGCAACAAGTATAAGCACATAGCCAAGAATAAAAAGAATGGATACCAGATAAATTTCCGCACCGGCACCGTCATTATCCTTTCCGAGAAAAATCCATCCCGCAATCAGTATCATCAGCTGAATTCCGGAAACAATTCCTACCGCTGCCTTGTGACATTCATTTCGCAACATATAAAAACGATACATAACGGCAATTGATAAAAAGATAATAAAGAATGACTGTCGCGCAGGAAAACTATTGGGAAAATGAAAGCCGTGCCAGATATAATCCGGAATATTTCCCCAAAAACTGAAGCACATAAAAACAAACAGAACCACAGTTGCTATCTTTTCCCGTAAAGGCACGGATTTATTACAACACAAAAGAGGCAATGCCAGGAGAATGAATACGGAAGAATACGCATTCGGCAAATCCGAACCTTTGGTAATGCTTTCCGCATTTACCAGGAAACGTTCCAGTAATTCATACCAGATAAAATTGGTTCTCCACTCTTTCGGGAACTCCGAAGCTCCGGAAGGGGTCTCCTGCAAAGCAAGAAAAACAGGAAGCAGAATCACTCCCGCCACCGCAACATAAACAATTGTAACAAATAAAAAAGTAAAGCCGGCTTTCAGAAACTTTTTAAAAGAATTCTCCTTCGCTGTAATCTCTGCCCAGAAGAAATATAAAACCAGACAAAGACCGCAAATTACCGCCATATAAAAATTGCTTACGGTGCAGATTCCCATGGCAATCCCATACAGCTTACCGCTTTTCCCTTTTACGATATTATCCACGCCTAAGGCCGCCAGCGGAAACAGGGCAAAACAATCCATCCAGATAATATTGCAGGCATAGGCAAAATAAAATCCGGAAAGAGCATAGAGAATGGCAAATCCAATGGTAACCCATTCTTTTTTTTCATATTTACCGCTGAGGAACAGGAACATGCAAAGTCCCGCAAGACCGCTGCGTAATGCCATTGTGGCATTCATCATTTCCACTATGTACTGCTCCGGTCCAAGGGCAATCAGCCAGTTAATAGGGCTTGCAAGATAATAGGCATACTGTGCCCAATAATTAATCCCCATACCGTTTTGCCAGGAAAACAACAGGCTGCCCCCGGTTTTTAACTTATGGGCAAATTCCTTCATGAAAGGAGCATACTGATGGTAAAAATCCACACGCATGTAAGAACGGTCCCCAAAGGGATATATGTTTCTTACAATGTATAAAATCAATAAAATAATAACCGGTATCAGAAACGCAGTTATCTCAAGCTTATGTTTTTCCAAAAAGCTCCATAGCTTATCAAGTGTTTCATTTTTTTGCTTTTTTTTCTTCATTCCTTACACCCTTTCACACAAGGTTACACTTATTCCGTCAGAGTCTCCAGCAGCTCCAACGTATTTAATTTTTTGTCTATCATGTTTTTGACTGCCGTTTCTCCCGTCTGAATCATCTCTTGCTCCAAACGTTCGCTGACCGCAAAGGTATACACTTTTTCCGGTCTGCATTCCCATAAAAAACGGATCACCTTATCCATTCCCGCCAAATCATCCCGTCTGTCCGGAATCCCCGGAAATTCTCCGTTAATCATAATGGTTTTTATTTCATATACGGCTTTTAAAAATTTACGCCCGTATCTTCCGGAAGCAAGCGCCCGCAAAGACTGGAACAGGAGTTTTAACTGGTCCGCTTCGTCCTTACTTTCTCTTGTATAATAATCTGCCAGTTCCATAAAATACATGCCGTACAGGGAATTCTCATAATCGCTTCTTATTTCTTCGAAAAAGTGGGATATATTGGCTTCGGACAGGGAATAGGAATTATGCCCCGTAAACAGAACAAACTCCCCAAAACAAAAGGGAGTTGTTGTTGCCAGAAATCGATTGTTCTGACGTCTTGCACCACGGGCAAATACCGTAATTTTACCTTTTTCCCTGGTAAGAATGACAAGTCGTCTGTCAAATTCCCCGATGGGCTCCGTCCTGATGATAATTCCTAAAACCGTTACCAAATTCTGCATCTGTGTTCTCCGAAGCGGTTTTTACATCCCGCTTATCTCCGGAAGGCTCATCCACGGAAGCTTCTTTATAGCATCCCGTATATCTTAAATAGTCTTCCACGCTTCCCGTTTTCATAAAACTATTCCATTCGCTTCTGTTTTTCATAGGCAACCCTCTTCTTCAATGAATTCTGATTTTAGGGTTTGCATTTTTATGAAAAACTATTCGAAATCTTTGGACTGAAAACCGAAATTTTTCAGCATGAAATCACTGTCACGCCAGTCTTTTTTTACTTTAATCCAAAGCTTTAAATTTACTTGTTTGCCAAGCATTTTTTCAATATCAAATCTTGCCTGGGAACCGATTTTTTTAAGCATCTGTCCCCCTTTTCCGATAATGATTCCCTTGTGGGAATCCCGCTCGCAAACAATGGTTGCCTCGATTTCCACTATCTTTTTCTCAAATTTCATGGTATCGATACAAACAGCAATTCCGTGGGGGATTTCATCGGAAAGACACCGAAGCGCCTTTTCTCTGATTAACTCCGCAACAATCTGACGCTCAGGCTGGTCCGTAAGGGTATCTTTGTCATAAAAGAAAGGTCCGTAAGGCAGGTATTTTTTAATACATTCCAAAAGTGTTGCAAAGTTGTCTGCTTTCAAAGCAGAAACCGGCACCACTTCCGCAAAATCCAGCTGCTTGCGGTAGCAGTCAATTACCTGTAAAAGCTCGTCTTTTTTTACAGTGTCGATTTTATTTACAACCAGAATCACCGGTGTTCTTACGGTTTTTAAGGTTTCAATAATATTCTTCTCCCCCGCACCGATAAAAGTGGTGGGTTCCACAAGCCAGAGAATCACATCCGCTTCATTGATGGTGCTTTTCGCCGCACTCATCATGTAGTCGCCCAGCTTGTTTTTAGACTTATGAAGTCCGGGCGTATCAACGAAAACAATCTGCATGGTATCATCCGTATAGACTGTCTGGATACGGTTTCTTGTGGTCTGGGGCTTATTGGATGTAATTGCCACCTTCTGACCGATTAAACCGTTCATCAACGTGGATTTTCCCACGTTTGGTCTTCCTATCATTGTTACGAATCCGGACTTCTTATTATCCATGCTTACTGTTTTACCTCTTCTTCTGCTTTTTTATGCGTCTTGCCTTTGGCAATCGCCTTTTTTATTATAACAATAATCAAACGAATTGCAAGAACAAACACACCGATTACAATGACAACGGGAATCAGATAAGGAGATGCAATGATGATTCCTTTTATAAAAGATAAAAATCCGTTCCAGAGATTTAAAAAGCTTGCTTTTGTGCCCTCTGTCACTTCCTGCCAGAAGGTCTTTTCTTCTACGGTCAGAGGTGTTAAAACTTCCACTTCATCAATTCGTAAATTCACGGTTGCATAATCCACAAGATTGTCGTATGTACGAAGTCTGGATTCCAAATGTTCTATTTCATAACGTACCGTGGAAAGTTCAGATACCAGAAAGCTGATATCTTCCACACTTTCTGCCTGCTCCAAAAGTGCAAGAAGGCTTTTTTCTTCCGCAAGATACATTTCTTTTAAGCCCTGGGTATCCACATACTGTAAGGTAACGTCTTCCGTGCTTGTTGTCTTGGAAATCACATTTGCGCCTGACGAAACCTCATCCACAAATACACTTAATTTTTCCTCAGGCAAACGAATGGTGATTGTGGCGTAACGCATTATTTTACCTGTGCTGTAAGCGCTTCCGTTATAGGTATAAGCCTGTTCCACATAACCGCCGAGTGCGGTAATCCGTTTCTCTACGTTTGCATTCAGCTCCTCAAAATTCTCCGTCTCCACGGTAAGGTCTACGGTTTGAATCAGCTTTCGGTTGGTGGCAACGGATGTATCGGATCCGGGCTCCACCACCGTAGTTGTGGTTTCTTCCGTATACTCATATTCCCCACCGTCAAATTCTGCCACCTGGTCTGCGGTTGCAGAATAAGATCCGGCTTCCGTAAAACTGTTTTTATACGGTACAATTTCCGCTGCCGTTGTATCACTCATGCCGCATCCCGCGAGTGAAACCAGCATGCATCCGCCGACTCCCAGTAATGCCAGACGCTTGCCCAGCCCAGTTACGCTTCCCTTTTTCTCACAATTCCATTTTTTCTTCATAAGAACTCCTCCCAATAAAAAATACTTTCGCTTCCGTTTTAAAAGCTTCTAAAAAGGATACGGACGCAAAAGTATTTTTTATGGTAAAAGTTAGAATTTTATAAATTTAGTGGAACAAAGGCTCAATTTTTTCAAACAACTCTGCCGCCTCGCCGATTGCGGTGGTATTTCCTACAACGCAGATACAATCTGCCTCCAGCATATTTTTCATAAAAGGTGCAAGCGCTCGGATTTCCTTCTCCGTGGTGGCAAGCAGTTCATCTCTTTCCTTCTGAAGGGTTTCAATAGCCACATTCATACGGTAGGCAAGATAGGAACGCTGTCCTCTCGCCACGGGAGTAAGAGGCGCATCCTCATCACTCATGGTACCGATGATATACTGTGTCATTTCCCGCTCATCCGCCTCATATCCTTCCAGATATTCCACAACTTCTTCAAACACCTGATTGGTTTTAGTCAGGTTAGGATCACGGTAAGATACGAAATATCCCAGACCGTTTCGCTTAAATGCGGACATACAGCCATAGGCGCCGCCTTCCACACGAACCCGGCCCCAAAGATAATCATATCCTAAAATGGTACGAAGTACTTTCAGGGAACCGGTATAATCCGAGTCATCCTTCAGATACTTTCCGGCACGGCATACATACTGCACCTTGGCGGAATTGGTGAAACCTTCGTTCTTCTTTACCGGACAAACACTGCAGTCTGCATCGGTAATTTCCGTCTGAAACAATCTGCCCTTCAAAGACAGGAAGGCTTTTCCGATTCCTGCTTCTTCTTTTAAAGGTGACGTATAATCCAGCAACACATTTTCGGGACGGAGAATTCTTACAAGCAGTTCTTTTAATTTGCTTACAAGTTCTTCTTTACATGCATCAAAATTACGCTCTGTATCCTCAAGGAATCTGTAATAGCTGATACCTGACATTTCTTCCATCAGAGCTGCCGCTCCGGATAAATAAGAAGCTGCTCTTCCCGCTGCGGCACTGTGCCCGGAAGCCATTAACTGGGACTGCATTCTGGATTTGGCTTCCGCCACGATTTCATACAAACGTCCCGTATCTTCAAAAGAAGTTTCCAGAAGAATTTCTTCCAGAAGAGCAAAGGCCTTTTCCATATTTTCATATAAAACCTTCATTTTTACTTCGTAATAAAGATGAGGTTTGTTGTTCTCCATACTATCTTCATACACATGAAAACCGGTAGAGAATCCTCCCGTAAGAAGATGCACTTCATGGAACAGTTCACCGTACTTTCTCTTTGCGGTATCCATATAGCCGATTACATTTTTCAGTATACCGGTGTAGGGCAAAAGTTCTGCGGGGATATTGTCCGCATCAAAGGATATTCTTACATAACCGATACCATTGGTAAAAATATCATGGTGTAAAAAGGTACTGCCTGCCAAATCTTTTACCGTATTGTCAAAAGGAAGCACTTCTTTTCTCATATCCTCTCTTTTTAAAAGAGGGATACACTCCAATGCCTCTTTGCTGTCGGGAGTTTCCTGATATTCCTTCAAAGCCTCTGCCTTTTTGATAATATCCTGAATTTCTTCGGATGTAAGGCTGTTTTTATATGCTGTAAGGCTTTCCTCCAGCTGTTTCTCGCGCTTCTCCGTAAGACCTTTAACGGGAACTGCGGTAACAACGGATTTATGACTGTTATCAATCAGATATTTCTGAATCAGCTCTTCAAAGTAATCGGTTTCAATACGTTCCTTCATCAGACGATACATGTCATTGGCTTCAATGTGCCAGAATGCAAGGGCATCATCATAAAGCCAGCTGTCCAGAACCGTAAGACCATACATAAGTCCCTTGGGATAAGAGCCGAAATCTGCTTCTCTGTAACGGAATTCATAATACTGAATTGCCGCAGCAAGTGCTTTTCTGTCCACGCCTTCTTTTACAAGATTGCATAACACTTCCTGAATCGTTTCCAAAAACTCTTCTTTTCTGTCCGCATTGGTATTCTTGGAGATAACAGAGAAATAGGGCTGGAAAATACCGTTTTCATAGGTACTGTAAACATCTTTACCGATTCCTTTGTCAATCAAAGCCTTTTTCAAAGGGGCCCCGGGAGCAGAGCAAATGGCATAATCCAGAATTGCAAATGCAAGATAGAGTTCCCTGTCTACACTTTTACCTACAACCGCATTAAAGGAAAGATACGCATTGTCTTCCTCCGATTCCGTCTCAGAAATAGGATACTCAATCACTGATTCCCTGCATCCGTCAAAAGCAGGCTGTTCTTTGATGACAGAATCCACTTCCAGATAATCAAATTTGCATAAATATTCCTCATCAATAAAACGAAGCTTCTCTTCCATATCCATATCACCGTAAAGGTAAATATAGCTGTTGGAAGGATGATAAAACTTTTTATGAAATGCAAGATAATCTTCGTAGGTCAGCTCGGGAATCACATCCGGATGTCCGCCGGATTCCACACCGTAAGAAGTATCCGGATACAGGGAGTTCATGATTTCCCGCTCCAGTACATCATCAGGTGAAGAAAATGCCCCTTTCATTTCACTGTAAACCACACCATTGATAGTCAACGGTTCATTTTCATCTTTTAACTCATAATGCCAGCCTTCCTGACGGAAGATGTTTTCTTCCTTGTAGATATTAGGATAAAAAACGGAATCCAGATACACATGCATTAAATTCTGAAAATCCTTATCGTTGCAGCTTGCAACGGGATATACAGTTTTATCCGGAAAAGTCATGGCATTTAAGAAGGTATTTAAGGAACCCTTAGCCAGTTCAATAAAAGGATCCTTTACCGGAAAATGCTCGGAACCGCAAAGTACGGTATGTTCCACAATATGAGCCACACCTGTACTGTCAGCAGGCGGGGTACGAAATCCGATATAAAAAACCTTGTTATCATCATTGTTGGATAAAAGAGCCACTCTTGCCCCGGTTTTTTTATGACGTAATAATGTTCCCTGTGTATTTAAATCTTCAATAAATCTGTCCTCTACAATTTCATATGCAGCCAGATTTTTCAATCCGTTTTTACTCATGCTGTCTTCCTTTCAATGCTTATTATTTTTAGTTTGGCTTAACGATTTCTTTTTATGTCCTGTCAGAGAGTAAGAGGAAAACGGGAAGAATATACTCTTCCCGTTTTATCAGTCTGTTGGTTGATTCGGACCAGATGCCGAAAATCATATGTTCATCATACATGTTTTATCAGTAAACCTCAAGAGGTGTTTCCACACAGAATTTCGGAACATAAATGTGAAGATTTTCAAAAAGCTCCGAGGGTTCCGCAATATACTGATAAATTCCTTCTGCAGTTTCTACCCTGCTGTAGTAAGTATCTTTAGATTCAATCACACGTTCAAATACAGGGACTCCAAACTGGTTAACGGGCTGTACCGTTCCTGCAAGATCGCAGAATACATTACCGCCGGAAATCTCAAGATATCCTTTTACATCTCCCAGCGGCATGGGATTCGCCGCAAGTAAAACAACCTTAACCACGCCGGAACGGATGATTGTGTTACCGCCTCCGTGGTAATTACCAATACCACCCACATCTGAACCTTCGATGTAAACAAACACTTCCCCGCCGGATATCTGTGTGTTCATGAAACCGTCCATGGAACCGATTCCCACACCTTCCATACAGTGAAGAATCATCTTTGCCCGTCCTGCATTCACTGCAATCTGGCCTTTGCCGTCTCTAAGACTACCGATACCCGTAGCATAGCTTCCGGAAGCATCCATTTCAATATTACCGGAAGATACAATATCCACTTCACCGGAAAATGAACCAATACCAACGGATTCCGCACCGGAAGAAGAAATTGCAATATCACTGTCTTCCACCGCTACTTTTACAAATCCGTCCATGGCACCCACACCGATGGACTTACTGCCGTTAGAAATAATTTCAATATTACCTTTTACAAACCGGATTTCTGATTCTTCGTCTGCAACAGTGCCACCGATACCGATAACGATTTCACCATTGGATTCAATTCGTACCGTACCTTCCGTTTCAAAGGTCAATGAGCCGTAAGGAACATTACCTGTGGAACCGATTCCGATTCCGTTGTTATGATCCACATGAACGGTAAGATTTCCCTTACCCTGAATCACCAGTTTGGAAGACTTGGGTACATAAATACCCTCATAAGACAAGGTATTCTCGCCTTCAAGGCACAACACCAATGTGGAGTTTTCTCCAACGGAAATGGCAGGCATATCACGCCCTCTTAAATTCACGTTGGAAATTGTCACAACCGCCTCTGTATTGTCTTTGATTTTAATACCCATACATACTTCACGGTCCTTATCCCCCACAATTTTAGTGGAAGCATGTCCGATAAAAATCTGGGAATAAAAATCCAATGCAAGATTAACAATGGAAACCACATCAAAATTATTTGTTTCGTAGATTTTATTCTCGTATGCAAGCTTGGCAAGCTTTAAGTTAATTGCCACAATTTCATTTTCAATTTCTTCATTGATATGATCCACGATAACCGTATTGGGACGACCTGTATAAAAGCCCTGAATCAGATGACATCCAAGCTGGATAACCATCTGCAACTCATCAGCTGTCTCTACGCCTTCTGCCAGAATCTTCATGTTATGGTTATTTGCAAAAGAAATATAACTGGAGACAAGATGCTGCTTTTTACTGTCCGTATCAATACCCATAATCATGGAGTGATCAATTTTTAAGTAATTGGGGCTGTTCTTTAAAAGAGAGGATGCATTGGAATATCCGGTTCCGTAATCATCCAGTGCAAGCTCACAGCCGCTCTTCTCCATGTATTTATGAACGGCTTCACAGGATTCCTCAGACTGCATGCCGTTTTCGGTAATTTCAATAACAAGGCTTTTCATCAGATCCTGATACTGGTCCAACAGCTCATCAAATTCTTTTTCTTTGATGATTGCCGTAGGAATACTGTTTAAAAATAATTTTCTCTTTTCAAAGAGATTATTGTTCTCGCTCATAATTTTGAGAACATTATAAAAGGTATAATGCTCTACTTCATACAAACGATCCTGACGGGTTGCCAGCTCGAGAACATCCACCGGCGTTAATCCCATGTCTTTCTCTGTACGCATCAATGCTTCATATGCATAAATCTTACCTGTCTTTGCACTGACAATCGGCTGGAACTTGTATTTTAATTCATTCTTGTCCAAAAGAACGCGAAGCTTGTTATCCTTTAAGTATTCCGTTTCCTGACGGCGATATGCATCAGGAGAGAAGAAATTCGGTTCGGATTTGTGGAACATGGTTGCTTCGTACACGGCAAAACTGGTATTCTTCACCAGTTCATCCATAGATGCCGCATGACGGGGATAACAGCTGTAGCCACAGTATGTGGTGAAATTCTCTGCGGTGGGAAGATGCAACATAATACCGTTGATATTATTAATGAGTTCCTGCAATTCCGCCTTCAGACTGTTTTTATCTTCACTCTGGACAAACAACATAATCTCATGACCGGATTTACTGCCGCAAAGCACGTTACGGCTTCCCAGCTTTTTCTCCAGTGCACTGAATAATCCACCGATTTCCGCCATGGTATCCGCAGATTTCTGATAACCTACAAAATGACGCAAATGTTCAATGCCGTCAATATGAAAACACACCAAATAGCAGCTTGTAAGTGCAAGCTGCATCTGGGTATCTGCTTTTTTGATAAAACTGTCATAATATAACAAGCCGGATTCCGGGTCAACATCTTCCGATTCAAGCAAATTCACGTATGCCGGAATGTCCTCCCGCTGAAAAGCCTTAATCATCTTAATTGCAATGGTTACACCTACAACAAGAAGAATGGCTCCCGCACAAATATAGGTATAGGGAAGCCACTGGCCAAGTCCTACGTCCACCAGATTATAAACACCTACCGCAATCAGCAAAAAGGCTAATACAATAAAGATGTTTTCCGTAACCAGATAATAACGTATTTTTTTATATCCGCTCATTTTGGATTCTTTGTCTTTTTTCATCAGCAATAATGCTCCTTATTCTCCATAGTAGTATATCATACTTATAGAGATACACCATACAGAAAACCCATTTTTTGACATTTTCCACATTTTAAACGATTTAAAATTGGTGTTTTTGCCGATTTTAGGCATTATGCCTAAGATTAAACAGAAAATGCAAGCAGTGCAAGCTTAGAAAGAGAAACCTCTTCTGTAATCGGTTCTGCCCCCTCGGAAAGAAGTGCAAGATATTCATCCAGAGAGTAAGTTTTGCTTTTGTAAATTTTCTCTTCTTCTCCCTTACGATTCACTTTTACCGTATAAAAACCCGCTTTGATTTTTATTCGAAGCTGCTTACAAATCTGATATGTAAATGTTTTTTTATCCATTACTTTAAATGCCCCGGCAAGACTGTCTGCATCCACTTCCTGTTCAAGGAAATATTTGTTCACAATAGCCTTTAATTTAAAAGGAACGTCCTCCCAGTCCATCATTTCCTGAAAGGTCATACGGCCACCGAGATAAACGTGAGATGCATCCTGCAGAACATATTTAAAATCTCTGTCGTTACTGTATTCCACCACATTTCCTCCCTTATTGGTCAATGACTTCTATTTTCCATCCGGTAATGCGGAGAATCTCATCCAGTTCTTCCCTGCTAAGACCTGTTTCCTGACAGACCTCATCCCGGGTTACCTTACGGAGAAGTTCTTCTGCAAGAGCGTTAGCTTTTTCCAAAACCATATTTGCTTTTTCCGCAATTTCAGAAGTACTGTCCCTGTTTTCCTGTACTTCATATACAAGACTTTCCATGGCTTTCATTACCATCTGGACAACCATTTCTTCCGCTTCCCCGGCATTTTCCTGGCTTCCCAGCATATCCATCACAACAGCAAGGGCTACATTCCCTTCTCCAATCAAATCTTCCAGTAAAACGCCCTGACCTGCATAGATTTTAGCAATATCCGCAACCTGAGGCAAAAACGCCTGAATCAGTTCGTCACGAACGCTCGTTTCACCTGCCATGGCTGAAAGTAAAAGTGCTTCTTTTTTGCTCTGGGAACAGGGCGGAAGTTCTGCAAGTTCTTCCAGATACATATCCAGATACTTACGGTCTTCCCCGACCACATATTCATCCGCATCCACAGGCTCATCCACACCGATTTTGGCATCTTTTAAATACTGATAAACCAAATCCATCTGTTCGTCATTTAAATTCATGTCTCCGAGAATTTCTTCCAGCTGTTCCTTGGAAATTACATTCCCCTGGGCAACTGCGGTTTCTTTTAATTCAGTCAATGCACTGACAAATAAATTGCTGTCTTCTTTTTTCATTTTATACTCCGTGTTATCTTTTATTTTCTTTTAAAAGATTTTATTTTGTAACATGTTCGTGGGTAAAAAGATGCTCGGAACAATATTCATAATTTCCTTCACACTTGGAGCAATACCGGAACTGTAAATCCGGGTTGCTTTCGTTGGTCTGTCCGCAAATAGCACATTTGTGTCTGGAAACTGCAGAAGCCCGCTTCATTTTTACCTTATATTCACGCTGACGCTTGATTTCCTTAGGGGACTTAAAACGGCTTCGTTTGGTCCAGAGGAAGAAAAGGATAACATTTAACAGGGAAGCGCCTACCGCAACAAGGGTAATCAGACCGGAAGCAAATCCGTCCACAAAAGCAAAAATTACGGTGGCAGCCTGAAGACAGGCATAAATAATTCCCAAAACCTTCGCCGGTATCTGAATCACGAAAAACACATAAAATCTCGCATCAGGGAAACAAATGGCAAAAGCAAGAATCAGGGAAAGATTCAGATAATACATGGCATAAAGGCTCAAACCGCCCTCAGCCAGAAGCTGCAACACCTGCCACATGCCTAAATCCGTGGAAATCATCAATGCCCCGGTAGCAATTCCGGTCATGATAAATGCACCTATGACAGAAAATATACAGCCGGACAGAAAGAAAAGATTTAAATAAAAGCTTCCCAAAGCCCGTTCCAATGCCCTTCCCAGGGAATAGAAACAATACAGGGAAATAATCGCCATAAAAAGATTCATGTACTGTTCAGGCACCAGAACCCAGGTAACAAGACGCCATACCTGTCCCGTTATAATTGCCGCCGGATTCAAAGAAAGATAAAAAAGCAGCTCCGGTTTGGTATAGGTGATAATATATCCCACCGCCTGCACAATAACCACATATAACATTAAATTCGGGATTGCGTACTTTCCGAATTTCCGCTCAAGTTTATAAATAAATTTTGACATTTTATACTCCGTTCTTCTTAGATTCAAAAAATAATAACAGACCTTTTTATTATAATGCTTTCATGGTTATTTTACCACCATTTTTTTATAGCATACCTTTGTGTTTTATCTGTTAAAAAACGCAGAAATGATTGCTCAAGCCTGTTTTTGTGTTATAATAATTAAGACAATTATAGGAGTTTTAAATAATTATGACGGAAAATAAACAAGCTTTTTATAAAACAAAACCGTTCCGATTCGTTTTATACGGAATTCTATCCTTTTGTTTTGTCTGGGGATACAATGAATATTTCTTTGATGGGAACTATCTCGGAAATCAGAGTATTTTTAATATCGTACTGTTTCTTGCCGGCCTGCTTCTGATGCATACTGCCGGTAAAATCACGGACAAAAAAATCCGCCTCGGTTCTTTTGTTTTCGGATTCTTTTTATCCGATATCCTGTTAATGGGGCATGCGCTCTATGTAAAAGGCAGTCTGGCAGCTCTTTGTAATTCTCCTGCCGGCATTTTACGGTTTCTCATTTCCATGGCAGGCTTTACGACAATCTTATCCTGTGTTCTTATGTTGGTGATTCGTTATCTGCCCCGCATTCCAAAATGCACGGCTGAAACACAATGGAAAATTTATAAGTACCCTCTTTTATCCGGTATTTTATTTTTCCTGTCATGGCTTCCGGCTTACCTTGCTTATTACCCGGGAGTTTTTGCCTATGATATGGATGTTCAGACCCGGGAAGCCCTGGGATTGACACAAATGACCAAACATCATCCGCCGCTTCATACCATCTTCTGGAAGCTTTGCCTGATGTTTGAAGAGTTCAGCGGCTTAAACGCACTTATGATTTACTCTGTATGCCAGATGCTTCTTCTTGCAACCGCGCTGGCATTTTTAATCCGATTTATGGTACTGCAGAAATGGAATAATTACCTGATTTTAGGAGCAGTTGCATTTTTCTGCATAAACCCGGCGGTAACCTTATTTTCTTTTATTCCTACAAAGGATGTATTTTTTACCGTTTGTCTTATTTTCTTCACCATCGAGCTTTGTACTTTCGGTATAAAAAGAAAAGAAAATTCCACGAATGTTTTTGGTAACCTGAGTCTGATTATATTCGGTGTTCTGTGCTGTCTGTTCCGCAATAACATGGTTTACGCACTGATTCCCGCAATCCTTCTTATGCTGGTACTTTACCGGAAATATTGGAAAACCTTTCTCCTCTGGTTAACCTGTATTCTTCTGGGATATGGCTTAATTAACGGACCGGTATATACACTTTTGGGAATCGGCGAGGGAAACGTACGTGAAATGCTCAGTGTTCCCATGCAGCAGATTTCCTGCGTTATCATTGAGCATAAAGCGGAATTATCTGAAGCGGATTTGGCGGAAGCAGGTCGTTTTCTTCCTGTGGATTCCCTGAATGAACTTTACAATCCCCGTCTGGCAGACCCTGTAAAAATTCATTTTAACACAGGAAATTTCCAGGCAGATAAAGCCGGTTTTATCGAACTCTGGTTACGCCTTCTGATTAAATATCCCTTGGATTATGTGAATTCATTTTTAAATCTGAATCTACCCTACTGGTATCCGGATGCAAACACAAATGATGAGTATTCCCAGAGGGCTTACATCGAAACTTATATTTACCCAAAAGAAAGTTCCGGCTATAAAGTCACAAGAGACAGCAAACTGCCCTTCCTTTTTAATATTTACGAAAGATGTGCATCTTATCTTTTATATGACACGATGCCTCTTGTTGCCAACTTATTTGCAATCAGTACACCGGTATGGATATTAATCCTTACCATGTTCCTGTTGGTATATCAAAAGAAACACACATTAATTCTCTCGATATTACCTGCATTCTTCTACTGGTGTACCTTTTTATTGGGACCGGTCAGCAATTTCCGGTATGTATTCCCTATTATAGTCCTTTATCCTTTGTATGTGGCTTTTCTGTTACAAAAGGATGCAAGTAAAAAAGAATAAAAAAACACCCGTGCATTTCACTTTCCATCAAACGGAAAAAAAAATGGGCGGGTGTATTTTTTTAACTATAATTCGTAAGGTGTCACCTGATATACGTAATAATTTAACCAGTTACTGTATAAATTGATGCTGTGGGAACGCCACTGAAGAAGAGGTTCCTGTTCCGGATCATCACAAGGATAATAGTTGGCAGGCACATCAGGATTCAGTCCCTTACCCATGTCACGACGATATTCCTTGTCCAGTGTCATACGGTCATACTCAGGATGCCCGGTTACAAAAATCTGCTTTCCGGCTCCTGCCATGGCAATATAAATACCTGCCTCATCGGATTCTGCCAGAACTGTTAAGTCTTCGCAAGAATGCACAGCAGAGGAAGGAACTTCCGTGTAACGGCTGTGAGGGGCATAAAATTCATCGTCAAAGCCCCTTACCAGCGGCTCTTTTCTTTTCATAACCCTGTGTTTATAAATTCCCGTAATTTTTTTAGAAAGAGAAGCCTTATCCAAACCAAAATGATAATACATTCCGGCCTGTGCTCCCCAGCAAATATGAAGGGTTGAGGTTACATTCTCTTTGGACCAGTCCATGATTTCGCACAATTCTTCCCAGTAATCCACTTCTTCAAAAGGAATCTGCTCTACCGGTGCACCTGTAATAATCAAACCATCAAACTTCTGCTCTCTTACATCATCCAAAGTAATATAAAACTTATTCAAATGACTTGCCGAAGTATTCTGGGAAATATGACTTTTTACATTCATAAATACAACATCTACCTGAAGAGGCGTGTTAGAAAGAACGCGTAAAAGCTGTAACTCCGTTTCTTCTTTCAAAGGCATCAGATTCAGAATGCAAACCTTCAAAGGACGGATATCCTGATGCATGGCACGAAACTCATCCATTACAAATATATTCTCATTTTCCAACCGTTCTTTTGCGGGTAATTCACTCTGTATCCGAATCGGCATAATCTATCACCTTCCTGTTTTTTCTTTGGAAATCATATCATAAAAAGTATTTGTGTGCAACAAATTCAACAGCCGTTACTTTTTATGTCTTCTCAATAAAAATTTACATCTGAGGCGGCAAACCGTATTCCTGCATAAAATCCTCTTCCGACAGGATTTTTAAGCCAAGCTCTTTTGCCTTTTTATTCTTGGAAGAAGCGGATGCCGTATCATTATTAATCAGACATTCTGTTTTCGCAGACACGCTGCCGGCCACCTTACCACCCATAGCTTCAATTGCCTCTTTAAATGCACTTCTGTCCGTAAAATGAGTAAGACTTCCGGTAACAACAAATGTTTTTCCCGTAATCATATCATTCTTCTGCACTTCGGGAGCCGCCTCCAATTCCAATTCATCAAGGAGTCTTTCAAGCACCTCCATATTTTCTTCACTTCGGAAGTAATCACAAAAAGTTCCTGCGATTACCGGTCCGATACCTTCCACGAGACCCACTTCTTCCGGAGTTGCATTACGCATTTTTTCTAAATCATGGTCAAATTCTCTTGCCATTACCTTTGCGGTTGCCACACCGATATTGGCAATCCCAAGTCCGTAAAGAAGACGGGGCAACGTTGTTTTTCTGGCATTTTCGATGCTTGCAACCAGATTTTCAAAGGATTTCTCTCCGAATCCTTCCATGGAAACAATCTTGTCTCTATGCTCTGACAAACGGAATAAATCCCGATATTCTTTTACAAATCCCGCACCGACAAATTTTTCAAGAGTTGCCTCGCTTAAGCCTTCCATATTCAACGCATCCCGGCTCACAAAAAGAGTAAGGGACTTAATCTTTTTAACGGGACAGGCAGGATTTACACAAAACAGTGACTGCACTTCATTTACTGCTTCAATCGCCGTATCGCCTTCACAAACAGGACATTTACAGGGAATTTCCACCGTATTGCTTCCGGTTAAATTATCTGCAATCTGAGGAATAATCATGTTGGCTTTATAAACCGTAATCCTGTCCCCGATTCCAAGCTTTAACGAACGCATCACACTGATGTTATGAACACTGGCACGGCTCACTGTAGTTCCTTCCAGTTCTACCGGGTCAAAAATCGCCACGGGATTAATCAACCCTGTTCGACTGGGACTCCATTCAATTTCCCGAAGAACGGTTTCCCTTACTTCATCAGCCCATTTAAAAGCAATGGCATCCCGAGGAAATTTTGCGGTTCTTCCCAAAGATTTTCCGTAGGCAATGTCATCTAAAAGAAGCACAAGTCCGTCAGAGGGCACATCAAACGTTTTAATTTCTTCTGCAAATTCTTCTACGGCAGCAACAACCGTTTCACCTGTTACCACCTTAAAAGGAACAATCTCAAATCCCTGCTCTTTTAAGAACAAAAGCTGATTTTCCCTAGAATTGTCAAACTCCTCTTCCCCCGCTTCCACAAGTGAAAAACCATAAAAACGTACATTACGTCCGGCTGTTACTTCATTGTTTAACTGACGGACAGAGCCGCTGCACAAGTTTCGGGGATTTTTATACTGTTCGTCCGGATTGGTGATTTTACGGTTAATTTCTTCAAAGTCCGAATACCGTATAACAGCTTCTCCTCTTAAAATCAATCTTCCCATAAAAGGAATCTGCAGGGGAATATTTTTAAACATTCTGGCATTGTTGGTAACAATCTCTCCGACTTCTCCGTTTCCTCTGGTAACTGCTTTCTGAAGCGTTCCTCCAAAGTATTCCAGAACAACGGTTAAACCGTCAAGCTTCCAGGAAAGAAGACCTTTTTTCTCCCCCAAAAAAGCGGACAGTTCCTCTCTTTCCTTTGTTTTGGCAAGGGAAAGCATAGGTGCCGCATGACGTTCTTTCGGCAATTCATCCACTGCCTCATAACCGACCTTGGTAGTAGGACTGCCTGCCAAAACCACACCCGTTTCTTTTTCAAGTGCTTCCAGTTCATCATACATGCGGTCATATTCAAAATTACTGATGATTTCTTCATCCTTGGCATAATAAGCATATGCTGCTTCCGAAAGAACCTTTACCAGTTCCTGCATCCGTACCATTTTATCCATATATTTCACCTATTCCCTATTTTTTATGACGGTGGTAACATACCAACCATCTGATAAAGAGTCTCCAGTTCTTCACCTTCCAGTCTGCGAAGTTCACCGGTTTTCAAACCATCCAGCGTAATATTTAAAACCCTTACTCTGGTCAGCTTTCTTACTTCATATCCGAATTCTTTACACATACGGCGGATTTGCCGGTTCAATCCCTGGGTCAGAACAATGCGGAAGGTATATTCACCTTCCTTTGTAACCTCACAAGGTCTGGTTTTACGCTCCAGTTCTTTTAAATAAACCCCTTTACGCATTCCGGCAAGAAATTCATCCGTTATTTTTTTATCCGTTTTAACAACATATTCCTTCTCATGACCGTTTGCCCCACGCATCATATTATCAATCAGGGCACCATCGTTGGTTAAAAGAAGCAAGCCTTCCGAATCCCGGTCAAGCCGTCCTGCATAATTTAACCTGACAGGATATGAAATCACATCTTCAATGGTTACCTTTGCAAATTTATCCTGTCTGGTACATGTCACACCTACAGGCTTATGAAAAGCCACCACATGTTTCTCATCTTTTATGTGGATTTCTTTCCCGCGGAGACAAACCTTATCCCCTTCTTCCACACGATCTGCATTTTGTGCAATTCGTCCGTTTATGGTCACAAGCCCCTGTTCTACCAATTTATCTGCTTCCCGTCTGGATGCTACCGATGCATCCGCCAGATATTTGTTGATTCGTATGCCCATTGTTCCTCCCATGAACAGATCCGGGATACGCTTTGTAAATCCCGCTCTGATTAGCAGTCGGCAGATGCAGCCGCTTGCCTCGTTGCCATAACAAAAAGGTTCATAACCAATACCGATTATGAACCTTATACGCCTTATTCTACATAGTCAGATTTCACGTAGGCGGTCTGGCCTTCGTATTTAATCTTCGTCCAGCCGTCACTCATTTTTTCAATCAGTTCCAGCTTGGTTCCCGCAACGGCAAGACCAAGCTTATTTCCTGTTTCGCTTGCGCTTGCACGGATATTAACATTTTCTTTTACAGTTACATATTTTCCTGATGCAGGCTCATCATTATCATTGTCTCCCGAAGAGGACATAGACTCTAAATATTCTGATTTGATATAACCCTCAGAACCTTCATAAAGAACCTTGCTCCATCCGTTTAACTTCTCTTCAAGACGGGTTAAAGTCGTTCCGGTTATTACCTTGCCGATTTTATCCGCAGTCTCGCTGTCTGAACTTCTGACATTTACAGTGGTGGTTGCACGAACCGTTTCACTTTCATCTCCGTCAGCAACCTCTGTAGGGTCTTCCTCTGAGCTGAGAGCTTCACTGCTGGCTTCCACAAGCGCTTCGCTTGCTTCACGAATGGCAATTCGTTTTACAACTTCATCACGAACCACATCTTCAAAAGATTCAACAAAAGTCTTTAGATTCTCATCACTTTCCAGAACTTCCGTATAATCCAGTTTTACGGTATCATACAAATCCTGTACTTCCTGTTCCATATACACCTGATAAAAGTCCGCAAGTACGGCTTCGCTCATATCAGATTTCCGATAAATGTGATAAGTACCGGCTTCATCAGGACAATAATACAGTCCGCTCAGACCGGGTACAAGAGTTTCAAAACCATCCAGTTTCAACTGATAAGATACATATACATAGTAGGAATTCTCGTCATAACCTTCCTGTGTATAGCATTTGATTTTATCATAACTCTCGATATATTCACTTTTAACGGCAATATTAATCAGCTCATCCTCGCTTACATAAAGAAGATACTGTTTGATTTTCTCTTCATCATTGTCTGCAAGCGCTTTGTGATAGTCTTCAATCAGCTGATTTACGTCAGGATATTTGTCACACTGCAGAGAAATATCTCTTGCAGGTAATTCAGATCCTTCTGTGCCACCTGTTTTGCCTTCGTCTCCGACAGTTCCCAACATTGCAGGATTTCCCTTGCCACCAATTACTGCCGCCACCAAAGTTACACAGGCAACAACCACAGCAAATAGAAGCGTTGCGGAAATGATGGAATGAACTTTAATCCAACCACCGATTTTGTCGAAGAGGAGGGACTTGATAAACTTCATCATATAACCCTTAACCTCATTTCTAAATTGTATGTCAAAAGAATATCCTCTTTTACTTACAAAATACACCCGACAGGAATCGAACCTGCATTAAAGGCGTCGGAGGCCTTCGTTCTATCCATTAGACTACGGGTGCTCAGAAGACGAAAATATTACAAAAATATTACGCCACTGTGACATATGATACCATACTCTTCTCTTTTTGTCTAGTAGTTTAGGGGTGTGAAAAGCATCGCCACATTCTTCTAAAAGCCCCATTTTTTTACATGTAACAATGCTTTCATACCCCGAAAACACTAGAGACAGACTACTTTTTGTTCTTTTCTGGAGAAAAGGTATACGCTGTCAGACAGTACTTCCTGTGCTTCTACCTGTGTTTGATTTACTTCTTTCACAAGTTCCATAAGCATTCTTTTATCCTGATTGTCATCACAAGGCAGCAAAATCACTTCATGAACAGAGCTGGGCAAAATAATAATATCTTTCTTCTTCCGCTCTGCAAACCTTGAAAGCAGACTGTCATAAAGAATAACACCTGCTCCGTTAATTCTCTCATGATTGGTTAATACATACATTTCTCCGTCATCATGTATATCCGGACATTCCTCGTCTGTTTCCGCCTCTTCCTCATCATAAAAATGGTCTCCGGCACACAGTTCCTTTAAGATTTCTTCCATTCCTTTTAATTCCCATTTTAAAAGCCTTGGTGTGTTCTTACATGCTGCTTCATATAAATCTTCCGTGGTTTTTTCCCAAATTTTTAAATGATTGTTATGAATCAGAATCGTGGCATTTCCGATTTCATGATCCCGGAACAGATAAAGAAAAACAATTGCAAGGTCAAGATATTTTACATGAGGGACATCTGCGAGCAATTCCTCATTTTTCTCATAGTTTACCAATTTAAAAACAATGTTCTCCACTGCTTTGTCATATTCCGTAAAAAAATCCATATCCAGGCTGTTTTGCAACGTTTTCTCTTCGTAAATAAAAAGAATTTCTTCTACAATATCCTCTGCACTCCTGCCCTTTTGATATTCTTTATAAAATTCCTCCAAATAAATGGTTGGGGATATATTTCTCCCCTTTTTCGAAATGGTTAATCCTTGTAAAAAAACACCGTTATTTTTAGGCACACGATTCAGGGAAACTTTATCATTTTCCTTACATCTTACTTCCGCCATTTCTTTGATAGTCTGTGTAAATTCCATAAAATCCATAGATTTGACCTCTCTTTCATTTTAGACTGTCCTTTCGGACAAAGATATGATTTCAGATACAACGGTCTTCCGTCCCGTTGCCATAACAGAAATGAGATACGCTCGCATGAATGCTGCGGCCTCTCCCCATAACAAAAAGGCAATGAAAAAAGAATTTTCATTGCCTTAAAAGCCAAAATAGATGTGAATATCATTATACTCTACTTAAGTATTCTCCGGTTCTTGTGTCAATCTTAATCTTGTCACCGATTTCTACGAACAGGGGAACGCTTACAACTGCACCGGTTTCCACGGTAGCAGGCTTGCTTGCACCTGTAGCGGTATCACCCTTGAAACCGGGTTCGGTTTCGGTAATTTCAAGTTCAACAAACAGAGGGGGTTCGATAGCGAACACACTTCCGTTGTGGGAACACATTTTAACCATGTCATTTTCTTTAACGAACTTAAGAGCATCGCCGATTTCATCCTTGTTGAGAGCAATCTGCTCGTAAGTTTCAACATCCATGAAATTGAACATATCTCCGTCAGAGTATAAGTACTGCATATCCTTTCTATCAATTCGTGCCAAAGGACATTTTTCGGTAGGTCTGAAGGTTCTCTCCACAACACCACCATTCTTAATATTTTTCAATTTGGTACGAACAAAAGCAGCGCCCTTTCCGGGTTTTACATGCTGAAATTCAACAATCTGAAAAACATTAGAATCCAATTCAATCGTAACACCGTTTCTAAATTCACCGGCAGAAATCATCGTTTCTTCCTCCTAAATATTACATAATAATTCAAAATTAGTTTAATATAAGAACAAGCATATTTCAACTGATTTTTTTATTTTTTTCAATTTTTTTTGCATATTCTTTCAAAACAACCCGTTCCAGCTTCCTTTTCAGGACAATTTGGATTTCTTCACGGGGATGAATGGGTTTTACAAGAATATTGTGCATTCCGGTCCGTTTTGCTCCCCACACATCCGTAAAAAGCTGGTCTCCCACAAAAAGGGTATTCTCCGTAGTTGTGCCCATTTTCTCCATGGCCCGTCTGTAATTTTTCCTGAAAGGCTTGCCTGCTTTATGGATATAGTCCAGATTCTGCCCTTCATTAAACACCTTTACTCTTGCTTCCTTATTATTGGAAAGAAGAAATACGGAATATCCCATTTCCTTCAAAGAGGCTATCAGTTTTCTGCTTCTATCATCCGCAGGTGCACCATGGGGAACCAGCGTATTATCAATATCAAAAATAACGCCTCGATATCCCTTTTTATAAAATTCTTCAAAATCTATTTCATAGGTAGAATCCACATATTCACCAGGATAAAAAGCTTGAAACATAATTACTCCCACTCGATACCGGCACTTTGTAAAAGAAGCCGGGTATATTCTGTCTTCGGATTACAGTATAACTCATCTTTGCTGCCTGCTTCAACTATTTTTCCTTCTTTCATAACCATACAGCTGTCGCAAAGACCGTAAACGGTACGTAAATCATGGGAAATAAAAAGAATTGCCAGCTTACGCTCTTTTCTTAATTTTTTTAAAAGTCCCAGAATTTGTTTCTGCACCGTCACATCCAAAGCGGATACCGGTTCATCTGCAATCAAAAGTCCGGGATTTGCAAGAAGTGCCATGGCAATCATCACCCTTTGACGCTGTCCGCCGGAAAGTGCAGATGGTTTTCTGTCCAGATGTTCTTCTTCCAACTCCACTTCATCCAACATCTGACGTATTTTTTCTCTGCGGATTTCTTTGTCTTTCACACCGGACAAACGAAGCGACTCTTCCAGAAGCCAGCCCACGGTTTTAGCAGGATTCAAGGCACTATAGCTATCCTGAAATACCATTTGAACTTTTTGCTTTTCGATGGTTCCTTGGGAAGGCTCCAAAAGACCGGCAATACACTTGGCAAGGGTTGATTTTCCGCTTCCGCTCTCCCCTACAAGACCTAAAATTTCTCCTTCTTTTATGGAAAAAGAAATGTCCGATATACTGCTTCCCTGTCCGGCTTTTTTTCTGCCGAATCCGGATTTAGCATAGGAAAAAGAAAGATTTCTCACTTCACAAACATTACTTTGCTCCATTATCATTCCTCCTTCTTTCCACCACAGGAATGGCATCAATCAGTTCCCGGGTATAGCTTTCCTTCGGATTGCGGAAGATTTCTTCCACAGGACCTTCTTCCACAATATTACCGTCTTTCATCACAAGAACATGCTTACACAGCATTCTCACAAGACTTAAATCATGGGATATAAATAAAATCGTGGTCTTTTTCTCCGCATTTATTTTCTTTAACAAGGCAATAATCTGAGCCTGTACGGTTACATCCAATGCCGTAGTCGGTTCATCTGCAATCAAAAGCCCCGGCCCCGAAATCATAGCTGCTGCAATCATAACTCTCTGACGCATGCCGCCGGAAAGCTCGTGAGGATAAGCATTATAAAGGATTTCCACATCCGGAAGCCCCACTTCTTCCATGATTTCCAGTGCAAGCTGCTTCATTTTATCCTTATCTTTTTCCCCATGGGTACGAAGGGCTTCTTCCACCTGCCAGTCGATTTTACGCACGGGATTTAAGCTGGTCATGGGTTCCTGAAATACAATTCCGATGTCTTTTCCCTGCAGTTCACGCAGCTCTTTACGTTTCATGTGAAGAAGTTCTTTGCCGTCCAGAAGAATCTCTCCCGACTTGGTAATATCTCCCCTGTTTAAAAGACCTGCAATCGCTAACGCCGTCATACTTTTACCGGAACCGGATTCTCCCACTATTCCCAAAATATCTCCGTCATTTACGGAAAAAGATATATTGTCCACCGCCACTTCCGGAAGAGAATGGTCGTGAAACTCAATCGTCAAATTCCTTACATCAAGCATTCTTTTCACTTCCCTTCTCACTTAAAAGGCAGAAGCCGAACAACATCAATATCATAATAATACCGGGAAAAATCGTATAAAAAGGAGCACTCGTCAGATAGCCCTGGGCTTCGGAAAGCATTCTTCCAAGGCTTGCCTTGGGCGGCTGTACACCGATTCCCAAATAACTCATTCCCGCCTCTGCAAGTACGGCATTATTAAAAGAAATCAAAATACAATTAATAAAAGTAGGCATCACATTAGGAAGAATATGCACAAAAAGAATTCTGGCATCAGATGCTCCAAAAAGCTTCGCCACTTTTACATATTCCATCTCCCTTTGTTTCCGGAACTCCTGTCGCATCATTTTGGCAAAGCTGGGCACGATGGAAAATCCCAGCGCCAGGATGACATTTCCCATACTGGAGTCAAACACACTCAGAAAAATCAAAGCAAGTAAAATAGACGGAATGGCAAAAAGCACATCCATAATCCGCATCAGTCCCTCATCTATCAGACCTGCATAATATCCCATCAGTGCTCCTAAAAGAGTTCCCAGCACCGTTCCCAGGGCAACGCTGGAAATGCCGATTCCAAGAGTTGTTAACAATCCTGACTGAACCCTGCTGAAAATATCCCTGCCGAAATTATCACACCCGAAGGGATGGGCAAGGGAGGGTGCCGCCAGTTTATTGGCTATGTCCATTCCTTCCGGATCATAAGGCATGAAAAGAAGACCGGAAAGCGCAAACAACCCAATGCCACCCAGCAGGATACAACCCAGTATTAAGTTGAATTTTCCTGTTTTCTTCTTCATAAAAAGTTCCTTTTACATTCTCACTCTCGGGTCCATAATGCCATGAATCACATCCGTAACGGCACTAATGGTTACAATCAAAAAAGCAATCAGCATAACAATTGCTTCCACCACAGGATAATCCCGGGCAGAAATTGCTGCCAGCAGGCTTCTTCCCAGACCGGGAATGCCGAATACCTGCTCCACAATAATACCGCTTGCAATCATATCTGCAGCCACCATACCAATAAAAGTAATGGTAGGCATAATCGCATTTTTTAAAAGATGTTTATATAACATCTGCGTAGTGGAATTTCCCCTGCTGTAAGCAGTTCTTGCATAATCCTTTTTAGATTCCTCCAAAATATTGGCCTTGAGAAGTTTGATACACATTGCGCACTTAGGAAGGGCAATTGCAATGGCCGGACAAATAAGATAACCGATAAAACCGATGAAATTCTCCCGATAATCCACATAGCCTCCCGGCACAAACAATTTCAGGGTAAGCCCAAAAACAAAGGTCAAAAACAGACCTACGAGGAAAGGGGGAACTGACATGGCGAACTGATTCACCGCCATAATGCACTTATCTGCCTTGCCACCCACATGTTTGGCTGTATAAATTCCCATGGGAATGGATACACAACAGACAATAACCAGCGCCATTACCGATAAAACAAGGTTAATCGGAATTTTAGGACCGATCAAAGCCGTAACACTGCCGGAGTAGGAATATGAATTTCCGAAATCAAATACCAGCATGCCGGACAACCATTTTAAATACCTAAGCATAAAAGGTTCGTTCAATCCCATAGACTCCCGAAGTGCCTCCAGACGCTCCGGTGTTGCCTGGGTTCCCAGCTTATGCAACGCAGGGTCTCCCGGCAGAATGGTAAAAATCGCAAAAACAACAAAAGAGACCGCAAGAAGAGTCAATACCAACATTACAGTCTTTTTTAACAGGTATTTTCCCATACTTGCGATCTCCTTCCTATTCATCTTTTAAAAATGTTTCTACTCTGCAATCTTAATGGTGGAAACATCCAATACATATACCGGATAGAATTGATAACCGGTATATTTTTTACTCAGTGCTACAAATTCAGGCAAATCCTGAATGTATACATTTGCCGCATCTTCCGCAAGAAGACGTTCGCAGTTTTTAAAATATTCCGTACGTGCCTCATCCTCTACAGTAGACATTGCATTTGCAAAGTTCTCATCATATGCGGGATTTGAATAATTTACAAAATTATCTCCTGCGGTACTTACAAAACGGTCTAAAAATGCAGTTGCGGTAAGCTGGGGCGCATCTACGCCGATTACCGTTGCTTCGTAATTACGGTTGCTATAGGTTTCGGATAACCATGTATCCCAGTCAACCAGCTTGATTTCTGCGGTTACGTTTACTTCTTTCAGCTGCTCTGCAATAACCTGAGCGGTATCTACGTGCTGCTGATAATTGGAAGGTACGGTAATGCTAAACGTAAGTCCATCTGCATACCCTGCTTCCGAAAGAAGTTCCTTTGCCTTCTGTGTATCATAGGGGTAAAGTTCATTTAAATCCTCCATATAATACTTTCCGAAAGCGGGAATCATGCTGCTACCGATTACGGTTCCTTTTCCGTCTGACACAAATGCAAGAACTTCTTCCCTGTTCACTGCATGGCACAATGCCTGTCTTACTCTCACATCCTGAAAAGGTCCGAAATCATTATTTAAGTACATACCCTGTACAAGATTCATGGTTCCTTCCAGAATCTCAAACTGCTCCATATTGATTTCAGCCATCTGTGCAGTGGTAAGACGACAGAACATATCAATGGAACCGCCATTTAATTCCATTGCAATGGTATCTGCATTGGAACAGATTTTAAATGTAACATTTTTAATTTCGGGAGCACCGTTCCAGTATTCTTCAAATGCTTCCATTTTAATATTCTCCAGCGGAGAACGTGATACATACTTATACGGTCCGGTTCCGATGGCTACACTATCGGGAGTTGCATTGTTTTTCGGTAAAATTGCTGCCTCAATACTTGCAAGCATGGCAAGTAAATCATTATCTGCTTCTGCCAGAACGATTTCCACATGGGTATCATCCGTAGCGGTTACGCTTACAATATTAGAAAACGCCGCTATGTTGGGTGAACCACCCTCGATATCGGCGCATTTAGCAATTGAATATTCAACGTCCGCTGCCGTTACAAGGGTTCCGTCGTGGAACTTCACTCCTTCTCTTAATGTGAATGTGTAGGTACATCCATCTTCGGAAATTACTACATCACCGGCTACTGCGGGCACTAAATTCCCATCGACGTCTGCCTTATACAGACCCTCGTATACATTGAAGAAAAGCTCTTTGGTTCCTGCCGCCAGCATTTCGTGGGGGTCAAGACTGTCTTCAATATCCTGAGGAATACCGATGGTAATAGATGAAGAGGATTTGTCTTCCTTATCACCTGCGCATGCGCACAGTGCAACAGTCAGTGTAAGTAACATCAGAAGAAGAATGCCCTTCAAAAAGGTACTCTTTTTCATTGTTCTTAACTTCCTTTCTTCTATATTATTCCTATATGATTTTTAAAATGAGGATGAACAAGACTCCTCATTCGACTGCATTGTAACAAAAAGGAGATATGAAGTCAATCTTTTCTTCCTTTGACTTCATATCTCACATTTTTCGTTCAAAATAATCCGTTTTTTAATTATGCACCAAGTTCTTCTCTGTGCTTTAATACATAGGCCCTCAGAATCAGGTCATAAATAGAACCGATTACACCAATACCTCCGCCTATGGTAAGATTTGTAATCAGGAAAATAATGATTTTACCAAGTGAACTTTCGTAAGAATCCACTATCGCCTGCCCCTGTGCGATGCTGTTACAATTTTTTACCCACTTTGCATGCTTAAAATTGCTTACGCAGGCATATATGTTCCATGCGCCGCAAAGAAGCGTTACAAGACCAACACCAAAAATTGCAAATATCAATCCGACAAGAATCTGGTAAATCGCAATGAGCAACCAGATAACCGCACTGATTGTTACCATTGTAGAAATTGTCTGGGTTACCTTATTGGGAAGATAAACCATGTTCACATTTTCTGCAGAAGTTCTGTACCGAGGGGGAACCTGAGCATATGCATCGTTTCCCTGTCCGTTTCCGTAATCCATACTGCATTTCCTCCTTCGTACGTAAAAATTATTTTAAAACTTTTTTGAGTTCATCCATAAAAGTATTCACATCCTTAAATTCACGATATACAGATGCAAATCTTACATAAGCTACGGGATCAAGATCCTTTAATTTGTTCATAATCATTTCACCGATAATTGCACTGGGAATTTCCCGTTCTTCCAAATTGGAAATCTCTGTTTCCACCTCATCCGCAAGCTGGGTAATCTGTGCTACAGACACCGGTCTTTTATGGCAGGCACGAAGAATACCTGCTTCAATCTTGCTTCTGTCATAGGTTTCACGGTTCATATCCTTTTTTATAATAATCAAAGGAATGGTTTCTATTTTTTCATAGGTTGTGAAACGTTTTCCGCATTCATCACACACACGGCGCCGGCGGATGGAATTATTATCCTCAGCCGGTCTGGAATCAATTACTCTCGTATTTTCATGACTACAAAAAGGACACTTCATTGGTCTCTCCATTTCCTGCGTTTTACGCATTTCCCGAAGGAATTTTAGTCAACCGCAACATCTTGCGGTCTACAATGGAATTATATACCATTTTCCATATTACGTCAACCAAAATGCCCTTGAAACCCTTTTATTTCCATTCTTTCCGGTTCTTTCTATTCCTACACGTCAACCAGTATTACATCCGGACCGATTTGCCGGATATCCCGGTAACAGATTGTGTACTCCGGTGCCGGCTGAAAAAAATTACACAGTTTTCCTTTAGCAGGAATATACACTTTTTCAATACACCCCGTCTGGCAGTTAAATTCCAAATCTCCAATTTTACCAAGACACCTGCAATCCTTGATACTGATTACTTCTTTATCCGTCAATTCAGAGAAAAGCATATTCTGTCACCTCCTCATTTCTACAATATTACTCTTATATTTTATCCATATTCAGGAAATAAAAAAATAAGCCTTTCCAACTGTATAAAAAAAACAAAATAGGCACATTCTGTATTTTGAACAACAGTTGCAAATCACCTGTTTTGCCATCTGTTTATCTTCATTTCAGTATCGAAAAAGGAGACATCCATGGCATTGTATAAAGTAGAAATCTGCGGAGTCAACACCTCCACCCTCCCCCTTTTAAGTACCGAAGAAAAAGAACTTCTCTTCGAAAAAATAACCCAGGGAGACCAAGAAGCCAGACAACGTTACATCGAAGGAAATTTGCGTCTGGTTTTAAGCGTTATAAAACGTTTTTCATCCAACAATGAAAATGCTGACGACTTATTTCAGATTGGGTGTATCGGTCTCATGAAGGCAATTGATAATTTCGACCCGAGTCTGAATGTGAAGTTCTCCACATATGCGGTTCCCATGATTATTGGCGAAATCCGGCGCTTTTTACGGGACAATCATGCAATCCGCATCAGCCGTTCCGTAAAAGATACCGCCTATAAAGCCATTTATGCAAGAGAAGCCCTTTCCCGTAAAACGATGCAGGAACCCACAATCGCAGAAATTTCGGAAGAAATCGGAATCCCAAAAGAAGACATCGTCTACGCGCTTGATGCAATCCAACATCCCGTCAGTCTTTACGAGCCTGTTTATACAGACGGCGGAGATACCTTGTATGTAATGGATCAGGTCAGTGACAAAAAAACCCACGAAGATTCCTGGATTGAAAATCTATGTATCGTAGATGCAATGAAAAAATTAAACGAACGTGAAAAAAATATCATTACGCTTCGCTTTTTGGAAGGCAAAACCCAGATGGAAGTGGCCGATATGATAGGCATTTCCCAGGCACAGGTCTCCCGTCTCGAAAAAAATGCTTTAAAAATAATGAGAAATTATCTTGATTACTGACGAAGAAAACATGTAAAAATTTGATGCAAAAATCCCCGGTCAGTGGTATACTAGGTTGTATATTATTTTTAATTTACGGTATATAAAAATACCGGGGAGGAAATCTATGTTGGATTTTATGAGCTCACTTACTTCCGGAGAACGGAATAAACATGGGCTGAAGATTATTATTGTAGGATGCGGTAATGTAGGTTCCACACTGGTGGAACAGCTTGCCCCTGAAGGTCATGACATCACTATTATTGATACGGATGCGACCGTGGTGCAATCTATAACTAATATGTATGATATTATGGGAGTTGTCGGAAACGGGGCAAACTACAGCACTCAGACAGAAGCCGGTATCGAATCCGCCGATCTGATTATTGCAGTAACAAATTCCGATGAACTGAATCTTTTATGTTGCACCATTGCCAAACAATCAACCAATTGTGCTGCCGTTGCAAGAGTCAGAACTCCGGATTATAACGCAGAAACCAGCTATTTGCGAAAATCATTAGGCTTAACAATGATTCTAAATCCCGAATACGAAGCTGCGAGAGAAGCCGCAAGAGTTCTCTATCTTCCTACCGCACTGGAAATTAACTCCTTTGCCCACGGACAAGCAGAAATGATTAAATTTAAAATTCCGGAATATAATATACTTGACGGCAAACCCATCTACTCTCTTTCCAGAGAGCTGACCAACAATCATATCCTGATTTGTGCCATAGAAAGAGACGGTGAGGTTTATATCCCTTCCGGTAATTTCATGTTACACACCGGAGATATTATATCATTTGTTGCCACGAAGAAGAACGCAATCGCTTTTCTCGGGGAAATAGGCTTCGATACAAAACAGGTTAAAAATACCATGATAGTCGGAGGCGGAAGAGCTTCCTACTACCTTGCAAAACAATTAATTACCATGGGTATCGATGTAAAAATCATTGAACAAAACAAATCACGTTGTGAAGATTTAAGTAATCTGCTTCCCGAAGCCATCATCATCAACGGGGACGGTACAGATTCAGAACTTCTGAAAGAAGAAGGATTGGAATTTGCAGAATCTTTTGTTCCCTTGACAGGAAAAGATACAGAAAATGTTATGCTTACCCTTTACGCAAAACAGGTTTCTGATGCCAAAGTGGTTACTAAGATTAACCGCTCTACATTTAAAAATGTAATTGCAAAGCTTGACTTGGGAAGCGTGGTTTACCCGGAATACATTACTTCAGAGGCAATCATTAAATATGTTCGTGCAAAAAAAGATTCTTACAACAGCAATATTGAATCTTTATATCACCTATTTGATTCCAGGGTGGAGGCCATCGAATTCCTTGTAGAAAAGAAATCTGAACTGATTAACGTCCCTCTTATGGAACTGTCTTTAAAAGACAATCTCCTGATTGCTTTTATTAATCGTAACGGAAAAATTCTGATTCCTCGCGGTCAGGACACTATTCAAATCGGAGATACCGTAATGATTGTAACAACTCATACAGGCTTTTACGATTTGGAAGATATTTTAGAGAAATAAAAGGTGAAAATATGAATACTTCCATGGTGCGTTATATCATAGGCAACATACTGAAAATAGAAGCTGTTTTTTTACTGCTTCCCTGTGTTGTTGCTATTTTTTACAAGGAAAGTCAGGGCTGGAACTATCTGCTTGTTGCAATTCTCAGCGGGCTGCTCGGCTTTTTGCTTTCACTAAAAAAACCCAAAAATAATATTTTTTATCTAAAAGAAGGCTGCATAACCACAGCATTAAGCTGGATTATATTAAGTCTTGTGGGATGTATCCCTTTGTACATAACCAACGAGATACCGAACCTTATCGACGCATTCTTCGAAATTGTATCCGGCTTTACTACAACAGGTGCTACCATCCTTTCCGATGTGGAAGCATTAAGCCACTGTTCACTGTTCTGGCGATGCTTTACCCATTGGATTGGTGGCATGGGTGTTCTTGTTTTTTTACTGGCAATTGTTCCCATGAATGGCGGTTCCCATATGAATCTTATGCGTGCAGAGAGCCCCGGTCCCACAGTCGGCAAGCTGGTTCCTAAATTAAAAATAACGGCAAGAATACTATATGTTATCTATTTCGTCCTTACAGTTGTTGAATTTATTTTACTCCTGATTGCAGGAACTCCTGTTTTTGATGCACTTTGTCTTTCTATAGGTACAGCCGGCACAGGTGGATTTGCTGTTAAAAATACAAGCGTTGCAGACTACTCATCTGCCGTCATTTGGATCGTTAGCATTTTTATGTTCTTATTCGGTGTTAACTTTAACATGTATTACCTGATTCTATACGGCAAACTAAAAAAAGCACTTCTCATGGAAGAAGTCAGAGCTTATGTATTGATTGTTACGGCATCCATTATCGGAATTACAATTTCAATATTAAGCTTGTATCCTTCTCTCGGTGAAGCATTAATGCATGCAGCATTTCAGGTAACTTCCATAATATCTACCACAGGATTCGCATCCGCAGACTACGAAGTATGGCCCGGATTCGCAAAATCGATACTTGTCATATTAACATTTATCGGAGCATGTGCCGGCAGCACGGGCGGAGGCATTAAAATTTCAAGAATCCTCATAGCTATTAAAGTTTTTATTAAGGAAATTACCTCATACATTCACCCTAAAAGCATCAAAAAAATCCAAATGGAAGGAAAACCTTTAGAAGATGATGTGATACGTGCAACCAGTGTTTACTTTTTAACATTTATTCTCATATTTGTCTGTTCCTTTTTACTGGTTGCATTGGAAAACAAAGACTTCACCACAACATTTACTGCAATTGCCGCTACATTAAATAATGTAGGACCCGGCCTTGAAATGGTGGGTCCCACACAGAATTTTGGACATTTTAACTGGTTTTCCAAACTGGTAATGAGCTTTGACATGATTGCAGGAAGATTGGAATTATTCCCCCTGCTTCTGCTCTTTACCCCTGCAATCTGGCGAGAACATTTCTCAACCAGAATTGCCGAAAAAAAGAAGAATAAACATTAAATACTTTATAATTCACGGCTGATCTCTTTCTTTAACCGGTTCATTATTTTCTTTTCGAGACGGGAAATATAGGACTGGGAAATTCCCAAGTGATCAGCCACTTCTTTTTGTGTCATCTCCTGCCCGTCCGAACGACTTAATCCATATCGCAGGGCAATAATCATCCGTTCCCGTTCCTTTAAAGTCCCGATTGCCTTTCCAAGAAGTCTGCGTTCTGCGTCAAGCTCCATATCTCTGTATATGACATCCTCGTCCGTTCCCAGAATATCTGATAAAAGCAATTCATTTCCGTCCCAGTCAACATTTAAAGGTTCATCAATGGATACTTCCATTTTTACCTTACTGTTTTTACGCAAAAACATCAAAATTTCATTTTCAATACATCTTGATGCATAGGTGGCAAGTTTTATGTTTTTATCTGCCCGAAAGGTATTGATAGACTTAATCAGACCGATGGTACCGATAGAAATCAAATCCTCCACACCGACTCCCGTATTATCAAATTTCTTGGCAATATAGACTACCAGTCTAAGATTATGTTCAATCAATTCGCTTCTGGCTTCAGCTTCCAAATCAGTACCAAGTTTCATAATACATTCATTTTCCTGTTCAGGCTCCAATGGTGGAGGAAGCGCATCACTTCCGCCGATATAAAACAATTCGTTACCGGCTAGGAATTCTCTGTATTCCTCTGCATTTGTATCTTCATCTTTACTCAGTTGTTTTAACCACAATAACCATTTCATACATATTCTCCCTGCAAAATCATTTCATATTTCTTCTTTTCTTTTGCCGACCATGTAACATAGGCTATCGGAACATTTTTCCTTACCTCTGTTCCCTCTGTTGTAAAAACAATAAGCTTTCCCGCATATTCTCCCGAAACTACTCCGGAAGCATCACCGATACATGAATAGGGAATATGAAAAGTATCCTGTCTTTGTCCCTTTCGCAACCGGCTTTCCAGGAGACAGACGCCCTCACCGTCCTCAGTACGAAGACAATTCCCTGTATCCAAAAGTCCTATGGTATGAATCACCTCCCCATCTTCAAATTCAATTTTAACCGGATAAAACAGTTTTCTTTTTTTATGTAACCGACGCACAATCACACAGGTAACCGGTGCCAATACCGAAATTAAAATCACCTGCACCGGTATGCTGTTTACAACAGGAATCCTGTTCCCCAGAAACGTTCCAATACCTCCCAAAAACAAGCCGCCTGCAAGGATTGCCCCACAATTTTTGATGTAATTACGTAAGGAAACCACAGGAAATGCAATCACTGCCATAACTACAATCCCGACTGTTAAAACAGTACACATATGTATCCAAAAGGGAACAAACGTTATCAACAACAACATCCACAAAATTGCTCCACCCATGGCTCCTGCAAAGCACCGCCAAAAACGAAAGGACATTCCCCGTATTGCACAAGCAAGTGTAAGAATCCAAAAATCCCAAACAAATTGTTGTAAAAGCAGGTCTTCCAAATACAGTTCCGCTTGCATAAACATCCCCCTTTTTTATGATTTTACCAAAAGAGACACACTTATTTTGTCAAAACAGAAACAACCCCTTTTAAAAAAATCGACAAAAAAACTCCTTTTACCGAAATACGATAAAAGGAGTTCATTGTCATGTCTGAATTTTTATTTTTTATTTCCCTTTAAGAAATCAGGAATCACGATAGGCACATCTGTTACCGTGCTCTTAACTTCCTGCTGGGGTTTACGAACAGGTGCAGGTCTGGGAGTTACAGGTGCCTGCTGCTGAGGCTGCTGATAAGGACTCTGTGCTGCTGCACCGCCCTGCATGCTACTGAAGGAAATACCTGCTCCGGGAGTCATACTACGCATATTCATGGTTCCCATGGGAACTGTTCCGGGAGTTCCGGGTGTTACAGGTCTTGCCGGCTGATTACCGAATCCGGCAAATCCGCCAAACTTAGTAGCAGGTGCCACGCCCTGAGGTGCAATACCGGTTGCGATTACGGTAATCTTACAGGTATCTACATTGTCTGCATTGTACATAGCACCAAAGATAATGTTTACATTGTCGCCTGTAAGCTCCTGTACATAGCTTGCTGCAATATTTGCATCAATAAGTGAGATATCACCGGATACATTGATGATAACATCAGAAGCACCTTCGATAGTGGTTTCGAGTAAGGGACTCTCAACTGCCATTTTAATTGCTTCTTCTGCCTTATTCTCACCCTTGCCCATACCGATACCGATATGTGCAATACCCTTGTTCGTCATAACAGTCTGTACGTCCGCAAAGTCAAGGTTAATTACGGAAGGAATATTAATCAGGTCTGTAATACCGGAAACGGCCTGCTGGAGAACTTCATCCGCTTTCTTTAACGCATCCGGCATAGTCGTCTTCTTGTCCACAATCTGAAGAAGCTTTTCGTTGGGAATTACAATCAGAGTGTCTACGAAATGTCTTAACTTCTCAATACCCATTTCTGCATTCTGCATACGTCCTTTTGCTTCAAAACGGAAAGGCTTGGTAACTACACCAACAGTAAGGATTCCCATGGATTTAGATAATTCAGCAACGATAGGAGCCGCACCTGTACCGGTTCCGCCACCCATACCGCAGGTTACGAATACCATATCCGCATCCTGAATTGCTTCCGCGATTTCTTCACGGCTTTCTTCCGCAGCCATTTCACCGATTTCAGGTCTTGCTCCGGCACCAAGTCCCTTGGTAGCCTTCTCGCCAATCTGAATCAATTTGGGAGCCTTACATAACTGTAAAGCCTGCTTATCTGTATTAATACCGATAAATTCCACACCGGTAATATTTTCTTCGATCATTCTGTTAACTGCGTTGTTTCCTGCACCGCCGACACCAACAACTATGATTTTTGCGGCAGCATCCGCTTCATTTGTTCTGATTTCGATCAAGGTTTTTTCCTCCTTAATATTCCTTTTCCTCTTTTACGAACTCTATGTAAAAATCCATATCTCATAATAATTCACAGTATATTCCTAAGTATAGAAATAACCATATATTATCATATATAATTTTTACGATTTTATCAACCTTTTTTTCACTTTTCCTTGCATTCTCAAGGAATATTTTTCACAATTATAAGGTTTCCCGTGGCTCACCTGCCTCGTATTTTCTATTGAACGGATTCTTCGGAACCGCTTTCCGTTGTTACTTCCGTAGCAAATTCCTCTGTTTCTGAAGAAGTTTCCACTTCCTTTTCGTCGCTTACAAAAGTAATAGTTCCGTCACCCACCACATAATCGTCCATACGGATGACACCACTTTTTCCTTGCAAAGAAGGAAGAATTTCTTTTATACGCATGAGCTTTAATTCGTTCTCATCATCTCCGAGCACTATTCTTACATCATTGAAATACAAAGTCATGTTTCCATATGCATCAAACTGTAATTTAGTAGCATTCAGACCATTTTTATTTAACAGATTGGTCATATTCAGAATCTGCTGAAAAACATCCTCATCTGCCACTGGAAGTTTCTCATGAAGCACAACATAATCAAAGTGCAATCCCGTCACTTCAGGAATTCCCGGCGTAAGGATACTGGAATTTTCCACCACGATTCCGTCTTTATCAAAGTACATGCAGTTTCCAAGAAAAGTAACATATCCGGCAAGGGATTTTTCGTATACGTTAATATTGATTGTATTACGGTCCACAACGGTAATATCTATCTTTTCAATAAAAGGAATATCCTCCATTCCTTTATTTTTATATTTCATGGACAGATAAAGAGAATTTTTAAAAGTATTCTCTCCCAGTACCATTTCCTCAATCTGTGCTGAAGTATAGTGGACATTTCCGTTCACCTGTACAGTAGTTACCTTAAAAGACAATAAAAATATAACAAGCAAAAGAAACACAAGAAGAACGCAACCGCTTACAATGCCTGCACGAATCATGGTATATTTTCTGTTTTCCAGGGCAAAACGGCTTTTGCTTTCCTTCTTCATGGCTCCTCCTTTTTTATTCTATGTAAAATCAGCTTTTCCTTTTCGTTCCCTCTCTGGCTATTGCCATCATCAATCCCACCTCTATCAGCAGGAAAACCATTGCGCTACCGCCGTCACTGATGAATGGCAGTGATACACCCGTATTGGGAATTAAGTTGGTTGCAACCGCAATATTCAAAACAACCTGAATGGAGAAATGGGCCATAATACCCGTAGCAAGTAATGCTGAATATAAATCCTTTGCATGGTTTACCACATTCAGGAAACGGAAAATCATAAAAGCAAACAATACAAGTACGACAAATCCGCCAAAAGCACCTAATTCCTCGCACAAAACCGCAAAAATCATGTCATTTTCCGCTTCAGGCATGTATTCCAGTTTCTGAATACTTTTACCGATTCCTTTCCCAAAAAGTCCGCCGGAACCGATGGCATACAACGCCTGCATTACCTGATAACCCTTACCGGAGCTGTAGCTTTCCGGATCCGCCCAGGCAAACACTCGTAAAATTCGGAAATCATCCTGCCAGTCCTGTGGATCCAAGAACAAAAGAATACCACCAAGCAATCCGAAGAAAGCCAGCACAATTATGGCTATAAGTCCAAACACATAGGACTTTTTAGGACAGGCAATACAAAGCATAACAACACAAATACCATAAATGATGATTGCAGAACTCAAATTGTTACTAATCAGCAAAACACCAAGGAACATAGGTGCCGGAGTAAACAACGCAATCAAAAAACCTTTGATATTATCCAGTTTTATTTTACAAAGAAATGTCGCATAAAAAAACATCATGGCAATCTTGGATATTTCCGCGACCTGAACAGAGACACCAAAAAGATTCAGCCATCTTGTAGCACCATTTTCCGTTTTGGCAAGCGGGGTAAAGAGAAGAAACAAAGGCAGGAAACCTATAAGATACCATATCCAGTCCACTTTTTTATACATGGCTATGGGAACAAATGCCACGGCAATCATAACTGCCAACCCTAAAATGGTTGCAATGAACTGAATACCCAGTGCGGCAATAATACCGGTTTCTGCTTCGCTTCCCCGGAATGCCTGAATGGAATACTGCATAACCATACCGATGGCAATCAATACAAGCACTGTCAAAAGCATCAGAAAATCAACGTATATTCCTGATTTTTTCCTATCTTTTTTTGTTCTGTCGTTCTCCATGCGAACGCCTCCTAATTACTATCTTTTAATCCTTGTGCATACTCTTTAAACATCCGTCCCCGCACCTCATAATTCGGGAACATTCCCCAGCTGGCACATGCAGGGGATAATAAAACCGCTTCTCCCGGGTTTGCAAGTTTTGCGCAGGTAAGAACCGCCGCCTCAAGGCTTTCTTCCCTGTATATTTCATTAAATCCGTGGGAACGGGCACATTTTTCGATTTTATCAGCCGTCTGGCCGATTAAAACAAGAGCTTTTACCTTTCCCTGAAAAGCCTCAATCCATTCATCATAAGAGCTGTCTTTGTCATATCCGCCTCCTATGAGAACAGTTTTGCGATTCATAGCCGAAATGCCTTTGATTGCCGCATCCGGATTGGTTCCTTTGGAATCATTGTAATAATCCACACCGTTTCTGGTACAGACGTATTCAATACGATGTTCCACGGCACGGAATTCTTTTACGGTTTTTATAATATTTGCAAGAGGAACACCAAATGCATGACTGATTAAAATTGCAGCCATAACATTTTCCACGTTGTGCATGCCCAAAAGCTTCATTTCAGAAATTTCAAACAGCTTTTCCGCTTTCCCTTTTTCTGCATAAAAAATACTGTTTTCTTCATAAAAACATCCGTCTTCCAAAGGCTGTTTTGATGAGAAATAAAGAACCTTTGCCCTCATACCCTCACCCATTTTACGGGTAATCTCGTCTTCATAATTCAATACACAAAAGTCCGTTTCATCCTGGTTTTTACCAATGGCAGCCTTGGCTGCAATGTAATTTTCCATGGTGTGATGACGGTTCAAGTGGTCAGGTGTAACATTTAATACCGCAGAAACACAGGGCCGGAAAGCATCAATGGTTTCCAACTGGAAACTGCTGACTTCCGCCACAACCACGTCATCATTTTTTAATTCGGATGCCACACCGGTATAGGGAATCCCGATATTTCCCACAACATAGGCCTTTCCGAAATAATCCTCCATAATTTTACCCGTAAGGGCTGTGGTAGTCGTTTTACCATTTGTACCGGTAATGGCAACAATACGTCCCGCACCGGCAATATATGCAAGTTCAATTTCTCCCAGAACCGGAATATTTCTTTTATAAAAACGGACAGGGATTTCGCCGTCCACAGGAACACCGGGGCTTAAAACCAAAAGCTCCGTTTCATTTTCAACGTATTCCGGCAGTTCTCCCGTAACAACCTGTGAATCTCCTTTGTGGCAAAGTCTTTCTTTGACTTTTTCCACATCCAAATCGGCATTTCCGTCATATAAAACAGGAATTGCACCGGATGCTGCAAGCAGATTATACGCTGCCACACCACTGATACCGGCTCCGATCACAAGTGCTTTTTTACCTTCCAGTTTCTGTATCATTGTATTTTACCTCTTTTCAATCTATAATGCGAAAAATGCAAGCACGCATGCAAGTGCCGTAACCACTGTAAACATGGCAACAACGGTAGGTTCCTTCCACTTTAACAGTTCAAAATGATGATGGATGGGGGTCATGAGAAAGACTCTTTTTCCAAACAGTTTAAAACTTGTTACCTGAATGATAACGGAAGCCACTTCCACTACATAGACCACCGCAATAATCAGCAGGAATAAAGGAAGTTGCAGTACAATTGCGGTTCCTGCCACGAAGCCGCCGATTGCAAGTGCTCCCGTATCCCCCATAAACACTTTGGCAGGATGCCAGTTAAACAGCAGAAATCCCAATAAGGCGCCTGTCACCGCGCAGGTAAGGGGTTCTATTCCGCTGTTGGTTCCGAAGGCAACCACTGCAAAAAATACGGAAATCATCGCCGTAACAGAAGATGCAAGACCATCCATACCATCCGTAAAATTTGCGCCCGTATCCGTACCGATGATTACAAGAAACAGAAACGGAATGGTAAGTATTCCCAAATCCAGTGTAACATCAGGCATGAAAGGCACCTTCATCGCCAGCGAAATATCAGTATAAAATTCCACATAAAACAGGAAAATACCGGTCACAAGCAGCTGAAGTCCCATTTTCTGCCATGCCCGCAATCCCTTGGAATTCTTTTTTACCACTTTAAGATAATCATCCCAGAATCCGACAAGGCCCAATCCCAATGTCAGAAACAGGATAGGAAGAATCTTCGGATACTCCATTACAAAAAACAAAGACCCTACAAGAATCGCAAATACAATCAAAATTCCTCCCATGGTAGGTGTTCCGGTTTTCGTAAGATGAGTTTTGGGGCCTTCCTCACGCACGGTCTGGCCGGCTTTTAAACGTCTTAAAAAAGAGATAGTTACCGGTCCTAAAACAGCCGTTACCGCAAACGCAATGACTCCCGCTAAAATTGCAACATAATTCATTTTATATCCTTTCCGCAGCTACCGCATTTTTGCGGATTACTGCACCCTTTGTTCATTATAATTCATTCCTTCCAAATAAGGAAGAATATTTTCATAAAGCTTTTTTACAACCGGAGCAGCCGTCTGGCTTCCGTAATAAATCCCCTTGGGATTATGAATCACAACAAGAGCTATGACTTCCGGATTTTCCGCCGGTGAAAAACCGATGAAGGAAGAAATGTATTTCCCACTGCTTCTCGGCAGTGTCTGACTGGTTGCGGTTTTACCGCCGATAGACCAGCCCTCAATATAGGCATTTTTCCCGCCGCCTTCCGAAACCACCTTTTCAAGCAACATTCTAAGGGTTGCACTTGTTTCTTCCGAAACATGACCGGTTGTCTCTTCATACGTAAAAATATGACTTATACTTCCGTCTTCTTTTAAAGTCTCCTTTGCCAGATGAGGAGTCACTCTGGTTCCTCCGTTTATCAGCATGGAAGCTGTTGTCACAAGTTGAATGGGTGAAATCTGGAAAGACTGGCCAAAAGATGTGGTAGCCAGTTCCACCGGTCCCATATTTTCTTTTGCATGCATAATCGTGCCAGCCTCACCGGGCAGGTCAATCCCCGTTCTCTGAAACAAACCGAATTGGGTGAAATATTCATAAAAGGTATCTACACCCAGCTTCAATCCCACAGATATAAAAACAGGGTTACAGGAATTCATCATTCCCACGGCAAAAGTTTCGCTGCCGTGTCCGTCCGTATCATGACAACGGATTCTTCTGTCTTCTACCATAATATAACCGGGACAGAAAAAAGGGTCCTCCGGAGTTACCGTCCCCGTTTCCAGCGCAGCAGCCGCCGTAACCATTTTGAAAGTGGAACCCGGCTCGTATGTATCGTTAATACAACCGTTTCTCCACATGGAATTTAATGCATTCTGATAATCTTCCCCCGAAAGCTCTTCTTCTATTCCGATAGGTGTCAAATCATACGGACTGTTCAAATCAAACTCCGGCACATCAGCCATTGCATAAAGCTCGCCGTTCCGGGGATTCATTACAATGACGGATACCCTGTCAGCCTCATGCTCCTCCATGGCAAGCATAGCAAGCTGGGTACAGTATTCCTGAATATTCCAGTCCAATGTAAGACGTAAGTCCTCTCCTTTTATGGGTTCAATACGATGTTCAGCCTCATTCTCCACCTCTTCTCCTCTTGCATTGGTTACGGTGAGAATGGTACCGGCCTCTCCTTCCAGATACTCTTCGTATTTTACTTCCAAACCAATAATTCCCTGATTATCAGACCCTGTAAAACCCAGTATTTTGGAAGCCGTTTCCCCATAGGGGTAATATCTTTTATAATCTTCATCTACTTTAACACCGGCAAGCTCATAGCTTCGAATCCGGTCGCCGATGGTTTTATCCACATTACTTCTGATTTTTTCCATGGAAGAACGTTTCTCCACACGGGGTCTGACATATTCCTCGGTAAGTGAAAGTTCCTCACATAAAACCTTAATTACCCGTTCCGTGTCCTCAATCTGATTATGAACTACGGATACGGTACAAACCGTAAGATTGTCTGCAATTACAACTCCGTTCCGGTCTGTGATTTTACCTCTGGCAGCTTTGATACTGCGTTCCCGCTCCTGCTGTTGTCTTGCCTCTTCCGAATAATGCTCTCCCTGAATAATCATAATATAAAAGAGCCTGACTGCCAGCACAAGAAAAAGAAACATTACCACACAGCCGTATAAGGTAGCCATTCTTTTACATCTTGTTTTATTTCTATCCTGCATAAAACCTCACCTTAGCAACTTCATTATAGTTTATTAGCGCTTCGGTGAGGTTATTCTGTAATTCCTGTGTACTGTTAATCGGAAGTGGTAATAAAAGACGAACCGGGATCAATGGGATAACCTGTATTCGGGTCCAGATATTCCCCTGTATGAGGATCAATTCCGTATCCTGTGGCAGGGTCAATTTGCATACCTTCCAAATGCTTATTATCTCCCGTATTCTGCTGTAACTCTTCCTGGGTTATTTCTGTCTGAATCAATGTTGCATCATATAACCCTTTTTCAAGAAGTTCCTGCTTCTCTTCCTCTGTTAACTCCACGGTCATGGGAATATTTAAGTAAGGAAGAACCTCTGTTAAAATCTCTCTTGTAATAATTGCCGCTTCTGCCGTACCAAGAGTCTGGTCCTGTAAATTCGGACGGTCAAGAACCACATAAATAACGATTTCCGGATCATCCGCAGGTGCATATCCCATAAAAGATACTACATACTGTTTAGAACCACGTTTACCGTCTACAATGGTTTCCGCCGTACCGGTCTTACCACCAATCATGTATCCCGCAGGACGGGCTTTTTTACCGGTACCGTCGGTAACTACGCCGTTACAATACTCAATAACCTGCTTGGATGTAGAAGTGGAAATAGGCTGCTTCAAAAGGCGGGGCTGGATATTTTCGATTACCGCACCTTCTGCGTTTAAAATCTGACTTACCATGTGAGGCTCATAGTAATAACCGCCGTTTACCAGAGAGCAGAACGCACTGATCATCTGAATCATGGTAACATTATAGCCTTGACCGAAGGTTGAGGTTGCAAGTTCCGTAGGCCCCATGGTCTGCTCATTAAATACCAGGGAAACAGTTCTTGCCTCACCCGTAAGGTCAATATTCGTCTTTAAGCCAAAATTAAAATCCTGGAAATATTTTAAAAAGTTGGTTTTTCCGATTGTTTCACCCATTAACATCAGGGAAACGTTACAGGACTGGGCAATTGCATCGCCTACCGTCATCTGTCCGTCGCCGTATCGGTTGTGACATTTGATTTTATATCCGCCCACTTCCAGAAGACCGCCGCAAAAGTAAGTCTCCTCACCGGTCATTTTACCGGAATCCAATCCCATGGCCACCGTAAAAGGTTTCGCTACGGAACCGGGCTCATATGTTGCGGATATACAATAATTCTTCCACAACTCTGCAAGTGCTTCCGCCGCTGTAGGACGTTCATCCTCTTCCGTAGAAGTCTCACTTGTCGAAGCCTGCTCTCCTGAAGGTACCTCGGAAGAAGTTTCTTCTTTCAAACTTCCTTCTTCAAAGTATAAGTCTGCCCGTCTGGGATAATTTAAATCAAAATTAGGATAGCTTGCCATGGCATATACTTCACCTTTTTTAGGGTTCATAATAATGCAGGCCGCATTTTCCGCACCGTTTCCGTCTCTGGCATTATCCTTAAATTTCTCGTTGTATTCTAAAAGTTTTTCTTCTACGATACGCTGGATATTGGCATCGATTGTAGTCACAAGGCTGTTGCCGTCCACCGCCGAAATAGTATTTTGCTCTACGTTACTGTCAGAAATATAATGCTCATAAACACGTCCGTCGGTACCGTTTAAAGTAGTATTATAAAATTCCTCCAATCCATAGGCACCTGCATTTCCCGCATTGGTGTAACCGATTACGTCACAGGCAAGGCTTCCCATGGGATAATATCTTACATAGTACGCTTCAAACCAAACGCCTACGATATCCACAAGTTCTTTGCTTTCTTTAGAAGCTGCAACTTTTGCATCAAACTTATCTTTTTCTTCGGCGGACATTTCCTTTGCAATAATATAGTATTTGGACTGACCGTAATTTTTAATTCTGTCCAAAACCGTTTCCTTGCTGATTCCGAGACACTCGGAAACCGCATTCACGGTAGCATTAATGGTACCGGGATGCTTCTCTTCTTCCTGATTGATAACATACGCATCCAGTACCACGTTATATACTTTTTTGCTGGCAGCAAGAATGGTTCCCTTGCTGTCATAAATATAGCCTCTCTGGTATGCAATGGTGGTACTGTCACTGATACGTTGTGACATAACGATTTTTTTATATTCTTCGTTTTTTGTCACATTCAAATAAACGATTTTACCAAATGCAACCATAAGGCAAATGACAACAAAAACAAAGAACAGTCCTGTCCTTTGTTTTATGCCTCTGCCTGACTTTTTATCAAGCGCTTTATTCATTTTTGAGGTACGTTTTCTTTCTCTTTCCAAATCCTTTACACCTGCTTACTCTGCAATATCAGAATACTGACGTACGTAATCTTCAGCCGTATATGTGTAGCCGATTACCTGACCGTCAGCCGCGTAGTGCATTCCCAGTTCCTGGGTTGCAATTCTTTTGATTTCATTCATATCCACGGATGTAATAATTCTGTCGTAATCCGCATCATTCTGCTCTTTCAAAGTATTGTATTCAGCCTCAAGACTGTTAACGGCACGAATGCTTTTGGTAACATCAGACTGGGTTCCTACATAATTTGCAAGCAGATAAAAAGAAATGCATGCTGCACCCAACATTGTCAGAAGAAGAGGAAGATTGATTCCTGCTCTGCGGGAAACTCTTTCCTTGGACTTCTCCTTAATCATGCCGGTAGACTCTTCTTCCAAAAGCTTGTCCACCTCTGCTGCAGCAGTTCCGTATGTATAGCTTTCATAACGCTTTCCGGACTGATTCCGGGTTCCGTAACCCGTATAGCCGGTGTAATTACGCT